>CALMTS010000154.1 GCA_937872685.1 uncultured Desulfomicrobium sp.
CTGAGCAGGTCGCCCTTGAGCATCCACATGACCGTGGCCGTCAGGCGGGGGTGGTCCTCGGCGCGCCTGCGCAGCTCCTCCCAGGCCAGGGGCTGCCTGGCCAGAACGAGCACCGCGCGCATCAGCTCCAGATCGACCCGTCCCTCGATGCCCGCATAGACCACCGGAAAATCCTTGCCCCGGTACACGGCCCGGCCCAGGTCCGTGACCGCCAGCTCATCGTCGTCCCGCAGCCTCCGCGCCGGGTATCCGGCGAAGACCCGCCCGTGGTCCATGACCAGGGGGTGCAGGCTCTCGCCCCGCCCGGGCTCCGGCGCGGGCTCCGCGGCCAGCCGCTCCCACAGGGCCAGATAGCGGCCGATGACCGCCGGCCAATCGAACGAGGCGGCATGCTCCCGCGCCGCCCTCCCCATCGCCTCCCGCAGCCCCGGCTGCAGCATGACGCGCAGGCAGCCGGCCAGCTCCCCCACGTCCACGGCCACGTCCTGGGCCAGCCAGAGGTGGTAGGCCGTGTCGTAGAGCAGCGGCGCCAGGACCGAAACGTCCTCCACCTCCCCGCTGTCCGCCGTCGGCACCAGCAGCCCCGTTTTCCCGTGCGCGACCAGATCCCGGTAGCCGTCGTAGTCCGAGGCGATGACGGGCTTGCCCGCGGCCGCGGCCTCCAGCAGGGTCAGGCCGAAGGTCTCCTGCGGGTTGTCGGCCAGGGACACGACCACGTCGGCGCGCCGCAGCAGCGCCTTCTTGGCCGCGTCGTCCGGACAGCGCACGACGACGAGCCTGAGCCCGATGTTGGCCGCCAGGTTGACCAGGGTCCCGGGCAGTCCCGCACCCTCGTCGGGGCTGCCGGCCAGGACCAGGCTGGCCCCGCCCAGATCCGCGCCCGCCTGCCGCAGCCTCTGGAAGGCGCGCAGCAGCGGCAGGAGATCCATCTTCGAATACGGGCTGATACGCCCCGGCACCAGGAACACGGTCGCGTCGGCGGGCACGCCCGGCGTCGGTGCAGGCTCGAGTTTCGCAAACTCCCCGCACCACACGCCCAGGGGCACCACGTCCACCTGCGGCGACGGGGCGTGCAGCACCTCCCGCAGGGCCGCCAGCTCCTCGCGCACCACCGCCGCCCCCGCCCGCGACGTGGCCACGATACAGTCCCGGGCCGTGGCACCGGCCCAGACATGCTGGGCGAAGGACTGGCCGTAGCGCGCGTAGGACAGGGAATGGGTCACGCCCGTCACGGGAAAGACGTTGCGGGCCAGGCGGTTGCGGACGGCGGCCAGGAACCCCTGGTGCGTCAGGCAGTCCGAAAGGTGGAAGCAGTGGTAGGAGGTGGACGCCAGGCGGCCGGGCAGCTCCGTGCGGGGCAGGATGCGGACCTTGGCCGCCACGCCGGGACAGACGGAACGCACGAAGGATTCCAGAGCCTGGCCGCTGCGCTTGTCCGGCAGGAAGAAATGGTACGCGGCAAAGGGGTCGACGGACAGCAGCGCCCGCAGGAAGCCGGCATTGGCGACCTTGCGGCCGAGAATGGCCCCGTCCTCCACGAACGGATCAAGGGAGCCCCAGACGGGGCCTGAATCGTGCGACATGCCCGTTCAAAGCAATATCCGGGCCTGACCGGCGCGCGGGCGCCATGGGGACCGGCACTCGCGCGGCAACGTCTCCGGCCGCCGGTATCGCACGGCCCGGGCGGCTTCCCGGGAAGCAGGGACCTTGGCAGCAAACTTGCTAGATACAAGCGAAATGTCATTTTTCCGTTGCCCGGAGGACTCCATGGAACCCCTTTTTCGACCGAACCTGGGTCTGGCGCTCAACCCCGAACTGGCGTCCGAGCTGGCGCCGCTGCTGCCCGAAACCCATGCCCTGGACAACAGGCCCCTGGACGCCGCCCTGGACGTCATGGAATCCGCAACCCAGGGTGGGCTTGCCTTCGTGGCGGTTTCCACCTGGAAATCCCTGGACGAGGCGGACAGGGAACGGCTGCGCGCGCACCAGTCCTGGCAGCTCCTGCTCGTCGCGGACCAGTTCGATCCACAAGCTCTTGAATTCATGGCCTCGGGCGTATTCCTGACGCTCATAACCTGCCCCCTGGACAGGGCAAAAATTGCCCGCGCCCTGCAGCAGGCGGAAGAAGTGTCCAGCATGTACCAGGATATTTTCCTCATGGCCCGGGAGATCAGCCTGGAACGCGAGCTTCTGGCCCGCAAGAACGAACAGCTCGCCTTCCTCAATCAGGTCCTGACCAAGGCCAGTCAAACCCTTGACCCGGCCGTGATCCTCTCCAACAGCGCCGAGGACCTCGGCCTGCTCCTCGACGTCCGCGCCGTGCTGGGCGTGTTCTGGGGCACAACCGAAGGCCAGACCGAGGCGGAGATCTTCCTGCCCGAAAACCTGCCGCAGCTCCATCAGGAGGAATGGATCAACCATCTCCTGAGCGTGGCGGCACGCCTGGGCGGGGACTATGTCCGCGGCTACCAGGTCACGTTCGTTGAACCCGCGAAAGGGATCGCCGGCACCGCGCCGGAGCTGGAGCAGATCATCACCCAGCCGCTGTCCGCGGGCGACAACCTTTTCGGCGCCCTGGTCATATGTTCGAACGAGGCCTCGGCCCTGGGCCAGGACCGCCTGCGCATCCTGACCTCGGCCACCAACCACCTCGCCCTGGCCATGCGCAACAGCCTGGAGTTCCGCAAGACCAAGGCCCGGGCTGACCACGACGGCCTGACGCGCATCTCCAATCGTCACCATTTTGACATGCGCCTGCGCGAGGAGATGAAACGCCACCAGCGCCACCAGGACGAGCTGAGTCTGATGATGATCGACCTGGACTACTTCAAGTCCGTCAACGACACCTACGGCCACCAGGCCGGGGACATGGTCCTGCGCGAGGTCGGCAGGATCCTGCAGAAGACCCTGCGCGAGTCGGATTTCCCGGCCCGTTACGGCGGGGAGGAATTCGTGGTCATCCTGCCCCAGACCAGGGAGGAGCAGGCCTGGATCCTGGCGGAGCGGCTGCGCGCCGTCATCGGCCAGACCGTTTTCCGCATCCAGCGCAAGCGCTTCCGGGTCACGGCCTCCATCGGCATCGCCGGCGTGAAGCCCGGCGCCCTGGCCAAGCCCGAGTCCCTCATCTCCAAGGCCGACCAGGCCCTCTACGTGGCCAAGGCCAGCGGACGGAACATGGTCTGCTGTTCGGCCATCGAAGAAGCCTCCGTGGCGCACTGACCTTCGAATCCGGCGTATACGGCAAAGGGCCGCGGGCATTTCTGCCCGCGGCCCTTTTTGTCTGCGCGCGCCTGCACCGGGCGGCTATTTCAGGGCCGATGGCAGCCAGGTGGACATGGAAGGAATGTAGGTGACCATCAGCAGGCAGAGGAAGAGCAGCACCAGGAAGGGCAGCACCGCCCTGGCGATGGTCGTCAGGTGCTTGCCCGTGATGCCCATGGCCACGAAAAGGTTCAGGCCGAAGGGGAAGGTCAGGAAGCCGATCTCCACGTTGACGATCATCATGATGCCCCAGGCCACTGGATCGATGCCGAAATGGGCCAGCATGGGCAGGAAGATGGGCGTCAGGACCAGGATGGAGGTCACGATGTCCATGACGCAGCCGATGAGCAGCAGGAAGACGTTGACCAGGAAAAGGAAAACGTACTTGTTGCTGATGTGCGCGCTCATGAACTCGGCGGCCTGGACGGGCAGTTGCTCCCGCGTCAGGAGCCAGATGAAGGGCATGGCGCAGGCGATGATGAACAGCAGGGCCGACGAGAGCATGGCGCTCTTGACCAGGATGACCCGGAACTTCTCCCAGGTCAGGGAGCGGTAGATGAAAGTTTCGACCATCAGGGCGTAGACCACGGAGACGCCGGCCGCCTCGGTGGGCGTGAAGATGCCGGAGTAGATGCCGCCCAGCACGATGACCGGCATGGCCAGCCCCCACGAGGCCCGGCCGAGGATGCGCACGGTCTCGCCGAAGGTGTGCGACGAGGTCGCGCCCCAGTTGAAGCGGCGGGCCATGAACACGGCATAGGCCCCGAAGATGATCACGCGCACGATGCCCGGCACCACGCCGGCCATGAACATGTCGCTGACCGAGGTGTTGCCGACCAGGGAATACAGCACCATGGGGATGGACGGAGGGATGAGGATGCCCAGGGTGCCGGCGCTGGTGATGAGGCCGATGCTGAACTTCTCGTCGTAGCCCGAACGCATCAGGGCCGGGATCATGATGCTGCCCACGGCGATGACCGTGGCCGGGCTCGACCCCGAGATGGCCGCGAAGAACATGCAGGTCAGGATGCCGGCCAGGGCCAGGCCGCCCCGGAAACGCCCCACGCAGGCGTTCATGGACTCGACCAGGTAGTGGGCGATGCGCCCCTCGGCCATGATGTTCCCGGCCAGGATGAAGAACGGGATCGAGAGCAGCAGGAAATTGTCCAGGCCGCGGAAGAGCTGCTGCACCAGGGCCGTCATCGGGATGTGCAGGTAGAGGCTCACGGCCCCGACCGTGGTGGCCAGGACGACGATGGAGATGGGCGTGGACAGGATGAGCAGGCCCAGGAAGGCGCAGACGATGAACCAGACCATCAGTCACGCTCCCCGCTGTCGAGCCCGAGGGCGATGCGGCCCTGCTTCCAGGCCTGGGCGGCGAAACGCAGGGCGATGCCGGCCCCGAACACGGGGATGGGCAGGTAGGCCACCCACATGGGCAGCCCCAGGGAGGCCGTGGTCATGCCGTAGCGGGCCAGGAGCCGGGTCTGCTCCCAGCCGTACCAGGCCACGACGAGCATCACGGCGGCGCTGATCAGGCCCGCCAGCATGCGCATGGCGGCCGCAAGGCGCGGCGGGGCGTACTGGGTCGCGGCCTCCATGGAGAAGTGGGCCCCGTATTTGACGGCCATGCCGGCCCCGGCGAAGGTCGCGAAGACCACCAGGTAGCGGCTGCCCTCTTCGAACCAGTCGAAGGTCAGGCCAAGGAAGTAGCGGGTACAGACCTGGACCGTGGTGCCAACGGCCAGGAGCAGGAGTAGCCCGCCGACGGCAAGCTCCTCGAAATGGCCGAGGATGCGCAGGAAATTCTTCATGATTCTCTCAAAAAAGGCAGGGCCGACTGGCCCTGCCGCTCAGATGCCTTGTCTCGGCGCCGGCGCGTGCGCCGTGCCGTTCAAACCTATTTGCCGTACTCGTTCACCTTGGCGACGATCATGTCATAGTAGCGCTTGCCAGCCCACTTGCCGAACTTGGGGTCGTTGGGGATGGTCCCGGCCTGCTCGGCAAACTTCTCGTGCACCGGCATGACGGCTTCGTGGAAGGCGTTGCGCTGCTCGGGGGTCAGGTCGGCGATGGTCGCGCCGAACTTGTCCTGGGCCAGCTTCTCCAGCTCGTTGCGCATCTTGGTGTTCTCGGAGCGGTTGATGTCCTCGGCGATCTTGGCCGCATCGAGGAAGATCTTCTGCTGCTCGGGAGTGAGGCTCTCCCAGACGGGGCGGCTGACCATCTTGTAGAGGCAGGTCAGGGAGTGGGAGGAACGCGTGAGATGCTTGGCCACTTCCGTGAACTTCATCATGACCGAGGTCGGGATGGGGTTCTCCTGCATGTCCACGGCGCCCTGCTGCAAGGCGGTGTAGAGCTCGGGGAAGGGGATGCCGACCGGGTTGGCACCCAGGGCGCGGAAGCTCTCCAGGAACACGGGGGAGTTCATGACGCGCACGCGCACGCCCTTCATCTGCTCGGGCGAGGTGATGGTTTTGTCACGTGCGCCGAAGTCGCGCATCTCGTTCTCGGCGTAGCCGATGGGGATGAGCCCCATTTCAGGCATGAGGGCGTCCATGACGGTCTTGAATTCCTCGTCGGCCAGGACCTTGTAGGCCACTTCCTTGTTGGGGAAGAGGAAGAAGAGGTCCAGCAGGCCGACCTGGGGGATGAGGTTGGACATGACCGCGGTGGTGCAGTCCATCATGTCCAGGGTGCCGAACTGGACCTGCTCCAGCATGGAGCGCTCGTTGCCCAGCTGTCCCAGGGGGAAGACCTCGACCTTGATCTCGCCCCCCGTCTCCTTCTCCACATGCTCGGCGAAGGCCAGGGCCGCGCGGTGCATGGGGAAGGGTTTGTCGTCGATCTGGGTGGGCGCGATGTGCCCGAACTTGAGGACGCGTCCGGCCTGGGCCGAAACGGCGCAGAACATGGCCAGCACCAGGATCACTGCAACTTTCGCTTTCATTCGATCTCCTGCTTGAGGCGTATCGGCAAAAATGTCTTGCCGGCGACACAACCTCATGTTTTTATTTAGCATTCAGCCCAAGGCTGCATACAAGAAGCGTAAACAATTATCGATCAGCACGGCCCTTGGCAACCCTTTTCTGACCGGCGGTCACAGCGCGGGCCAAGGCCGGCGCGGCGCATTGACTTCAACCCGCCCCGCACCTAGTGATGTGGACCTTCGCCGACCCGCCCCGCGCCGCAGGCAACGGGCACCGACCATACGGAGCGCCCATGCTGCCTTCCCCCCTTTGCGCCGGACTCGAGCGCATCCTGCCCGCCGACCGCCTGCACCTGGACCCGGTGCGCGCCCGCGTGTTCGCCCTGGACGCGAGCATTTACGCGCCCCGCGCCCAGGCCGTCATCGACCTGGAGAGCGAGGCCGAGGTGCAGTCCCTGCTGGACCTGCTGCCCCGCCATGGCGCAGGCGTCACCTTTCGCGGCGCAGGCACGAGCCTCAACGGCCAGGTCACCGGGGAAGGCATCGTCGCGCGCATCCGCGGGGAGCGCTGGAGAGCGCATGAGGTGCTGGACGGCGGCAGGCTCATCCGCCTGGGCTGCGGCCTCACGGGAGGCGAGGCCGATGCGCTGCTGGCCCCCCTGGGCCGCCGCATCGGCCCGGACCCGGCCTCGGCCGCGGCCGCGACCATCGGGGGCATCGTCGCCAACAACGCGGCCGGCATGTGCTGCACCGTGGACCAGAACACCTTCGCGACCATGCGCCACATGCGCGTCATCCTGGCCGACGGTACGCTGCTGGACACCGCGGACCCGGCCGGCACGGCAGCCTTCCGCACCACCCACGCAGGGATTCTCGAGGGCCTTTCGGCCCTGCGCCGGCGGATCATGGCCGACCCGGAACTCGTCGCACGCATCCGGCGCAAGTATTCCATCAAGAACACCACGGGCTACGCCGTGAACGCCCTCACGGAATTCGAGGACCCCTTAGACATCCTGACACACCTGATGATCGGGTCCGAAGGGACCCTCGGCTTCGTCAGTTCCGTGACCCTGGAGACCGTGCCGGTCTTCCCCCTGCGGGCCACGGCGCTGATGGTCTTTCCGGACCTGGACGCCGCGGCGCGGGCGGTCATGGCCCTGCGCGGCGGGTGCCCCGTGCAGGCGGCGGAGCTTCTGGACCGCACGTCCATCCGCGCCGTGGAAAACCTGCCCGCCGCCCCGCCCCTGCTGCGCGAACTCAAGGACAACGCCTGCGCCGTGCTCATGGAGACCAGGGCGCAGGACCAGCAGACGCTGCAGCGCAACACCGCAGCGATCCTCGCGGCCCTGGAGGGCATCGAGCAGGTCGCGCCACCGCGCTTCACCACCGACCACGCCGAGTGCGAGAAGCTGTGGGCCGTGCGCCGCGGCCTCTTCTCGGCCGTGTCCAGCTTCCGCGCCGCCGACGAATTCGTCATCACCGAGGACATCAACATCCCGGTGGAACGGCTGGCCGAGGGCTGCGCGGCATTCCAGCGGCTCTTCGCGCGCCACGGCTACGAGGCGGGCGTCATGGGGCACGCCTTTCACGGCAACTTCCATTTCACCCTGCCCACGCGCATCAGCGACCCCAGGGAACTGGACCGGCTGCACGGATTCCTGGACGACCTGGCCGTGGTCATCACGCGCGATTTCGACGGCTCCCTCAAGGCCGAACACGGAACGGGCCGGGCCATTGCGCCCTACGTGCGTCTGGAATGGGGGGACACGACCTATGAAATCATGCGCGAAATCAAGCGCCTCCTGGACCCGCACGGCATCCTCAACCCCGGGGTGATGTTCGACGAGGACCCGCAGGCCCACGTGCGCGGGCTGAAGCTGCCCCTGACCAGCCACCCGCGTATCGACATGTGCGTGGACTGCGGCTTCTGCGAACCCGTCTGCCCGTCCCGCCACATCGCCTTCACCCCCCGCCAGCGCATCGCGGCCTGGCGGGAGATCACGCGGCTGGAGCGGGAGGGTCGCGACGATGAGGCCCGGACCTGGCGGCAGGCCTTCGCGGACCTGGGCGAATCGACCTGCGCCACGGACGGGCTGTGCACCACGCGCTGCCC
>CALMTS010000155.1 GCA_937872685.1 uncultured Desulfomicrobium sp.
CAGCTGGGCGATACGTTTTCTTTCGGAAAATTTTGTCATGATCGGGGAGGGTCGATGTCATTTCGGCCCTGACGGCCGAGGATGGCCGATTCGACGATACTGCTGTTCCTGCCGCGGCCGACGTAAGGGCCGTGCTCGCAGAACTCGGGCCGGTTTTCCCAGGCGAGGACGGACTCGCGCAGCTTCCGTGCCGTCCGGTTGTTCCATATGTCTCTGAAAGGCGTCGTGTTCACGTTGCCCTGCGTCGAACCGGATTTGTAATCGAATTCGCACCCCACCACCGTTCCGTCCCAGAACCTGAATGGGTAGCGGCAACGCACCGTCGATTTTGCGGGCCGTTTCGTGCGCTTCTCGCCGAAACGGTGCATGTCCGGAGAGGTCGGCAGGAATTCGGTGTGCTCGGCCTTGTCCAGCAGGCACCCGGGGGATTTGACGGAGAACATTTTCACGCTTAGCTCCCTGGCCATGTCTTTCATTTTGCCGATCACCTCCTCGTTGTGGCGGTTGGCGACCAGGCGCAGTTTGGTGAAGGGCGTGTCAGAATTGCGACGCGCCTTGGCCTCCTGCAGGCTTATGATGCAGCGCAGGACGCGGTCGTGGCTGCCGTTTTTGCGGTACGCGGCGTAGCTTTCCTGCGTCGTGCCGACGACCGCCACGATCAGCGCCGAAAGCCCGGCGTCCATGACCTCCAGTCCTTGGCCCGGGGTCTGCAGGCAAAGTCCGTTGGTGGAGGTCAGCGTCAGGACGCCCTTGCCCCGGTATCTGGCGATCATCCCTGGAAGAGCGGCGTTCAGGAACTGTTCCCCCCAGCCGTAGAGGATGGCCAGCAGCAGCGTTTCCGCCGTGCCGTCCAGGAGTGAGTCGAAGGTTTCGAGGGACATCATGCCCTCGGGCCGGCGCATGGTTCGGGAAGGGTACAGGGGGCAGGAGCGGTTGCAGATGTTGGTGGGCTCGATCTGGATCACGGGTGGCGCCGCGAGCATTCGTGGCCTCCCGAGGAGCTGGTCCGCCCCGGCCAGCAGCAGGTTGGGCAGTCGTCGGGAGTCAACATTCGGATATCGCAGGGGAATCCGGTCGAAGGAAAAGCGAAAGACGTCACCCGAAACGAGAGCCAGGCTGTTGCGGAGCATTTGCGGGTTCGTCATGCCTGCTCCCCATCGGTACAGCCCGCGGGGGCTATGGATCCGATCTCGCCGCTCCTGCCCCGCAGGGGGTGGAGGGCCCGGAAGGCCTTCAGGTTGAGGGTATGGTGGACGCAGCGGCGTCAGTCGCAGCCTTTGGGCGGCTGGCCATGCCGGGTGAGGTTCAGCGCCTGTTGTCGGTATGTCCCGTATGCATGCCCTTTCCAGAGGAAGCCGAAATCCTGGTCGCGGATGTTGCCGAGGGACTCCGAGCATCCGCAGCAGCCCATGACGTCGCCAAAGGGGTTGATGTAGGCCGAGACCCAGCCCAGGTAGCAGGGGATGATCCGTTACATCGCCCGGGTGTCGAACCGTCGGGAGAAGGTCATCAGAAAGTTGCTGACATTGTGGGGGATTCCCCTGGAATCCAGGTAGCGTCCGATTTCCTTCAGTTCCGCCTTCAGGGCGGTTGCGTCCTCCGGGCTGGGTAGCAATGTCGCCAAGCCTGGGCCGCGGATGTCTTTGAACGGCCGGAACGTGACCCTGTCGGCGCACACTTCCAGGGCCAGGTCCGCAAACTCCTTCATCTTCCTGATGTTGGCCCCGATGACGATGGTGACGAGGTTCACAAGAGGAGCCTTTCGTTTTCGGGCTGTTTTGCGTTCGCGCAGGTACCGGAGGCAGGACTTCAGCCGCTCGAAGGTCTGCGGTGCGGTTCCGGGGTGGGTCCGGGCGTAGCCTTCGGCGGTACCGGCCATGGTCGTCACCCAGAGTTCGTCGAAACCGCACTCGACGAGTTCGTCGATGACTTCCCTGGTGAGCAGGGTGCCGTTGGTGTTGGTCAGGCAGGGACTTCCCGTGCGTTTGAGTCGGCCGATGTTGTGCATCATCGGGGTGCAAGAACGGCTCGCCGAAGCTGCTCAACTGGAAGCGGCGAGTGCCCATGGAGAGAAGCCGGTCGATGAGTGTCCTGACGGCGGAGGAGTCGGCGTTCAGCTTTGCGCACCGATTCAGCTTTTCGGCCGCGGGGAGGCTCTGGGCGTCCAGGCTGGCGCTGCGCACCAGCGGGAAGTTGGGTCTGTGGAACACCGGGGAGTGATAGTAGCAGTGGATGCCGCGCACATTGCAGCGGGTGGTCAGGGAGACACTGCCCATGACGGGGCCGCCGAAGGTCTTCTTCCCGTGCAGAATGCCCAGGGCCGCCCTTATTCTGGATAATGCGTGGTCGCACATCGGGGCTCCTTCCTGCCGGGTGTGAGGCAATATCCGATGGCACGGGCCAGGTGCAGCGCGAAAATGAGTGCCGGAACCGCGACGGCCAAGGCCGGCTGGCAGGATTTCCAGGCCCGGGCTAGTCCGGTCGCGCCCAATGCCGATCCATAACCGGCGCATAGCAGGAGGAAAAGGGGCCCAAGGGCCGGCAGGAGCGGCGAGGCGAGACCCGCAAGAGGCACGGCGGTGAAAAACGCGGCCAATGCCAGGTGCGCCCGGCGGTGGATGCCGCGTTCCCGGCAGACTCTGGCCATGCGTAGGTTGCGCAGGAAAAATGAGGGAAAGGTCGTGTCCCGGAAGTGTCCGACCACGATCTCCGGAACATGCGTCACCTGCCCGCCGTTCCTGATGATCCGTTCGATCAGGTCCACGTCTTCGTGCACGGCGAGGCCCGGGTCGAAAAATGTGGAACCGGCAGATGCGCGACGAATCGCGTCTGCGCGGACGGTCATGTTCCAGAGTTTGGGGTAGTAGCGTCCGGCCCTGATCCCGGCGCCTGTCCTGATCCCTCCGGTGCCGACGAAGGCGTTCAGGGCGTGGTCCAGGGCGCGGTCGAAGAGGCGCGCCTGCGGGGGAAGCTCGTCCCGGCCGCCGATGACCGCCGCCCAGGGGTGGTTATGGATGGCGAGTTCGATGCGCTGGAGCCAGTCGGCCGGGAAAGCGCAATCGTCATCGGCGAAAATCCAAATATCTCCGCGCGCGGCGGCGCAGGCCGCATTGAGGGCCGATGAGCGGCTTCCCGGATGATCCAGGACGCGAAACCGCAGGGCGGATTCCCCGGCAGCTTCCCGCTGAAGGGCGCCGGGGCGGTCGCCGACCACCAGGACTTCCGCCCCTCCAGGGGGAACGGTCACCCGGGCCAGGGTCGAGAGCGCTGTATGCAGGAACCTGCCGCCGTGACAGACGGGAAGGATGACGCTGTATCTCGGGGGCATTCATGGCTCCTTGCGGGCAAGCAGGCCCCTGCAGGCCCCGATGCACCAGGCTGTCTTGAGGGCGCAAACCACGGGGAACGTTGCCGGATGGCGAGTGATGAGAACCGGATCGGAGAGGAAGATTCTGCATGCGGTCAGCACGCCGATGATCGGGGAAAAGAGCGCCAGAAAGGTCGGGGAGAGGGCGAATGCCGGGATTCCGAGTTCCGTCCGGTAGGAGCGCCGGAGGTGGACGGTGCCTCGGGCGTGATCTGCGGCATATGCGAGGAGTTCGCGCAAGCCGGCCCGCGGGGGGACATGTCGGACGACAACCTCTGGCCGGAAAGTAACGCCGATGCCGGCCCGTCCTGCGCGCAGGACGCATTCCATGTCTTCCGCCATCACTCTGTCGGGTTCGAACCCACCAAGGGATTCGAGGACCTCCCGCCGAAAGCCCATGTTGGCCCCGGCGATGAACCGGGTTGTCCGTCCCTTCCTGCTGTTCAGGAATGGATGAAACTGGCCGATGTTATGGCACAGTATCCAGAAATCATCCGTCGGGCTCTCGATGGCCCCGGCCACGATGGGGGAATCGTTCAGGGCCCTGAGCATCCTGTCCACCCAGTCCCTTCCGGGTATGCAGTCGTCGTCCGTGAACGCGAGCAGAGGCGCAGTCGTCATCGC
Source organism: uncultured Desulfomicrobium sp. (assembly GCA_937872685.1). Classification (GTDB taxonomy): domain Bacteria; phylum Desulfobacterota; class Desulfovibrionia; order Desulfovibrionales; family Desulfomicrobiaceae; genus Desulfomicrobium. The sequence goes on from CALMTS010000155.1 coordinate 3,992, forward strand.
GATGCCGATGTTTCGTGCATTGGCCAGGCCCATATTGATCCGGTTGCGTTCGTACCACAGGTTGGGCATGGACTGCGCGAAGTCCCGGCACAGGCTCTCCGTGCCGTCGGTGGAACCGTCGTCTACGACGAGGACACCGAAGGACGAGGCAGGAGCGGTCTGCTGCCCCATGGCGCGCAACAGCGTTGCCAGTCTTCCGGCGCGATTGTGCGTGCAGACGATGACGTCGATCGGGTGGGGGGTCATGGCTGGTCGATGTCGAACCGCTCCACCGTGCAGTCGTCGGCGACGCTGTTCTTGTACGTGCAGTTGCGGCAAAGGTAGGAGTCGTTGTGCCCGAGGTTGAAATTCCTGCGGAACCGTTGGGTGGCGGGGCTCTTCCATGCGCAGAAGGTCCCGAGTTTGGCGGTGTTTCCGAAGGAATGGCCGTTTTTGTAATCGTATTCGCAGGGGATGTTCTGCCCCAGAGAGGGGAGCATCTCGAACTGGAAACAGAACCTGCCGTTGAGGAGCCGGCGCGGGATTTCAGGGGTCACTTCGGGGAGATGAAAAATCTGCATCTGTGCTGCCTCCAGGGAGGGTGCCGTTAATTGCGGGGAAACTGTTCACGCGCAGCCACAACGCTCGGGAATTGTCCCGAAACGGCACTCGAAATACTCCTTCCAAAGGCGTTTTCCTACGTTCGGCCACGTGGTCCCTAGCCGGCCTGCCTGCGCTCGGGCACATGACTGGCGAGGGGGACGTTTTTTTTCACGCCATGAACGCCCGGAAAAGGGAGATAATTTCGAAAGCGCCTCGCATTCGTTCCACGCCACATCCTCCTAGCGGAAAATTTTGATCCTGTCGTGTGCAGCGGACCACGGCCATGCAGATTTCACGTGTTTTTTCCGGAAGTCGGCTTCCCTGGTTCGTTCGCGGGCGAGCGCGTTGCGACCACCATTCTCCATCCTTCCAGGATTCCCAGCGGCAGGAAAAAGAGCGCTGCGTTCCAGCTGCGGTGAAATCCGTACCCGCCGATGCCGTGGATGAGAAACGCCGTAAGCATCAGGAACGGCGGCAGGGTTTGCGGGAGGTTCCTGATCGCGGATCCAATCCCCCTGAAAATCAGGACAGAGAACACTGCGAGTCCGGCGATGCCAGTTTCGCACAGGATGCCGAGGATCATCTGGTGGGCGTTGAAGAACGTGTATTGGCCCCGGATGGCCGGAAATCTGCCGAGATTCTCCGGGAGGGTCAGGTGGGCGCGAAGGGCGCCGTGGAAGCTGTCGACTCCATGGCCCACCAGCGGGGATTTCTGAAATATCTCCCAGGCTGCGAGCCAAATGTCGTCGCGTCCGTTGAGGAGGAAGGCAAAGTCGAAAGACGTGAGGGTTGAGAGAATCCTGCCCTTGACGAAAAATGTCCCCACAACGAGCAGGGTGACAAAAAGACCGAGCAGGGAGAGGGCCACGGGCGATCGTTTGTTTTGATGAAAAGCGTACGCCATGGAGAGGCAGATGACTCCGAAAACGGCGAAAACGGAGCCCCGGGATTGCGTCAACCAATTGATGTATGACAGGCTCAGGGCAAGGAGCGTCAGGGGAATGGCCCATCTTTTTTGAAGGAACGTTGTTCCGATACAGATGGCTGCAGCCAGTGCACACAAAAGGCCAAGCCTATTGAAAGATCCGATATACAAAATGAGTCTGTTGTTTTTTGTTAATATATAACTGTAATCAAGTGAGTTTATATATACCCATAATAAAGTGATTGCTGATGCTGTAATGCATGTTATTGGGATAATCAAAAGAAAAAGTATTGATTTTTCTTTCCATAAAAATGTTGTTATTAGTCCAATAAGTATGTATATTATCCAGTCAAATGTCTTTAGTCCGTTTGCTTCATAAGGGCTAATTGTCCATGCGATAAGCGCTATGCAAGGAAAAATGAGCGAAATTTTAACAAAATTGCTTGAAAAAAGCTCTTTGATTGTTGCTTGATTGAAAAATCCGAAATTTATGAAAGCACAAAGAAGAATTGTGCGGAAAAGATTGACTTCTAACTCAAGTGAGATGCTGACGAGAAAAATAGCATACGCGGCAAGAAGTATTTTTTCCGCGTATATATTCAAGGATTTTATATTTATCATATGAGATCGCTCACAAGTTTAATTCAGACGGAGACGCCCCTCGGGCGTTCCGGGTTTTGCGATCTGTTCGATCAGTTCAAATATTTTGCGAGCAGTGTTGGCGGTAGAATATTTGTCCAGAATGTCGTTGTCGTCGAACTTCGTCGCCGGGGCCCCGGAAAGGAAATCAAGCCGTTCCCGCAGCGATGCAGCGGAGTCGGGCTCAAAGAAGACCGCAGTCCGGGCGTCGAATATCGCCTCGTACATCGGAATTCTTGGAATGACGGGCGTGAGGCCGCATTCGACATAATCCGTCACCTTGAGCCCCTCCATGAGGGACAAGCCGAAGGCGTATCCGCCAAGGACGCCAGGCAACTCCCTGGCGGTCACCCTGTCGAGGAACCGGATGTTTGCGGAGACACCCCGGCGTTCAGCCTCGCCTCCGACACGTCGGACATCCCCAGCCGATCCGCCGATGAGGTCGACGACGAGGTTGCTCGGGGCCAGAGCCAGGGCGTCCAGCAGCAGTTCGATGAGCTTGCCCTGGCCCAGTGAGCCGCAGTACACGAATCCCTTTCCGGCCAGGGTTGCGCGTGGCCGGCGGATCAGTGGGTGCCAGACATACGCGGTGTGTTTCAGGCCCAACTCTTTCGTTGCGATGCTTTGGCTCTCGCTGGACGTGAAGACGATGCCGTCGACGCTTTTGTAGATGTTCTTGAGTACACGAATGTCTTTGTTACCCTCTTCGATATGTCTGCGCTGCTCCATGTAGACCGAGTCCGCAACCCTGTCCTCTTTGTAATACCCACTCTTCTTGTGTGACTCGAGGATTACTGGATTATTATGGAAGAATTTTGTCCGCGCCAGCCTTTTCGCAAGATTGTAAGATCTGGTGTAAAAAACTGAGTCTTTGGCTATTGAATTCTTCAGTTTTTTCAACGTGAAGAAAAAAGAGAATCCTGTCAGTTTTTTTTTCGGAATAGCGAGAAAGTTAACAGCTGATAGGTCAATTCCGTATTGATTGTATATTTTCTCGATCAGTTTCGATTCAGGAGCTGTAAATCCGTTGCAGATGAACGTGACTTTTGAATACTGTGAAAGGCTGAAGAGCATTTTCGTGATCTGCACGGAATGAGCCTTCAGGTTCGGGTATTCTGTATTCATCAGATACACGACAGGAGGGAACATAGGGTGTCCTTGTTGTTATATCCCTTCGTTAAACTGCAGCTTGTGCAGCTTCTGGTACGTTGGGCACCTTTCGATCAGCTGGCTGTGGGGGGCGATGTCAAGTATTTCTCCCCTGTTCATGACCACGATGCGGTCCGCCGAGATGATCGTCGACAGGCGATGGGCGATGATCAAGCTGGTGCGGCCCTGCATGAGGTTCTCCAGGGCGTGCTGGACGATGCGCTCCGATTCCGTGTCAAGGGCGGAGGTGGCCTCGTCCAGGATGAGCAGGGACGGGTTCTTCATGATGGCCCGGGCGATGGTCAGGCGCTGCTTCTGCCCTCCCGAGAGCTTGACTCCCTTCTCGCCGACGACGGTGTCGTAGCCCTCCGGCAGTTCAAGGATGAAATCGTGAGCATAGGCCGCCCTGGCGGCGCTTTCGACCGCGGCCTGGTCTTTCGAATCCTGCCCGTAGGCGATGTTGTCGCGCACGGACAGGTTGAAGAGGAAGGGGTCCTGGGAGACGATGCCGATATTCGTGCGCAGGCTGATCAGGTCGTAGTCCGTGACCGGCAGGCCGTTGATGCGTATGACTCCCTCTCGGCAGTCGTGGAAGCGCGGGATAAGATGGGCCAGCGTCGTTTTTCCGGAGCCACTCTGGCCCACGAGGGCGACCTTCTCGCCGGCCCTGATCTCCAGGCTGACGTTGCGCAGGGCGGGCTCCCTGTTGCCCGGATAGGAGAAGGTCACGTTTTCGAAGGACAGAGACTCGAAAGGAGGGGTGTATCTGGCCGTGCCGCCCGACTCCTCGTGTAGGTCTGGGGCGTCTAGGATCTCGAAGACCCTCTCGGCGCCGGCCATGGCCTGCTGAATGGTGTTGTTGGCCTGGCTGATGGATTTGAAGG
>CALMTS010000156.1 GCA_937872685.1 uncultured Desulfomicrobium sp.
TCCACGTGGGTGCAGGCGATGATGCGCACGTCGATCAGCACCGGCTGGCGCGCGCCGATGCGGTAGACCTCGCCAGTCTGCAGCACGCGCAAGAGCTTGACCTGCATGTCGTGCGGCATGTCGCCGATCTCGTCGAGGAGGATGGTCCCGTTGTTGGCCAGCTCGAACTTGCCTGCCCGGCCGCCCTTCTGGGCGCCGGTGAAGGCCCCGTCCATGTAGCCGAAGAGCTCGCTTTCCAGGAGCTCGTTGGGGATGGCCCCGCAGTTGATGGGCACGAAGGGATGCCCCTTGCGCTGGCTGGCATTGTGGATGGACTGGGCGAAAAGCTCCTTGCCCGTGCCCGTCTCGCCCCGGATGAGCACCGTGGAATTGGACTGGGCAGCCTTGCGGGCCAGGCTTATGGCCTTGCGGAACTCGTCGCAGGAACCGATCAGGCTGTCGAAGGTGAAATAGGCCTTGGTGCCGGCGATCTTGGCCATCTTGCGGATGGAGTCGACCTCCTCGAAAACGAGCACGGCCCCGAGCATCGCCCCGTCCTTCCCGATGACGACCTCCACGGAATAGAGAAAATTGACCGAAAAGTGCTCGCTCTTGAGGGTACACTCCTGATTGATCCAGCTCGAGGGCCTGGAACGCACGTCATCAAGATCGATGGCGAGGCCCTTCAGCACGGACACCGGCCGGCCGACGAGGTCGTCCTTGCGCAGAATCTGGCGGCCCTTGCGGTTCACGCGCCAGACCCGGGCGTCGGCGTCGATGATGAGAATCCCGACGCTGATGGAGTCGATGACCCCGTCCAGAAAGCTCACGTGCCGGGCCAGTTCACGGTTGCGGCGCATGATGCGCAACTGGCGTTCGATGGAGCGCGCCGCGGACACGACCATGCCCAGCGTGTGCGGATGCACACTGGCGGCGTGCCCGGAGGCCACCAACACTCCCAGCAGCTCCTCGCCATGGCCGAAGACCGGCGCGGCCGAACTCGTGAAGCCGTGGGCGCGCTTGCAATAGTGGTCCTTGTCGTTGAGCTGGACCGGAACGCGCAGTTCGAGGCACAGGCTCGTGGCCGTCGTGCCGACGTCCCGCTCCGTCCAGCGGTAACCGGGAACGCAGTGTCTTTCCGCAAACATGGACTTGATGTGATCGCTGGCGGCCATATGCAGGATGTAGCCTTCACGGTCCACCACCGCGACCATGAACTCGTCCGGCGAAAGCAGGTCGTAGGATTCCTTGATATGCGCGTTGGCCACGTCCAGAAAATCCCTGTTGGCCTCCTGCCGGAAGGCGAGCTCGGCCGGGGTGAGGCAGACAAGTTTCGTCCGCTCTTCCCGGCTGACCCCGTACTCCTGGGAACGCTGGTGCGAGGCCTCGATCTCTTTCCGCAACCTGTTGAAAGAAAAGAAACTCGTGTCCATCAATGCGTACCTCTCTGGAAGCCCTGTCAATTTTAGACATGTCTCTTTTTTAGACACATACCCTCAATCCGGCCCGTTAATACCGCTTCCGTTCCCGCCACTTTCGACAGTGTCACACCATGAGACACCATGCAATTCGCGGCCCTTGGCGAAGGACGAATTCAGACAATAATATTGTTTAATTTCAAAAACATAAAAAAGAGACCCTCCATGGCACCTGCATTGCTCATGCCTGCACAAGCAATTCAATGCTTCAATAACAGTCATTGTGGAGAGAACCATGAGCAAAAGTACAGTGTGGGCCATTATCGGCGGTGGTAACGGCGGTCAGTCCCTGGCCGGACATTTGTCCATCATGGGCTACCGGGTCAGGTTGTACGACGTCTTCCCGGCCACGGTGGACGCCATCAACGCCCAGGGCGGCATCGTCGTGGACGGCGTCGTCGAGGGCTTCGGCAAGCCCGAACTCGTGACCCTGGACATCGGTGAAGCCATCAGGGGCGCCGACGTCGTCATGGTCGTGGCCCCGGCCACCGCCCACAAAACCATCGCCGGAAACTGCGCCCCCCACCTGACAGACGGCCAGCTCGTCATCATGCATCCGGGGGCGACCTTCGGCTCCCTGGAATTCCGGCATGTTCTGGACCAGATGGGCTGCACGGCCAAGGTCGCCATCGCCGAGACCAACAGCCTCATCTATGCCTGCCGCAGCCTCAAGCCCGGCCACGCCAGCATCCTGGGCATCAAGGACGACCTCATCGTGGCCACGCTGCCCGCCTGCGAAAACCATCGCGCCCTGGCCCTGCTGCAGGAAGTCTTCCCCCAGATCGTCGGCGGCAAGAACATCATCGAAACGAGCCTCGGCAACGCCAACGCCATCATGCACCCGACGCCGACGCTCCTGAACACCTCCCTGATCGAATCCAAGCATGAATGGCTCTACTACTGGGAAGGCATCACCCCCACCATCGGGGCCTTTGTCGAGGAAGTCGACAGGGAGCGCATCGAGCTGGGCAAGGCCTTCGACATCGAGATCACGCCCATCCGCGAGTGGTACGCCAAGGCGTACGGCGTCAAGGCGGACACCCTGAGCGAGGCGGTGCGCCGCAACCCCGCCTACGAAAAGATCAAGGGGCAGAAGGACCTGCGCACCCGCTACCTGCTGGAGGATATCCCCACGGGCCTCATCCCCATGATCGAACTCGGCGACCTGGCGGGCCTGCCCATGGAACGCATGTGGATCATCGCCAAGCTGGGCCAGATGATCCTCGGCGAGGACTTCTTCGCCAAGGGCCGCACCCTGGCCAACCTGGGCCTCGAGGGCATGACCAGGGACCAGTTCGAACACTACCTCGAAACCGGCGAGAAGCCGGCCTAGAGCGCTGGCTCCGGGCTGGCCCGCCAGACCCGGAGCATTGACGCAACCCGTTGTTCTTTCATTCATCTTTAGCACAGCATTGGAGTACAGATATGATTGTTGGCGTCCTCAAGGAAATCAAATCCCAGGAAAACCGGGTGTG
>CALMTS010000157.1 GCA_937872685.1 uncultured Desulfomicrobium sp.
CTCGCCTGTCCTACGCAGCGAAGCCTGAAATTCATGAAACTCTATCGAATCATATGCAAAAAATGTCCTACATCATGGCTGAGGACGGGATGTAAGACGCCATGGAGGACAGTTGAAAATTGTCCTACATCCGAAAAAATAATTTTCATGCTACCTTTTTTTATGGAGAGAGGGTAGGAAATCCCTTGGTAAGAATCATTACGTATTGATCGTAAATGCTAATGAATATTCTCGGATCAGACGCGAAAATGTTACGTGAAGATAATAATTATAAGGAAGGAATCTGAATCCGATTTTATCGGAATCGTCTGATTGAAGCAGACTTGAACTGATATTTCTGTGAATTCTTTTTGGTGCGTTTTTGTTATAATTATTTAATTTTATTGATATTAATTTCTCCGAGCCGTTTGGCATGGTTATGGCTTTGAGGACATATTCTGATTCTGATGAGTACCTACGCAGTTTTTAGGCACTGAGGTTGAGTAGGCCTCCCTTGCGAAACTGAGCAATTCAGTATGCTCGGCCAGGGTCCTTTTTTTGAACGATCCGCCCCCTTTTCCCGGGCCGGATTTCCAGGAGGATGAATGTCTCGATACGCTGTTGTGATAGTGACGATGCTGCTCCTTGCCGGACTCGCAAGTTGCAAGGGACATACCAAGGAATCATTGAATACTGACGGGGAGAATCTGCTCAAGCAGGGGAACTACAACGGGGCCATCGTCCACTTCAAGAACGCCTTGGAGAAGGACCCGAATTTCGTCGAGGCGCGCTTCAACCTCGGCCTGGCCTACGTCGAGACCGGCAAGCTGGAGCAGGCCGAGCGCGAGTTCCAGAAAGTCCAGCTGCAGAACCCCCGCGACGGACGCGTCAATTTCCAGCTGGCGCGCATCGCCAACTTCCAGAACAAGCCGGCCGTGGCCGTGCCGCTTCTGGACGCCTACCTGCAGGAACACCCCGACGACGCCGCGGCCATCGAGCAGTTGGCCTTCTCGGCCACCATCGCCGGCGATCCGGCCAGCGCCCGCAAGCATCTGGAGAAGGCCCTCTCCATCGAGCCCGACCGCGTCTCGGCCAAGCTGGCCCTTATCCATAATTACATGACCCAGGGCGACCGCGGCAACGCCCGCACGGTCATCGACTCCATCCTGGCCAAGGACCCCAAGAACCGTCCGGCCCTGCACGCCCTGGCCCAGCTCGAAGCCCAGGACCGGGATCCCGAGGGCATGCTCGACGTCTATTCCCGCATCTCCTCGATCTACCCCAGCGACCTCTTCGCCCGCTACAAGGAGGGGAGCCTGCTCATCGACAAGGGCGAGGGCGAGACGGTCAAGACCTCGGCCGAGGCCATGATCAAGGAATTTCCGAACAAGGCCGAAGGCTACCGCCTCCTGGGCCTCTACCATTCGCGCACGGGCAACTTCGACGAGGCCGTGACGCAGCTCTCCAAATCCCTGCGCATCCAGCCGGATCTCGAAACCTACTATCTGCTGGGCCTGGCCTACTACTACCAGGGCAACCTCGAGATGGCCGTGACCCAGTTCCAGACCGTCCTCGACTACGCCCCCGGCTTCGTCCAGGCCAGGGTCATGCAGGGCGAGATTTTTCTGCGGCAGCGGCGCGGGGCCGAGGCCCTGGTCGTGGCCGACAAGATGATCGAAGGCAACCCCAAGGACTTCCGCGGCTTCGCCCTGAAAGGCGACGCCCTGATCCTGACGGGCAAGCCCCAGGAGTCCCTGGACGCCTATGCCAAGGCCGTGGCCCTGGCGCCCACGCATTACGGCCTGCTCCTCAAGAGCGGCCTGCTCAAGCTTTCCATGGGCAACGCCGGCGGCGAGCAGGACCTGCTTGAAGCCCTGAAGGTTTCCCCCCAGGGCGTGGACGCGCGCCTGGCCCTGCACGCCTATTACCTGCGCAACGGCCGCGGCGACGAGGCCGTGAAGATGCTGACCGACGGCCTCACGGGCGGCAAGCCCGACGCCGTGCTCTACAACGCCCTGGCCAAGGCGGCCCTGGGCCGCAAGGACGCCGAAGGCGCTGACGGCTATCTGGCTAAGGCCCGCGCCGCAGACCCGTCGTTCCTCCAGACCTATTACAATACCGCTACCTTCCGGCTGGCCCAGGGCAAGCCCGACGACGCGGTCGCCGAGTACGACCTGGCCCTTGGCGTCAAGCCCGACGACGTGCGCGCCCTGACGGCTTCCGCCGCCGTCCTCGACAAGCAGGGCAAGGCCGACGAGGCCCAGGCCCGCCTGGAAAAGGCCCGCGCCACGGGCGATTTGGGCGCCGCCCTCATGCTCTCGGCCTTCCTGCAGCAGCACGGCAAGAGCGACGCGGCCCTGAAGGTCCTGGAGGAGGAGCTGCAGAAGCAGCCCGCCAACCTCGGCCTGGTCCAGGCCAAGGCCCGCCTGCACATCGCCCGCAAGGAGACGGACAAAGCCATGGCCCTCTACGGCCAGCTCGAGGCCGCCGACCCCTGGGCCGGCACCATGGAGCGCACCCGGGCCTGGATGGCCCTGGGCGAGGTGGACAAGGCCGAGGAGAGCGCCCGCCGCCTGGTGCAGCTGAGCCCGAACAAGGCCCAGTCCTACCTGCCCCTGGCCGCCATCCTCGAAGCGCGCAAGGACCGCGCCGGGGCCGAGAAGGAACTGGCCAAGGGCGTGGAGCTTGAGCCCAAAAATGCCCAGATGGGCGTACTCCTCGGCGAGTTCCAGTTGCGTAGCCGCGACCTGGACAAGGCCCTCAAGACGTTCGAGACGGTCCTGGCCTACGCCCCCACCAACGCCCAGGCCCTGACGGGCAAGGGCATGGTCGTGCAGCTCAAGGGCGACAAGGACGGGGCCGCCAAACTCTATCTGCAGGCCGTGCAGTCCCAGAACGACCACGTGCCGGCCCTGAACAACCTGGCCATGCTCTGGGCCGACGGCGAGAAGACCCGCCTGCAGGCCGTGAACCTGGCCATGGCCGCCTTCGTGCGCGCCAACTCGAACCCCTCGGTCATCGACACCCTGGGCTACACCCTGATCCGCAACGACCGCGCCGAGGAAGCCCTCAAGGTCCTGGAGCGCGCCCTGACCCTGGCGCCCGGCAACCCGGCCATCATGTACCACCAGGCCCTGGCCCTGGCGGCCCTGGACCGCAAGGCCGAAGCCCTGACAACCCTGGAACAGGCCCTGGCCGGCGGGGAGTTCGAGGAGAAGGGGGATGCGGTGGAGTTGTTTGAGAAGTTGAAGGGGTAATGGGGGGACGGGGGAAAGGCGGAAAGGCATGGATT
>CALMTS010000158.1 GCA_937872685.1 uncultured Desulfomicrobium sp.
CCATAAGCCAGCCCGACTCCCTGCGCGTGCACGTGAGCCTCCTCGAAGACCTCATGAACCTTGCAGGGGAGCTTGTCCTGAGCCGCAACCAGCTCATGCAGGCCATCTCCTCCAACGCACTGCATCAGATCGAGGTCGCGGGCCAGCGCATCGACCTGGTCACCTCGGAGCTGCAGGAAACCATCATGCTGACCCGTATGCAGACCGTGGGCAACATCTTCAACAAGTTCCCGCGCGTGGTCCGCGACCTGGCCCGCAACCTGGGCAAGGAAATCGACCTGCAGCTGGAAGGCAACGACGTCGAGCTGGACAAGACCATCATCGAGGGCCTGGGCGACCCCCTGACCCACCTGGTGCGCAACTCCGCCGACCACGGCATCGAAATGCCCGACGTGCGTGTCGCCGCGGGCAAGCCAGCCATGGGAACCATCGTCCTCAAGGCCTACCATGAGGCGGGCCAGGTCATCATCGAGATCGTCGACGACGGCGCCGGCCTGAACACCGACAAGATCGTGCAGAAGGCCCTGAGCAAGGGGCTCATCACGCCGGACCAGGCCAAGTCCATGTCCGACAAGGAGAAGGCCAACCTCATCTTCCTGCCCGGCCTGTCCACGGCCGAGCAGGTCACCGACGTTTCCGGCCGTGGCGTGGGCATGGACGTGGTCAAGTCCAACCTGGACCAGCTCGGCGGCCAGGTGGACATCGAGACGGTCCGCGGCAAGGGCACGACCATCCGCATCAAGCTGCCCCTGACTCTGGCCATCATCCCGAGCCTTCTCGTTTCCGTCGGCCAGGAACGCTACGCCATCCCGCAGGTCAACGTCGACGAGCTGCTGCGCATTCCCGCCGCCCAGATCACGGAGCGTGTGGAAATGGTCGGCGACGCAGAAGTGCTGCTCCTGCGCGGCGAGCTCATCCCGCTTCTGTACCTGTCCACGGTGCTGGGCCTGGACGGCTCGGCCTGCGACGCTTCGAGCATGGTCAGCGAGATCCTGCGCGGCGAGAAGAGCATGGCCCAGCTGGAAGAGTCCGGCTGCGCCATGGCCGACGTCAACCTGGTCGTGGTCTCGGCCGGGCAGTTCCGCTACGGCCTGGTGGTGGACCAGCTCCACGATTCCGTGGAGATCGTGGTCAAGCCCCTGGGCCGCCACTTCAAGGACTGCCAGGGCTACGCCGGCGCGACCATCATGGGCGACGGCCATGTGGCCCTCATCCTCGACGTGGCAGGCCTCGGACGCCTGGGCGACCTGAGCCTGACCTCGGTCCGCGAGCGCGCGTCCCAGACGGCCAAGGAAAGCGAAGCCGTCAAGGGTCAGGAAAAGCTCTCCCTCTTCGTCTTCCGCAACACGCCCGAAGAATACTGCGCCGTGCCCCTTGACCTGGTGGCCCGGGTGGAGCTCATCGATGCCGGGGAGATCGAGGAAGTCGGCGGCAGGCGCGTCATCAAGTACCGGGGCGGGACGCTGCCCGTCTTCTCCCTGGATCAGGCGACCTCTGTCGCGCACCTCGACCTGACCGGCGAGCTCATCGTCATCGTTTTCCTCATGGCCGGCCACGAGATCGGCCTCCTGGCCAAGCCGCCGGTGGACGCCATCGAAACCGAGGTGGCCATCGACGGCTTCACCCTGAAGCAGCCCGGCATCAGCGGTTCCGCCGTCATCGGCGAGAACACGACGCTCATCGTCGACATCTATGAACTCATCCAGACGGTGCAGCCCGAATGGTTCGCCGTGCGCGGGACCATCGAGATCGCCGACGACGCCGGCGAGGTCGGCGTGCCGCACCTCCTGCTGGTCGAGGATTCGGACTTCTTCCGCAACCAGGTCAGAAAGTTCATCGAGGACGACGGGTATGCCGTGGACACGGCCGAGGACGGCCTGGTGGCCTGGAACATGCTCAATTCCGATCCCGAACGGTACGACCTGGTGGTCACGGACATCGAGATGCCCAACATGGACGGCTTCGAGCTGGCCCGGAACATCCGCCAGGACAAACGGTTCTCGCTGACGCCCATCATCGCCCTGACGTCCCTGGCCGCCGACGAGGACGTGGCGCGGGGCAAGGCCGCGGGCATCGACGACTACCAGGTCAAGCTGGACAAGGAGAGGCTGCTGCAGTCTATCTACGAATGGTTGAAACGCTACGCTTCATGACAGGGAAGCCATCTCATATTCGCACGGGAGCAGTCCGTTGAAGAACATCAAACTGAGTTACAAACTGATCGGCGGTTTCGTCATCACGGCCCTCATCACCCTTGTCGTCGGTCTGCAGGACCGGGTGGCACTGAACAGGCTCGAGGATGATCTCCAGAAGCTTTCCGCGGAGGAAATGCTGGCGGTTCAGAATTCGCAGGGTATCGAAATCCGCCAGCAGCGGATCCGCAGCAACATGAACCTGGTTCTGGGCCAGGTCATGAGCGCCGGTGAGCGCAAGGGGGTTGTGTCCAGAATCACCCAGCGGCAGTCCGAGATGAAGGACCTGCTTGCAGGCCTCAAGACCCAGACCGGCCTCGGGGATGAGATCCTGCAAACCGTGGGGAACCTCGAGCAGGCCCTGGGCGTGTGGGACGCAGCCATCACCAAGGCCCTGGGCATATCGGACGCCCTGGTCGCCATGGACGTGGTCAGCCCCGACGCCCTGGCCGTTCAGTTGCAGAGGCTGGCCACCCGGCACCACGAACTCATGAACAAGGTCGCTGGGCTGGCCCTCTACGGCAAGCGGTTCGATGGCGGGGAGGACGGCGACACGTGCCCGCTTGGCCAGTGGCTGAAGAGCTATTCCACCACGAACAAGGACATCAGCGAGAGGATAGCGCGGCTTGTGCCCGTGCATGACGAACTGCACAAGTCCGTGGCCGAGATCAAGGAATACGCTTCGTACGGGGATTTGCTCGAGGCGCGGCGTGTTTACGACGGAAAGAGCATCCCGGCCGCGGAAAAGGTGTTCGCCATTTTTTCCGAACTGCTCGAGATTTCAGACAGTGCGCAGGCCAAATTCAAGGAGATGGAGCACGTCTTCGTTACGGAGGAGGTCCCGGCCCGCGGCGAAGTGCAGAAGCACCTCGACCATCTGATGGACCTTGTCCAGAGCAGCGCGGCCAAGCATGTGCATGAGGCTGGCGAGAACGCCGCCGCGGTCAAGATGCGTTCACTGGTGATGGTCGGCATCGGCGCGATTCTCGGCCTGGCCATCGGCGTCATCCTGACCCGGGCCATCACCGCGCCCCTGTTCAAGGGCGTGGCTCTGGCCAAGGCCATGGCCGACGGGGACCTGACCCGGACCATGGACGTCAGCCAGAAGGACGAGATCGGGGTTCTGGCCGGGGCGCTCAATGAAATGGTGCTGCGCCTGCGTAACATGCTGGGTGAGGTCGCGCAGGAAGTGACGGCGTTGTCGCGCGCGTCCCATTCCCTGGCCGGGGTTTCCGAGCAGATGACGGGCGGCGCCACGATGACGGTTGAGCGCGCCCAGCAGGTGGCCACCGCGGCCGAGGAGATGAGCGCCAACCAGAATTCCGTGGCCGCGGCCATGGAGCAGGCCGCCACCAACGTGAACACCGTCGCGGCCGCAGCGGAGGAGATGAGCGCGACCATCGGCGAGATCGCCTCCAATTCGGCCAAGGCCAAGTCCATCACCGACCAGGCCGTGGTCCGCGCCGGGCAGGCCTCCAACCGGGTGCAGGACCTGGGGTCCGCGGCCCGGGAGATCAACAAGGTCACGGAGACCATCACGGCCATCTCCTCCCAGACCAACCTGCTGGCCCTGAACGCGACCATCGAGGCCGCCAGGGCCGGCGAGGCGGGAAGGGGCTTTGCCGTCGTGGCCAACGAGATCAAGGAACTTGCCCAGCAGACGGCCCAGGCCACGGAAGAGATCCGGGCCAGGATCAAGGGCATCCAGGATGCCACGGGCCAGACGGTCACCGAGATCGACGGCATTTCACAGGTCATCGCCGACGTCGACAGCATCGTGGCCACCATCGCGGCAGCGGTGGAGGAACAGAGCGCGACCACCCGCGAGATCGCCGCCAATGTGGGGCAGGCCTCCATGGGCATCTCCGAGGTCAACTCCAATGTGGCCCAGAGTTCGACCGTGGCCGGCGAGATCGCATCCGATATCGCGGATGTATCGGGCCAGGCCGACGACCTTCTCGCGTCGGGCGAGCAGGTCAAACAGAGCGCAACGGGCCTGTCGGCGACGGCGGCGAAACTGCAAAACCTTGTGTCCCGCTTCACCCTGAACGTTTAGGGTGCTCGAAAGGAGAATCGCATGAAACAGCAGGCCGAAAAGACGGGTCCCCTGCAGCTGTCCTGCTTCTATGTGGGCTCGGCCCTGTGCGGGATAGACATCAATCTGATTCAGGAAATGAACAGGCAGATGGAGATGACCACGGTGCCCCAGGCGCCCTCCTATGTGCTGGGCATCATGAACCTGCGCGGCCGGATCGTGACCATCATCGACCTCGGCCGCAAACTGGGCCTGGCCCCGTCCAAGCGGACGGAGACCAGCCGCATCATCATCGTCAATTCGCGCGACGAGAACATCGGCCTGCTGGTGGACCGCATCACCGACGTGGTCACGGACAAGTGGGAGCATGTGGAGCCCACCCCCTCGAACATCAAGGGTGTCAAAGGCAAGTATTTCCGGGGTGTGCTCAAGACAGCCAAGGACCTTGTTGCGGTCCTGGACGTCGCGGAAGTGCTGGGCGACGAACAGGTCTAACCGGGGAGAATGGATGAATCTGCGTGTTTTGGTTGTCGACGATACGATCATGTATCGCAAGGTGGTGGGCGACATTCTGGCCGAAATGCCGGGGGTCGAGGTCGTGGGCACGGCCAATAACGGCAAGATCGCCCTGACCCGCATCGCGTCTTTGAAGCCCGACCTCATCACCCTTGACGTGGAGATGCCGGTCATGAACGGCCTGGAGACTCTGCAGGAGATCGAAAAGAGTTTTCCGGACGTCGGCGTGATCATGCTCTCCAACCTGACCAAGCGCGGCAGCGACATCACGATGAAAGCCCTGGAGCTCGGCGCCTTCGATTTCATCCCCAAGCCGGACTCCGACGCCATGCAGGCCAACGTGCAGACCCTCAAGGCCGCGCTCATGCCGCGCGTCAAGGCGTACGCCAAGCGTCTGGAGCTCAAGCTCCTGCTCAAACAGAGAACGCGTCCTTCGGGCGCCGCGGCTCCGGCGCCCCAGCCGGCCGTCGTGACCACGGCGCCGCCGTCCAGGCGGACCGGCAAGTCCAAGGCCGTGGCCATCGGCATCTCCACCGGCGGTCCCAACGCCCTGACGAAGATGCTGCCGCAGCTGCCCAGGCTGGGCGTGCCCGTCTTCATCGTGCAGCACATGCCCCCGGTGTTCACCAAGTCCCTGGCCGAGAGCCTGGACGCCAAGTGTCAGTACGAGGTGCGCGAGGCCGAGCACAACGAGGTTGTCAGGCCCGATGTGATCTACATCGCCCCGGGCGGGAAGCACATGCGGGTGGCTTCGGGGCAGGGCGGGGCCAAGGTCATCCAGATCACCGACGACCCGCCCGAGAACAACTGCAAGCCGGCCGTGGATTACATGTTCCGCTCCGTGGCCCGCGAGTACGGCGCCCTGGTAACGGGCGTCATCATGACCGGCATGGGCGGCGACGGGACCTTGGGCCTTCGGGTCCTGAAGAGCTTCGGGGCGGTGACCATCGGCCAGGACGAGGAGTCCTGCGTGGTGTACGGCATGCCCAAGACCGCGGCCGAGGCCGGGGTGGTGGACGTGGTGGCGCCCCTGCAGATGATCGCCTCCGAGATCGTGCGCACGGTGCGCTAGTGTCGTTCATTCCAACAGCGGCGGCAAAATGACCTCCATCTCCTCCGAAGAATTCAACGTCCTGGCCAAGTACATCCACGCCATCTGCGGCGTGGCCCTGGACTCGACCAAGACATACCTGGTCGAGACCAGGCTCAAGTCCATGATGCAGCAGCATGGATGCGCGTCGTACATGGATTTGTACTCCAAGGTGAAGGCCGACCGCAGCGGGAACATGGAGAAGGAAGTCGTCAACGCCATCACGACCAACGAGACGCTGTTCTTCCGCGACGCATCCCCCTTCGAGGTCTTCAAGCACAAGATCCTGCCCGATCTCATCGACGCCCGCTCCAAGGCCAATCCCGGCCGTCCCGTGCCCCTGCGCATCTGGAGCGCGGCCTGCTCGACCGGGCAGGAGGTGTACAGCATCGCCATCGCCCTGCGCGAGGCCCTGAACAACCTGAACAATTTCCAGATCTCCATCCTCGGTACGGACATCTCCGACGAAGCCGTGACCCGGGCCAGCTACGGGAAGTACAACAAGTTCGAGATCGAGCGGGGCCTGCCTGCCCAGACCCTGAAC
>CALMTS010000159.1 GCA_937872685.1 uncultured Desulfomicrobium sp.
GGTCGATCTTGACCAGCACCCTGCGCCACATCTCCTGGATGGGGCATTCGTTCTTACACTCCCGGCTTTTGATGGTCCGGGTGACGCAGGTCTCAAATGGCTTGCTATCAAAGCCTCCCACCCACATGCGGATGGTCAGCCCCAAGGTGTCGACCTCGGCCTTCCAGTGATAGCGAAACCCCGTCTCGGGAACTTGCTTGGCCAGTTCAATGGACCGGCGGAATGGAAAATCCGATTGAGCTCTATTCATATAAATGCTCACTTTGGTTTGTTATGTTGATTTTCAGAATGTGACCCAGCATAGCCAATAGCCTTCGTGAATTTTGGCCAGAGCCCTATCCATCATTTCCTGCACCGGATTACTTCTGGCGCATCTGGCCAAGTCCAGGACGCGGCCTTGACCGGCGGTATTGAGTCGTCCCCACTGCAGGGCCAAGCCGTTTGGATGAGCCACGGCTTTCCAGAACTTGCCGCCATGTGGCGTGGATTTTTCAAGGAGAACGGATGGAGGGTAGGCACAGTTGGACAGGTAGGATGGGTTGGCAACCATGGCCTGCAGGACTGAGGTCATGGCCTGGCGCACTTTGGTCAGGTCGTCGGGAGTGGGCGCATCTTTTTGCGTGTCAGCAGCGGCACTCCTCTCTACTCCCCCATGGACTGCGGGAAGATCCGCTGTGTGAGCTCATGGAGCATGGCCCTGGTTTCCCTGGTGGCGCGAAAGCCCAGTGCCCGGTCCAGCGCGTAGGTCACGGGCTGCACGCCTTGCCGGGATAATGGCTGGAACCGCACGGTCAGGTCAGCCCAGCGAAGAAGAGTCCGGGTCGAGAACGTGACCTCGATGCTGTTCGCGATCCCGACACCTGCCTCGCCCATGAAAAGCCTGCGGACCTCGTTGGCGTATTCGACCATTTTCTTGCGGATCGTTTCGGGAAGTTTCGGGCAGCATCCGCCCAGGAGTTTCTCCTCGGCATCCTTTGCAGGGTACCCCATCTCGCACAGCCAAAAACGATCGAGAAAGGCGAGGTTCTGCCGAAGTGTCCCCTGGTACAGGCCCGTCTCATCGGATCCACCATTGGTATTGGCCGTGGCTGCGAAACGGAACATGGGGTGCGGGATGATGAGCTCGCCGCCATTCTCCGCGATACACAGAGCCTCACCATCCAGAACCCCGTTCAAACCCGTGGCCGTAGCCGGTTCAAGCAAGTCGAGTTCATTAAGCAACATTAACCCGCCGTATTTCATGGCCAAGGCCAGGGGACCGTACTCGAATTCCATGCTGCCGTTTCGCACGGACAGATGCCCCACAAGGTCGGGGAATTCCAGCCGACTGTGCCCCGTGACCTCGAAGACGGGATAGTTGAGCCTGGAGGCGAGTTGCTTGATCGCTGAGGTCTTCCCACTACCTGTAGGGCCGAAAACATACAGGGGATCAGATATGTTCATGAGCCAGACCGCGATGTCGCGGCTTGTCTCGTGGAAAATGTAGCCGGGATCCGGACTCGGCGTGTAGCGGCAGGGGGTGGCATAGCCACGGATGATCCTGCCCGACGGGCTGCCGCTGAAAACTGTCCCAGCATCGAGTTCCACGGCTTGGAGTTTTTCGAGTTCGTCGTGAATGGTGTTGGTCATGTTCTGCTCCATAAAATAGAAATCCCGGCCGCCCTGTTACGGGTAGCCGGGATCTGCTGGTTGATAATTTTCCGAACTACGATCGCTTGTTGATCCTGCTGACGGTCAGCCGGTCAAAGGGCTTTCCCTCTGACTCGCACCTGGCGATAATCTCGTCCGCCTTCTCCTCGCCAAGGACAGCCATGAGTTCCAAGCGCAATTGCTCCTTGTTCAAGGTCCGCCTGCCATTTTGCGCCGAGACCCTGAACCGATGGTGCCCTGCGTCGATCCAGGATCCGCCGACATCGCACAAGGCATAGGCACTCCTGAGCCCTTCCTCGATTTCCGATATCTCGACTTCGAGCTCACCCTGTCTGGCCTTCAAATCCTTAAGCAGATCCAGCGTGTCGCTCCACTGCGGCTGTTCGAGCCCGTCGAATTTCGGGCAATCGGCGTTGAATTCGCACCACGAGCACAGAGGATGGAAGCCCTGGGCAGTTTCCAGGCCGTCGAGGCCGCCACCACTTACCTTCGACGCGTCGAATTTGAGCCATAACTCCTTGGCTTTATTAAGGCAGAGGGATAGCATGGTGTCGTCTGGCAGATACGGGCCGAAGGCCTTGGCGTCCGACATGGAGAGGCACAGCACCCAGGCTTCGATGTCGACCTCTGAAGGATGGGCTGGCATCTCGACGCCAAACTTCTCCCGGCAGATCTGCGGGAACGTAAGTCCGGAGCCCCCCTGTCTATCCGTTTCACCATGAACCCCAAAAGCCGGTTGGTCCCAAACTGCGTCTAGAAGCCCGACCTGGCCGTAGACCTGAGTTTCGTACGAAGAATACAGCGTGGACGGGATATTTTCGCAACTTTTCAACTCCAGAATCCGCACCGTGGGTCGTCCTACTGCGCTTGCGAATACGAAGTCCAAGTGCGCCCGAATCGGCACCCCGTGGTGGCTCGTCGCGACTTCGAGTTGCTCGATTACAGGCAGGTGCTGCTGCCTGAAGACCTGAGCAATACCAGCCTCGAACCAGTGACCTCGCTGCAAGAGCAATTGATTACCAAGCAACGACGGGAGATCGTGCCGATGGGTGAGGGCGTCACCATTCCCGAAGAGCTTGCGCCCCACGGCTGCACGAGGGCACTCTAGGGCGCGACCTATGTCCGACATGCCGATATACCGGCGCCGGTCCCCCAGTGAAGACGCGGTTCTTTGCACCGAGGATTCAATAAGTCCCTTGGCCAGAAGCGCCATGAGACCATGGGACCTGTCCACTTGAACTTGGGCGGGGTCATTCATGCCTACCCTCCAAAATGTCGAAGGCTGCCCGAGTGGAGCAGCCTTCGCCTTTGTTTTGTGTCCGGATTTTCATGATGCTTGCGCATATTTCCACCACATCTTGCGTTGGGAATTCCACTTGAAGCCGGCGCCGGCCAGGAGTTCCTTCTTGGCTTG
>CALMTS010000160.1 GCA_937872685.1 uncultured Desulfomicrobium sp.
AACGCTCCGCTGGACGCTATCGAGGAACTCCTCCTGGTGCGGGGCGTTACCCCGGAGGTTTTTTTCGGAACATCCGAGCATCCCGGCCTGCTCCACTTTGTATGCATCGAAGGCCGGTCCGGCAAACTTGACATCAACGGCGCCAACCCGATGACTTTTCGGATCGTTCGGGGCCTTGGGGAAGACCATGTGAAAACCATTGTGGACATGAGGCGGGAGCGGCCATTCACGACCATATCCGAAGCGGGAGAACTCACGGGGCTGGAGGCGGCCGGGGAACTGGCCCGTTTTTTTCACGTTCTGCCCGATTCTTCAGACATCAAAATGCATATAGCCAGCGACCCTGACCCGGGTCCCGATGTGCGCATGACGACAAGGACGCTTTCCCGGTGAAGTCATCCGATTTTTTGGCCCTGCTGCCCGGCCGCCTGACGTTTCTGTTGCTGCCGCGAGAGGTTGCCGTGGTGCGCAGCGTGCGCCTCTTCGGACGGACTCTTGGCTGTCGTGCCTGGAGTTTTCCCTATGATGACGAGGATGGACTGTCGGCGGCGCTCACTCAGGCCAGGAGGGGGATTCCTTCCGGGCATGAACTTTCACATGTCGGGTTGCCACTGGAATCATTGACACTGGTTCATTTCACCCTTCCTCTCGGCGTCCGGGAAGACCTCCCCTCTGCCGTCCGGTATGCCCTCATGCGGCACGTTCCC
The DNA here is from genome assembly GCA_937872685.1 of uncultured Desulfomicrobium sp. Taxonomy (GTDB): domain Bacteria; phylum Desulfobacterota; class Desulfovibrionia; order Desulfovibrionales; family Desulfomicrobiaceae; genus Desulfomicrobium. The sequence continues at coordinate 708 of CALMTS010000160.1, forward strand.
TTCCCGCTGGACAACATGCGCTGGCAATACGCCGCCAGGGAGCAGGGTGACTCCCTTACCGTCACCGCGACGCTCATCAGCGAGGCGAGGCTTGCCGGGATCGTGGATGTTTTTTCCAAGGCGGGTATCGGCGTTGCATCGGTTTTCCCGGCGTGCACGGCCGTGTTGGGGCTGATAGCCGAAGGTGGGGTCGCGGCGGTGGCGCAGGGCGACCAGCAGGAAGTTCTGGTTTGGAATGGGTCGATGGTCTGCTGGCAGGGCCGCGGAGTGCAGGACGAGCCTCCGCCATTGCACAGGGCCGCAGCGATGCTCGACAATTATGGCATCTCCTCACGACGGGCGGTCGTTATCGGTGATCCCACAGGGGACGTCCCCGAACACCTTGATATCGTTCGTGTCCTGCCCGACCAGCTGTGCCTGGATTTTTCGAAGCAATTTTCCATTGACGTCATTTCGCCGGAGGCGCTCCGCAATGTCCGGCGTCTGCGCAATGCTGTCGTCGTGCCCGCGCTGCTGCTGCTGGCGACGCTTGCGCTGCTGCCTTTCCGTGACCTGATTGTCTGGCAGAAGCGGATGCATCAGCTCGAGGCCCGCATTGATGCCCTGCGAACGGAAGCCGGGGATCTCGCCGAGGTCAGGCGAAGAAACACCGAGACCCGGGCGCGGATCGAACGCTGGGAGGAGATATTCTCGCAGAATGTCCATGTGACTTCCGTGCTGCGCGAGATCACCAGGGTGATCCCCCGCGGTGCGTGGCTCGAAAGCCTGCAGATACAGGAAAGCAGGGCCGTTCTGAGCGGCAATGCGCCTTCGGCCACGGTCATTCTCGAACAGTT
>CALMTS010000161.1 GCA_937872685.1 uncultured Desulfomicrobium sp.
CCGTGACGGCCAGCTCGCCCAGGGCCTGGATCACGCCGCCGTTGGCCGTGTCGCCCGTGGTGTTCACATCCACGTTCCGGGCCACGATGACGGCTCCGCCCCGGGCGATGGTTTCGAGGCTGCCGGAGCACAGATAGACCACGGGCGCCAGCACTTCACGGCCGTCCACCACGCGCGTCTCCAGCCATACGATGTCCGTGTCCAGGGCGGCGACCTGCTCGGCCGTCAGGGACACGCCGACGCTCAGACCCAGACCGCCCTGCACCGCGACGGCGTTGTCCAGCAGGGCCCGCATCTGCTGAGCGTCGGAGGTGAAGGCGGAGGAAAGAAGCCGCCGCCCGGTCAGGGCGAAGATCTGGTCGCGCACCAGCCGCGTCTCGTAGAACGCGTCGCCCAGAAGCTGCCGCTGCGTTGCGGCCAGATCCACGTCGAGGCGGTCGAGGAAATAGTCCGAGCCGTAGAACCGGGACATGCTCGTCAGGGCCGGGTTGGTCTCGATGAGATAGCGATGGCCGGGCGAGGTATTGACGCTGAACAGCCCGTCCGTGGGCAGGTCGCCGATGAGGTCTTCAAGATTGTCGACGCTCGGGGAGAGGTCTTCGGGTCGCGGCGGGGCGATGACGGACGCCTGCGGCCCGCTGCCCAAGCCGACGCCGCCGACGCTCGGCGCATCGGCGAGGGGACCGGCAGGGGCGGCGACCGCGCCCTGGGAATCGACGCCGCCGGAATAGGCGGCTCCCGGAGCCCCGCTGACCGGCAGGCCGGCGTTCCCGGCGATGCCGTTGGTCAGGTGGTCGGCGGTGATGACCACGTCGCCGCCGGCACTGATGACGCCGTAGGCATGCCCGACGGGCGTGTCGACGACCTCCACCCCGCCGCCTTCCTTGGCCAGTCTGGGGCTCTGATGCTCGTTGGCGTGGCCCCGGGCCCATTCAATGGTGCGGTGTTCGTAGACCTCCTGCCCGGCGTTGCTGAAGGTCGCCGTGTCGATGCGGATGTCACCGGAGGCCGTGCTGACCGTGCTCGCGGAGTTGAGGAAGCTCTGCGCCTCGATGTCAAGGTTCCCGGCGGCGGCGATGGTCCCGCCGCCTCCCAGGCCCGAGACCTCGTCCCGGGTCACGGACTCGATGTAGGCCGCCACCTTGGAGCGGTCCTTGAAATGCTGGACCGCCACGTTGATCTTCTTGCTGATCAGCCGGTTCTTCAGGCTGGCGACGGTAGCGACCTCCTCGGGCGTGCCCCCGGACGCTGCGAAGCGCTCCTCGGCGGCGGCAATGGCGGCGTCCAACTCGGCCCGCGGGAAGGCGTTGCGGTCCAGGCCAAGTCCCAGGACCGTGAGTTCAGCCGGAACGATGATCAAGGCGTTTCGACTGCTCGACACCTCAGCGGCGCTCGGCAGCATCTCGTACAGATCCTGGGCCTGGTCCCAGTTGTCGCTGAAGAAGGAATAGATACCGCCGCTGCGGCTGATGATATCCGTTCCCGGAGTCAGGACGAAATCGGGGTTCTCGTTGCGCACCGACGCGGCCCGGATGGACATGCTCCCCTCCAGGCTCTCGATGGTCCCGGCCTCGTTCAGCAGCCCGGCCATGGAGCCGGCCGTGCCGGCCAGCAGCATGTCGCCAAGGGAGAGGATCTGGCCGCGGTTGTTGTGCAGCAGGCCGTCCACGCCGTATGCAGCGGCGCCCCCGGCAAAGAGGAAACCCGTGTTGGTCAGGTCCCCGCCGATGCTCAAACCGCCGTCCCCCTGAGCCAGGATCTGGCCGCCGTTCACAAGGCCGGCGGCCGCGAACGCCAGGCCGTCCCCGGAATGCAGCACGCCCGGATTTTCAGCCAGGCCGGCCACGTCGAAGGCAAGACCGGTCCGCGCAAGCATCCGGCCGTCGTTGAACAGTCCGCCGCCAACTGCATATGCACCGTTCCCGCCGGCCTCCGCCCGGCCCTGGTTGCGCAGGTCGTCGCCCGTGAAAACGGCCATGTCCCCGCCGGACACGAGTTCGCCGGCAACGGCGTTGAGCAGGACGCCCCCGACGTGAAGGGACACATCGGCGTCGCCGGCCATGAGCCCCGTGTTCCCGGCATCTCCCGCCATGATCATGTTCAGGTTGCCGTGGGACAGGACGCGTCCGTCGTTGTCCAGGCCGCCGCCCAGTTCGAAGGAGCTCGCGCCGCCGCTGTGCAGGACGCCCGTGTTCGAAAGATCGCCGCCGACGCCGAAGGCCGCGTCGCCGACGGCCAGCACCTCTCCGGAATTGGTCAGGGAAGCGGCCGAATGCACCGACACGCCGCCGCCGGACTGCACGGAACCAGCGTTCTCCACGCTGCCGGACACGGCCGCGTCGAAGGCGGATTGGGCCCGGACGTCGCCCGTGTTGCGCAGGCTGCCGCCGCCCCGGACCACGAGGGATTCACCGGCGGCCATGCTGCCCGCATTCTCGATATCGGCGTCCGCCGTCACCCTCGTGCCGCCCAGGGACTCCATCACCCCCGAGGCCAGGTTGCGCGCCGCTCCGGCCAGCACCTCCAGGGTCTCCCCGGAAAACAGCCGCCCCAAATTCTCAAGGCCCCCGGCCACGACAGCCGCAAGGCCGCCACCGGCCTCCATGACGCCTTCATTGGACAGCGAACCGGCCTCGACGCGCGCAACGGCCTCGGTGCTGACCGTACCGACGTTGGCCAAACTCCCGCCGACGCCGACGTTTACATCCCCCTTGGCCAGGACCTCCCCTGAGTTGGAAAGGTCGCCCGCGGCCCGCACGGCCACCGCGCCGCCGGAGTGCAGCCGACCCGCGTTGTCCACGTCCGTTCCCGCATCCACGGCCAGCCCGACGCCGGCCAGCATGTCGCCCGTGTTGGCGACGCCCCCGGCAGTGCCGGCGCAGAGCGTACCGCCGGAAGACAAGAGGCCCGCGTTCTCCACGCCCGTCCGGGCGTTCACGTCCAGACCGTTTCCGGCCAGCATCCGGGCGCCGGCCGAATTGCGCAGGCTCCCGCCGGCACGGAGGGCCACATCCGTGTCGCCGCCCAACACGCCCGTGTTGACGGCGTCCCCGGGCAGGTCAAGATCGAGGCTCCCCCGCGACAGGATGCCGCCGCTGTTCAAAAGGCCCCCGCCAAGGCTGAAAACGATGTTCCCCACCGACTGGATCACGCCCGAGTTCCTCATGTCGGAGGCGACCCCGAGAAAGAGGTCG
>CALMTS010000162.1 GCA_937872685.1 uncultured Desulfomicrobium sp.
CCGCGATATCGCGAAAACCCTCGAACGTGAGAAAGAACGGTTATTTTCCGACGACTTTGGCGACGGCGTTGCAGTCTTCTTTGCCGAAGCCTTCGGCGCTGGCGTTCTTGTAGTAGACCAGGGCGGCCTCCATGGCCTTGAGGTCCAGATCCCAGGCGCGGGCCATCTCCAGGCCGAGTCGCACGTCCTTCAGGGCCAGGTCCAGGCCGAAGCGGGGTGCGTAGTCGTCGGCCGCGATCCACGGGCCGCGCACGTCCATCTGGAAGCTGCGGGCCCCCGTGTCGGACAGCAGTTCCAGAAGCAGCGTGCGGTCCAGGCCGGCCTTGTCGCCGACCTTGATGCCTTCGGCCAGCACGGCCAGGTTGGTCATGCCGATCATGTTGGAGATGAGCTTCACGGCGCAGGACGCGTCCACGGATCCCACGAAATTGGGGATGCCGATGACCTTGAACAGGTCTTCGTTGGCGTCATAAAGGGCCTTGTCGCCGCCGATGAACATGGGTTCCTCGGCCTTCTCGGCGTGGGCGGGAGTCTTGCCCAGGGTGCACTGCAGGTAGCCCAGGCCGAGGCCTTCGGCGGCGATGCGCAGTTCGTTGGCCGTGCCGGGGTCGATGGTGGAAAGTTCGATGTGCAGGGCGCCCTTGCGCATCTTGGCGTAGAGTCCGTTTTCGCCCAGGACGACGCCCTTGATGTGCTGCGGCAGCGGGAGGCTGGTGAAGACGACGTCGCAGGAGGCCAGGTCATCCACTTTTGCCGCCGCCTTGCCGCTGGTGCCCACGGCGAGGGTGCGCTTCACGGCCTCTTCGCTGAGGTCGAAAACGAGCACGTCCTTGCCGGCCCGAATCAGGTTGCGGGCCAGGGGGCCTCCCATGAGTCCTACTCCGATGAATCCGATCTGCATGTCTGCCTCCGTTGAAGTTGTCTTTGAAATATTTGCGGAAATGAAGATGTGTGACGCAAGCGATCATTTCTCGTGCACATGTACGAACACACAATGAGCAAGGAGTGTTCCAACGGGCCGGCAAACCTGTACAAAATGGTATGTGCCCAATCTACAGGACATTTTTGTTGATTGCGAGATCAATGAAAGCAATGCGAGCTGCCCGAATTCGGGCATTTTTTTTGACTGGTCGGGCGATGAATGTGCG
>CALMTS010000163.1 GCA_937872685.1 uncultured Desulfomicrobium sp.
AGGCTGAGTGCGCCGAAGGTTGCCAGGGCGATAGCGGCGATTTTGAGTTTGGGGGCAATATCCCCGGTTTGCCAGTCTGATTCGTTGGGGCCGTATTTGTTGGCCAGGTTGCGGACGTGTTGCCTCTTGGTTTCGGCAGAGCGCTGCAGCATGGTTGCATTGATCTTCAGGACTATTTGATCCAGGTCGCTTTCGGAAAAGAGGGTGGTATTCTTGGACCTGATGTAGTCAACAAACCTTCTTCCCGTGATGACGTTTTCCGGCATGTCCGTCTTGAACTCCGCATCGCCGATGAAAACCACGACCGAGAAGATCTTGTCTTCGCCGACTCCGAGGAGGGTGTTCAGTTCTTTGGTGTGCTTGTAGTTCTGGCGGAGAGGGTTCTGGAACGAACTTTTGTGGTTGCGGAATGACTGCGTCCATTTGGGATCGGAGGCCCTGCCGAAGATCCATCCGCTCATGTTCTTTGTTTCGATGACAAATATGCCGAATTTCGAAACGATGATGTGGTCGATCTGCGTTGTCCCGTCTTCCGTCGGCAGGGTGATGTCGTGGAGTTGACGATATGTGTCCGCGTCGAGCTGCTTCGTGACCACCTGTTTGACCTGGAACTCCCCAATCCAGCCTTTGAAGGATTTGGATTTCAGGAGAGCTTTGATGATCTCAATGCCGATGAACAGAAGTAAGAAGAACCATACGATGTTCACCAATGGCCCGACATCCATGATGGAAGCGGCCCAGGCTGTGCTTGGGAGGAAGAGAAGAGATGTGACGATTGCGTAATTTCTCATTAAAGCAGGCGACAAATATGCAATTTTTTATGCATAGATAATTTACGGACAGGGATACATAGCAGTACATTTTGAAACGATCAAGCGGGGATTACTGTATGACATGAAGAAATATCAGTAGATATTTCTTGTGTGATACGCGGTTTTTTCAAACCGATTGTTGCGTGAGGCAGGTTTTGAAGATTGTGAGTAATGCGTGGCGGGATGAAAAAAATTCCTGATACCCGCGCCATTGACCGAAGTATTGCCTGTTTTGCGCGGGTTGGACCTGACAAGGTGGCGTTTCGGGTGGCATAGTTACAGCCCCATCCTTCATTAGCCCCAAGACGGGCGGTGATACTGTGCCTGTCTCCATGTGCCTTTTTCGCAACGAGAAGCGTCTACCGCTTCGCCGGATTGCCCACAGCCAGGAATTCCCTGAACTCCCGTGAAATCCTGATGTCCAGGGTGACGCTGTCCCAGAAATCCTCGGCTGCGCGCCGCACGGCCTCATACCCTTGCTCCGTCATGATGCGGCGCTCCGGATGCCTCGGCACGAACGCATACGGGGCCAGTTCGCCGCCGCTTTTCGGGGCGAAGCCCATGGAACACATGTCGTAGGTCGGAAGCGGTTCGAACCTGGCGCCGTCCATGGCGAAGCTCATGTTGCCCAGGTGCATGTCCGTGTTGTTGATCAGCTTTCCGAAGCACCACAGGCGTTCCGCCGCCACGACATGCTCGCGGTCGATCCGCCCCTGATCGCAGAGCCGCTGCAGGACGAGGGGCCAGTTGGAGCCTGCGCCGACAAACTCCGCGTCGATGGCGGCCAGCGAGATCATGGACGAGCGGCCGTGCTCGCCTGTCCGGTCAAAGCGCCGGGATTCCAGGAACAATCGTCCGCCCACTTCGAGAAGTCGCGCCTCCGCGGCCGGGAGGCCATGTTTGCGCAGCGTCTCCAGGGCGTGGAATTCCGTGATGATGATGTCACGCCAGCGTCGCGCGGTTTCCGTGTCGCCGGGCGGTGAAAACTTGACGATGACGTGCTCGTTGCGGTGCTTGCTGAACACCGCGAATTTCGGCTGCTCGCCCCCGGCGGAGGATCCGGGAAGCTCGCCTGCCATGACTTTGTCCGCGATGCGGGCATATTCCCCGTCATCGACCGCTTCCGGCTTTTTGCGAACGCGCAGCGCCGCCTGCTCCCCGAATATCAGATTGCCCGGCTGGTCATCGCCGTTGGCGAGAAGAAACCTGCCGGTATGGTCGGTGGTCCACCACTTCGGGTCGGGCGGAAAGTCCGGAAAGCGTTCATGGACTTCCCGGGCGATCTGCCGCCCCAGAAAACCCTGTGGACTCATGTCATGGAGAAAATAGGGGAGCCCATCATACAGTCCGCCGCCAGACTCGCCCAGCAGGAGTTCCGGAGCGCCGGGAAGCGCCTCCACAGAGAACCGCCCGCTGACCAGTGGTCGAATGTACGCCAACGTCGTGATGTTGCCGCCTGCGTCGACCATGAACAGCGACAGCCTGTCGCCTCCGCCGAATGCGTTTTTGGTCAGATGATAGATGGGCGTCCGGCCAGTGCGAACCGTGACAAGTCTGCCCGCCAGTTTCTGGAGATGTCGGGACACCGCTGCTTGCGACATGCCCGTTGCGGCCTGGATCTCCTTGGAGGAAGCCGGTCCCTGTTCGAGAAATTCAGTCAGTGAGAGGCGCATGTGTTCGTCCCGTGTTCGTGGATGAGTAAAATTATGGATAGATTATGAATGTAATTTTCATATAAAATTTCTTTATATTTTATATGAATAAAAGATAGGAATAAGATAATTTGATTAGAATCATGAATAATAATTAGGGCTAGAAGCGGGTGTTGTCAAACAGAGGCAGGGTACAGGGGGGGCGAGAGGCGGATCAGAGCCAGGATGGGGGGCGCTGTAACTGAGTTAGCCCATGCTCACGCTTGCGCGACATGACAGTCGCAGACTTCTGCCGGCAGTATGGAAATAAGGTGAGCCGTGGGGAAACTCTCAAGAATTGAGTGGTCCGAAGTTTACCGGCAGGTCACATCCGTAACTCCCATCCTGGAGCTACTTTCTGATTATTCCGAAGTTGGCTTTTGGGTTATTGAACCCTCGGTGGATTGAGCTGTCGAATTGTCAGCAGTCTTGTTGCATTCATTTTTGATCTGAGCAGTTTCG
>CALMTS010000164.1 GCA_937872685.1 uncultured Desulfomicrobium sp.
TCCTTTAGGTCTGAATTTCGTGGTCTTGATCGATGAGCACCGCGAACAGGATCTGGCGCGTGTCGGCCAGCAGCCCGGCCGGGATCGCGATGCGCTGAACGGTGTCGGATCGGCTGATGTGTGCGCCGGATGTCCGGACGCTGGTGTCGATGCTCCGCAGCCAGGGGCGCGTCACCCGCACCGCCGCGTCAACATCGACGCCCAGACGGCCATGGACGACGAGCCACAGGTCGGCGCTCCGGTTCAGGCGGTTGTTCACGCGAAGCGCGAGGTCGGACCGACGTTCGAGCCGATGGGCGACCCGTACTGCGCTGTCGGCCCGGACCATCACCGTGCGCCTGGCCGGTGCCCCGGAAAACAGCTCGAAGAGCGCTCCGGGTTGCGCCGCGCCGATGGCGAGCAGTTCCGGCCGCCGGATGCCTCTGCGGGTGGTGATGGATGCCAGTTGTCCCTTATGCACGGCCACGGCGAATCCTCCCGCAGAGCTTGAGAGCCTGGCCACGGTTCATGGACAGGAGCGTTTCCGGGCGTCGCTGGCCGGTGATCGTGGTGACGAATTTGAGCTTTCCGCTATGCGTTGCCATGGCGTTACTCCTTCACCGCGCACCAGCCGCCGGTGGTCAGGTTGAACACGCGGTAGCTGTCCGTTCCGATCTGGATGGTGTCTTCAGAGGCGACGTTGCCGCCGCCCACGGCGAAGATCTCGATGAGTTCGCCGCGCAGTTCCTGGTAGGCGGCGGAGCCGGACATCGAGGCGAGCCAGGGAAAGAGGATGGTGGTGCCGTAGCGCATCTCCGGATCGGTTTCGCCCTGGAGCCCGCCGTGAGCCGCGCCGCAGCGGCCCTGCTGCCCGGACGCGGAAGTCCAGCCGTCGAATTTGTTCACGGCGTAAAAGGTGCCCGGCGCGTTGTAGTAGCTGTTGACGACCGGCTGCGGGTCCTCGCCGATCTTGGCTCCCGAGGAGTAATCCCGAACGAGGGTTTCGACGGTGATGGTGTTCGGCGTGGCAGCGGTGTCGATGGCGCTCACCCGCACACGTTCGATGCCCGCGTCGTCCTTGATCACATAGTCCTGTCCGGGCGTGACCACGGTGGCGTCGTTGACCTGAAGCACCACGCCGCTTCCGGCGGTGACCGCCGCCTGCGTGAGCGCGACGGCCCCGGACCAGAACCGTTTCAGCAAGCCGCTGTAATGGCCGTAGTAGGTGGAGACGAGCTTGGTCACCACGAAGACGTGATCCAGGTCGGCGAACAGCCAGAAGATGAAGTCGGCGCTGTCCTCCACCCGCAGGTAGGTGTAACTGGTGTGCGAAGCCTCGTTGACGCCGGTGTGGGTGGCCGCGTCCCAATACTGGAATGCGGCGACGTGAATCCGCCCGGAGGTGGTGCTGATACGGAACTGCAGATAGACGTCCTCGGCCCCGGATTCCCCGTGAGACTTGAAGACGAAATACGGCTGCGGGTCGGCCGACTGGTCGTCGTGCAGGGTCCAGCCGGTGGTGGTCACCAGGAAGGTCCGCAGTTGATTGAGCAGGTCGAGCCGACCGTGGGCGAGTCCTTGAATGCTGTGGTATGCCATGGCGGCCTCCTTAGAGAATCGGGTTTTCCGTGCCGGTCAGGCGCAGCTTGATGTCGAGTTTGTTTTGCACCGGGGTGCCCGGGAGCACGGTGCAGCGCCGCCAGAAAGACAGCGTCTGCTGGAAGGCCTTGTCGCCGAGGTTGAGCGGTGCGCCCTGGGTGGCGGTGTCGAGTCCGGCCTGGGTCAGGGCCAGGCGGTACCAGACCGATTCGTCGGTGCCGGTTTCGTCGATGGGATCGAGCACCAGCCCGGTGTAGTCGTAGCCGGAATAGACGGTCGTCCCGGCGTCGTGCGCGGCCGGAGCGGTGTTGGCCACGCCCCGCTGCACGGTGAGATTGGCGGTGCCGCCGCCGCTTTCGACGAGCATCTGCTCGCCGTCGATGATGATGAGTTCGCCGTCGGCAAAGCGCGGTTCGGCCAAAGCGATGGAGGTCTGCGCCGCGTCGATGGCCGAGGCAAGGCCCGTCTGCTCGTTGGCGACGTAGAGTTGCCGATCCTTGATGTCGCCGTCGGTGCCGTTGTAGCTCTCGGCCTCGGGGCGGCTGAAATCCCCCTCGGAAATCTGCTGGGTCAGCGCTTCGTCAAGATAGAGGTGAATCGCCATGGGTTCTCCTTCAGGTGGGCCACTGGGTGGCGCGATAGTTATTGGTGGCGGCCTCGAACCCGGCCTGCGTCGGCGCGTGCAGATCCTGCTGACGGAACAGCCAGCGGTAGGAAGGCCGCGACCAGCGGAATCCGGCCTGGTTGAGGCGCATGCGGCTGACGCGCATGGGGCGGGTCCGATCCACGGAAAGGCGCAGGCCGGTGGTGTTGAGCGGGCTCGCGCCCAGCTTCATGGTCTCGACCCGATGGCGCTGGAGAGAGCCCGTGTCCACGTAGACTTCAAGCGAGGCCCGTTCGCCGGTCAGATTCGCATTGCTCAGATACCGGGTGTTCAGGGTGTTCGCGTTGAGCCGGAACACAGGCCCTCTCCGCCGCCATCGGTCGATCCGGTCGACGGCCAGGGTGACGTCCGCGTCGCAGCCAGCGGTGGAGGCGAGCAGCAGATTGCTGATGCCGCCCTGGTTGGCGGTGAGATCGAGACCGTCGTTGAGCCTGGCGCGGCCAAGCTGGAAGCAGAGGCGGTGCCGGGATTCCAAGGGCAGGCGCAGGTCGTACTTGGCCTCCGCCCGCTCGACCGGTTCCGCCTGCGTGTCGAAAAAGAAATCCTTCTGCCGGAAGCAGTAGCGCAGCGCGGTCTCGCCATGGGTCAGCGGCTTGCGGTTGAGATGGCTCTCGCCCAGCCCGAAGCCGCTTTCCAGCACATCCCCTTCGAAGTCGCGGCCGGTGTAGATGGGCGTGCAGAAGGAAACCCGATCCTCGCCGACGCGGGTGTACGGAAGCCGCCAGTCGTTGAGGGCCTTGTGGTTCAGGCGCATCCGGTTCTGGCGGCCGTGAAAACGGGAGACCTTCACGGCGGCCCGGTCGATCTCCGGGATCATCTCCGTGGTGCTGGTGAGCTGCAGCAGCTCCCAGGCCCTCTGCTTGTTGGTCAGGTGACGGCAGGAACCGAGCGAGGAGCGGCCAAGGACGAAGGTCTCGTCGAGAAACGCCAGCACGATCCGGCGCACGGCGTTGGCATGCCCGAAGTCGAGCATCGCGCCGCCTTCGATCCATTCCAGGAGAAACTGGAGCCAGAAACAGCGCGTGCCCGCCGGGTGGTGAAACACCAGGGCGTCGCGCAGCCCCTCGGTCTGGTTGAGACACAGCACGCGAAACACGCCGAGGCTGAACACCAGCCCGGGCAGCTTGGCGTTGCTGAGTCTGGAGCGGGCATTGAGACGCAGAGCCGAGCGGAAGGTCTCCTGCAGTTCCCCCTGCCAACCGAGCGCGTCGAAGTCGCGTTCGATGGCCGGAATGGTGCCCTTGCGGCGATAGATTTCGACCGCCTCCCGCACGCGGCGGCGCTGGCAGTCCGGCGAACAGGTGCCGTCCACTTCGAGGCCGACCAGTCTCGCCAGCAGCGGCAGGAAGCGTTCGTCGCAGTGATCGACGTCGAAGATGGTCGGGAAGTCGTCGATGGCCTGCTTGAGCTCGTCGAGCGTTCCGGCGGGAAGGCTCAGAAAGGTGCGCAGGTCACCGGCCTCGTCGTTGTGCTCGTAAAGCGGCGGCAGCAGGCCGAGCAGATTGTCCTTGAACCAATCCGACATCAACCGGCCCTCCGCAGATCGAGGTTGACGCTGCCGAGAACCGGGATTTCGCCGTGGCGCAGCTCGATGTCCTGCTGGGGCGCGTAGAGATGCATGTGGCTGACGCCGCGCACGCCGTCGATCAGGGCCACCAGGTCGGAGAAGTGAATGGTCTGGCCGAAGGAGACCCGGTCGAAGGAAAAGAAATCGGTGAGCGCGGCTTCGATGCGGCTGCGCACGTTTTCCAGCGGTTCACCGGGCCAGATGTAGACCTCGGCGTCGATGGAAACGGGCCGGTAGATCGGGTCGAACAGGTTGATCTCGACCGTGATGACCTTGCGGCGTTCGAGAAACTCCGCGAGGTCCCGCTTGAGCAGCGCCGAGGGCATTCCGCCGCCGTTGGGGGCGATGGCCAGTTGGACGTTGTAATAGCGGATGTTCTGACAGGCATTGGTGTCGAGCACCTTGGCCTTGGCGACGCCGGGGTAACCTTCGGCGAGCGCCTGGTAATCCTCCAGGGTGACGGCCTTCCAGAGACTGCGCAGCTCCGCCGGTGCCTGTCGGCGGGCGTGTTCGAGGGCTTCCCGCGAAGCGCCGCCGGTGGCGGGAACAGGATTGGTGACGGTCAGGGAGACCTGGCCGCCGTCGAGGTAGACCGGGCTCAGCAGTTGGGTGATCCGATTCGGACCGAGATTGCCCTGGTCTCCGATGGTCTGCAGATAGCTGACGGTGATGGCGCTTCCCTGAGCGGGTACAGCGCCGCTTTGCCCGTCGCCGAAAATCAGGGTGGAGATGTCGAGGGCGTCCAGGTCGGCCATGAAATGACGGCTGTCGGCCAGGCTGTCCTGGAAATGATCGACCTCGCTCCAGGCGTCGTCCCCCACCGTAACGGTGATGGTGCCCTGGGCGATGACGTCGCCGGTCAGGCGGATGCGCTGGAATGGCAGCCCCGTCGACGTGAAGGTCTCGGTGCGGCGCACGCCTTGACGGGCCGGGATGTCCACCGAGAGCACGCCTCGCGGGATCAGGCCGTCCTCGACTGTCTCGAAATCCGCCTCGCCGTCATTCAGCAAGGCGCGGCAGGCCGTCCCCGCCGGAATGGTCAGATCCTTGCCGAGCGGGGCGGAGAGCCGGAAGCGCAGCGTGGTGGTGGAGGCCACCGGCGAGTCCAGCCGGTAGCCGATGAGCTTGCAGAGGTTGATGACGTTCTGGCGCTGGCGGGCCGTGGGCAGAAAGGCCTCCGCCGCCTGGGCGTCCAGGTAGTAGGCCAGCATGTCGCCCACGCCGCAGAACAGATCGAGCAGGACGACGCCGAGATCGGAGTGGTTGAAATCGGTCCAGCGGTCGGTGAGCTGCGGGATCTTCGCCAGCAGCTCCTGACGGATCGATTCGTAATCCTTGTTGATGTATCCGATGCTTGCGCGGCCCATGGTCTCTCCGGTTTTCGGCGGTTATGCGAGAGCGCCTGATGCTCTCGCCACGCCGGTTACTTACCGGAAGGGGCCTGGATGTGTCGGAGGCGGGATGCCTCAGAGCGGGCCGCGCAGTTGCCAGACGGGATTGGGCTGCCCGGAGGTGTTGTTGAGGTAGTGGGATTCCTTCTTGCCCTCGAAATAGAACAAACCGATGCGGCCCGGCTCCAGGGTGGTGATCCGGTGAACGGTGCCAGCGGCGTTGTCTTCCGCCTGACTCTGGGTGTCGAAGCCCAGACCGCTCGCGGCCAGATAGAGGGCGTGCTCGGCCTGGGGCGCTTCGGTTTCGGGCGCTCCCTCGAACACCAGGTAATGGCCGTGATTGTCACCCGGATCGCTGACGATCCACTTGCCGTTGCGGTCCTGAAAGGCTCCCTCGATGTAGGCGACTTCGTATTCCCCGGCTGGCCAGATGAAGGAATCGTCCGGATCGGGGCTCATCTCGGCTGCGTCGAACCAGAGCAGATTGAACAGCGAGCGCACGTCCGGCGACAGGCGCACGCTGCGCACCGGCGGCGGTTCCGGCTCGGGCTCCGGCTGGGGATAGCTGGGCGCGGGATTGTTCGGGTCTTCTCTGTAGAAGGGATAGACCAGGTTGCCGTCCACCTGGCTCTGGATCACCCGGTAGGCGATATGCACCAGCAGCAGGTTGCCGTCGATGTTCAGCGGCCGGTCGTCGAAGCGCACCTCCGTGATGATCACCCGCTTTTCCCAGCGCTTGATGGCGTCGATCACGTAATGGCGCAGCAGGCCCTTGAGCACCTCGTCGTTCTGTTCGAACACCAGATCCTTCAGCCGGGAGCCGAACTCCGGATTCATGAACCGTTCGCCGATCCGGGTGCCGAGGATCTGCAGGATGCTTTCGCGGATATGCTCGTGCTCCCGCGAGGTGGCGGTCGAGACCTGGGTGCCGCCGGATACCGACTGAAACCGGAACGGGTAGCGCAATCCCTTGCCGAGAAAATCGTAGCTCATCAGGTACGCTCCTCGCAGTCGATGCCGCACTGTCCCGAGCAGCCATTTTCCGAAGTGTCGTCGTCGATAGCTTCTCCCTGGAACCGGACCACCAGATCCAGACCATTTTTCAGACCCAGGTGGATGGTTCCGTCCGCCTCGATCAGCCCGCCGTGGCCGGACTGGCCGCACTGGAATCCCTTGGCTCCGCCGGAGAGCAGACGGACAGCGATGGTTTCGCCGATGCCCTCGATGCGGCCGATGCCGATGATGTCGATAGGTCCGGCCGGGTTGATCAGGGTGATGAACCGCTCCCGGTGATCGACGTCGAGGCGGATGCCCTCGGGCAGAACCACCGCGAAGCGTTCCGCGCCCATGACGGTCGGCTCGATCCCGGCAGGCAGTCCGCTGATACCGGCTGCCTCCTGGGTCGAACGCAGATAGGACTCGACCAGGGTGTAAAGGCGTCCCGGGGCGACCTCGATGGCCGTGCCGGGTCCGGGGGTGATGACCTGCTGTTCCCCTCCGTCGATAACGCAGATTCGCTGGTCGTCAGTGGTCCGCAGGATCATGCCGTCGGGCAAGGTGAAGAGCCGGTTGCCGTCCGGCAGATCCCGGGGTTCGGTGCCCGCAGGCAGTTCGACGAAGGGATAGAAATCGGGCTCCGGCTCGATCTGTACCTGCTCCAGGTACTCCTGGGTCCTGGCCTGCTGGGCCTCCAGATAGGCCTGGGCCTGGCCGCGCATCGCCTCCGAGGCGGCGTGACCGGCCTCCAGCAGCGTGCGGATGCCGGAAAGCTCCTCACGGATGCCGGACAGGTGATCGCAGAGCGCCCGTAGCACATACTGCTGTTCGCCGGAATCGGTCTGTTCGATGGTGGCCTGCAAGTCGGCGGGTTCTTCGGAAATCATGGACAACCTCCATTACATGCCGACATTGGCGGGTTGGGATTGATAGCTCATGGCGTTGACCGGCGTCACTGTTCCGGTCGCGCCGTCGATTTCGAACACGGTCCAGACCGTGCCCGGGGCGTTGGGAACGGTGAAGGTCTGCTCACGGCCATCGCTCAGGAACACTTTCACCGATGCTCCGGACTGCGCCAGGCCGGTGCTCGGATTGGCGTTGCGGTTGGTGTAGTCGTGGACCGCGTAGCGGTAGACGCCGGGGATGAGCCGATGGATGGTGATGGTCTCCGGCCCGTAGGAACTGGTGTCGTCCACGTCCAATTCCGCCGCCTCGTTTTCGATGGTGTGGGAATAGAACACATGGAACCTGCCGCCCGATGGCGTCGGTCCGGTGAGATGGGAATCGAGATCCCGGGGGTTGAGCCCCCACTGCAACACGATGCGGGCGACCTGGCCGTCGAGCTCGGGCGAGAGAACGATCTGGATGTCGCCGGAGGTGTTGGGGTCGGCGTTCACCCAGCCATGCCAGGCGATGTATCCCGGCGCGGTGACCTCCACGTAATAGAACCCCTCGGGCACGGTCAGCTCGAACCCGCCATAGGCGTTGGCAAAGGTCTGGAACGCCGCCGGGCCGGTTTCCGAGCGGCGGAATTCGATCAGCGCGTTGCCGACGCCGCTGGTGTTGAGGGCGTTGACCACAGTGCCGCTGAGGAAGACCGATGCTCCGCTGGCAAAGTCCGGGTGGTCGGCGAACCAGGACGGATCGCGGACCTCCACCAGAACATGGCGGAGGCTGTCCCCAGCCGAGGATCGCCAGACCATGAGCACGGCATTGCCGATGGCCCAGCCGCAGCGAACGACACCGTCCGGCCCGATCTCCGCGACCTCCGGGTTGCTGGAGGCAAAGACCGGGGCGTCCACGTCGCCGCGCAGGGAGAGCGGAACCCGTTGCTCGAACTCGCCAGCGGAGAGGCGGATGGAGCGAGGCTGAACCTCCCAGTGGCTATAGGCTGGCGCGGTATCCGTCATGAAGGAACCTCCACCGGTGCGGAGACGCCGCCGCCATAGACCTCGACCTGGACGTGACGCAGGCTGAGCCGCTCGGGCGAATCCCAGACCAGGATCATGGCCGCCCCGGGAACGAAGCCGCACTCGACATTGCCGTCCTCATCGACACTGGCCACGTCGGGATTGGACGATTCGAACACCGGCGCTTCGGGTAGACCACGGATCGAGAGCGGAATGCGCTGGACGAATGGGGATCGCGAGACCCGGATCAGTTTCGGGAAGACTTCCCAGTATTGCGGTTCCTGCGGCTGTTCGAGATTGTTCATGGCGGCCCCCTCAGTTGTCGATGGTGTCGGGACTGCCGGTGACGATGATGGCTCCGCAGGCGGTGATGTCGCCGATGCGGGCGTTGGGCAATCCTTCGGTGATGGTGTCGAAGCTGCCGGTCACGATGGGCGTCACGCCATGCCCCGGGATGGGACAGACGTGCAGATCACCCATGCGGGCCACCGGCATGCCGTTGTCCAGCGTCCGGCTCGCCCCGGTGATGATGACGCCGCCGTGACTGCTGATGTCGCCGAGTCGCGCCTGGGAGCTCATGGGTTCACCTTCAGCAACAGATGGATCAGAAAGCCGACGAGTCCGCCGATGGTGCTGCCGATGGTCAACACCAGGCCGACGATCTTCCACATGGTCTCGGTCCCCATCTTGGAGCCGACCCGGGCATGCAGCCGGTCGATCTCCTCGGCGTGCCGGTGCAGATCGGAATAGATCGAGCGGACCAGCACCTCGACGTTTTCCTTGTCCGATTTCTTCTCGATTTCGCGCTCGATCTTCTCGAGGCGGTCCTGGATTTCCCGGCGGTGGTTTTCGAGGATGCTGCGGAATTCCTCCCGCCAATGCTCGAAGGTCCGGGCCAGCAATTCCTCGCTGGCCGAAAGTCCGGAGGGCGTTGTTGTTCTTTCTCCCATGCGATGCTTCCTTCAGGTGTTGATCAAGACGGTGTTCGTCGAGCGAATGATGATGTTTCCGGCCACCCCATCCATGAACACGAGGCTGCCGGACTTGTCGGTGGCGCTGATGCTCTCCTGGCCGGGCGCGGCGTTCATGCGCACCACCTGACCGGCCTTGTCGGTGAGCCGGATCTGTTCGGCGGCGGCGGTGGAATCGACGAGGATTTCCTGAGTGCCGTTGAGTCCCCAGATGTGAACCTTCTCCCGACCCTTGGTGGTATCGATGAGGATCTTCTGCCAGCGGGAGCGGCCCTTGTCGCACGAGAGGATGTGGACCTTCTCCTTGTCCTGCCAGGCTTCGAGGATCACCTGCTGGCGGCAGAGGTCGGTGAGCTGGATGCGGGCGCGGGAGCCGACGATCTGCGAGGCGATGTCGAGCTGGTCGCCTTTCTCGGCGTCCTTCGTGCCTCGCCGCAGGGCGTTGCCGCTCTGCATCTCCGGCTTCACCTTCCCTTCCATGGTGAGGATCTGTCCGGCGCGGTCGATGATCCGCAGCAGCTCGTCGCCGTCGCGGTCATCGGCCAGGATGGTGTGGCCGGTTTCGGTCTTGAGCAGGACCTTCAGGCGCGGGCAGTAATACGGCGGATGGCCGTGGTACTTCTTGTGTTCGAGATCGTCGTGCCGGTTGGCCTGATGCTCGACCTTGTCCTCGCAGTCATGGCAGAAGGCATTCGCGCAGGTGCGCTTGGATTCCTCGGGCTGCTCGCCGGGATTGCTCTTGGCCAGCCAGACCCCGGTCCAGATCGGATACTGGACGACGCCGCCCTCGAACTCGGCCCAGACCGAGGCCCCTTCCTCGGGGACCAGGAACATGCCGGTGTCGTCGTTGCCGCCGTAGGGGAAACAGGGCGCGGCCCATTCGGACCAGTTCTCCCGCCCGCTGCCGAGCACGGCGGGGATTTCCAGCCGGACCCGGCCAAGGCGTTCGGGGTCGTTGTTGTCGCGCACGAAGGCCCGGTACTTGCCGTACCAGCGGTTGCGGTAGCGCTCCTCGGATTGACGGTCGCGGGTTTCAAGCATGCTCCGCCTCCCGCTTTCGACTGGCGTCCCAGGCCAGCCAGCCGCCCAGGCGAACCGCCCAATACATGACCTGGCGTTTCCACAGAGGCACGCCCAGGGCCGCCATCAGTTCGAGAAAGAGGCGGTCGGCCGCAAGCCGCGAGACCTTGCCGGTGTGGTAGAGGTAGTCGTGAACGACGGCCGCCGGGGAATATCGTCCCCAGGGCGGCACCACGCGCCAGAACAGGCGCGGCACCGAGGCGAAGTCGGTCTCGAACCCGGCGGGCACTTCGATGATGCGGCCAGCGCCGGTGCGGACACGGAACGGCTGGGTCAGCCTCGCGGTCATTCCATTGGGCAGGATCTCCACCCGAAGCGGCCCGGAGAGACCCAGCGCGGTGCCGGAAAACAGGGTCTTGGTTTCGGCGCTCATGACCGCCACCTCGCCTTGCCCGACTGGCGCACGTCGAGATGGACCCAGGAGGCATAGACGCCGATGCCCCCCTCGCGGAAGAGCGGGATCTCCTCGGCGATGACCGCCAGTTCCTCGGGCGAAACGCCTGCGGGACAGCTCACGTCGGCCGCCATGCCCAGCGTGTGGAAACTCTGCTCCGCGCCGCCCACCGCCTTGTTGTGCCGGTTGCAGCGAAAGCCGCTGGTGATGGACAGCGGTTTGCCGATGCGGTCGCGCAGCGTCTGCAGGGCGTCGACCAGGTCGGGATGGACCGCAGCCGAATGGCCGCAGCAGTTCGTGCCTTTGCAGGCGAATTCCGAACGGTTGAAATTCTTGCTGAGATCACCCATTGCCGCCTCCTTGTGTGACCGCGCCGGAATCCGCGTCGATGGTCACCATGGCTGGCGGCTCGTTTTGCGGCGTGGGCGGGGCCTCCTTGTCGTTGGGTTTGCCCTGGGACTCGGCGGACTTGTCGCCCGCGCCCTTGCCGAGGGCGTTCTTCTTGAGTTTGAGTTCGCAGAGATAGCCAGCGCCGCTGATGCTGTGGCGCACCGAGTGGCAGTAGTAGATGCCGGAAAACTTCCGTCCCACGCCCTTGATCTCGACGTTCTTCTTGGCGCGTAGCTGGGGAATGCCGATGGTGGCGGCGTCCGCCTCGACCTGGCGCAGCTCGGCCTCGCGGAACTTGCCTTCGGCGCTGTCCTGGGCGGGCTCCTGGCGCGGCTCTTCGTGAAAGCCTTCGGAACGGTCGAAGCTGGGCACGATCTGCCCCGTCTCCTGTTCCTTGAAGCTGCCTTCGCCGGTGTTGCCGTCGACCAGATAGGTCTGCTTGCCCAGGGCCGTCCGCTCGGGGGTGGTGGCGTTGTTGGCCTTGTGCTCGACCACGTCCTTCTTGCGCGGGTCGACGCCGACCGTCTTGGTCTCGACACCCGCGCCCTTGGCTCCCTGGGATTGGGTGCTGGGGCGGAACGAGCGCAGCAGGCCCTTGGTGTCGGTGAAATATTCGAGGGTCAGAAGCGGCGTCTGGTCGAGCTCGCGGGGATGGAAATGGAGTTCGTCGTCCTGGATGTAGAAGACATAGCCGCTCACGCCGTCGCCATCGCGGTCGCGGGCCTTTTCCGCCAGCTCCTTGAGGAACTGGGCGTCCGAGATGTTGCTCTGGGTGACGCGGAGATGGGTTCCCTTGGTGGCCGTGACCACCGGCGTGAGGCCGTTGGCGGCGGCGATCTGTTCGGCGATTTCCGAATAGAGGATGCCGGGAGCGGGTTTCTGCCAGACCTTCTGGTTCTCCTTGCCCGCCAGTTTGAAGCCCTTGTCGTAGGCCTTGATGCGGATGGTCGGATCGCCGTTTTCCGGGAAGTCGTAATCGATGTCCTTGATGACCGCCTTCTTGCGCGGAGAGAGGTTCCCCACGTAGCCGAAGCGGGCCACGATCTCGTTGCCTTCCTGGAACAGCGGATCGTCGACGAACTGCAGGTTGCGGTCGGTCACCGACAGTTCGAGGACATCCAGCTCCTCCTCGTTGTCGGTGAAGACGAACGAGGTGATCTCCTGGGTGATGTCCTTCGAGAGGTCTTGCCCCTCGATCTGAATCAGAAATGTCGGCTTGAAGGTATCCAGATCCATGCGTCTCTCCGGCGGTTCGCAGTTCCCTGCTTACTTACCGGAAGGCATGGCGAGGTGTCGGACGCTTCAGTCGAGCAGGCGCATCTGGACGTGTTCGCGGGAGGGAATGCGCAGCGCCAGACCCGGCTCGAGCGCCAACGGGAAAAAGAGGTCGTTGTAGTCGCAGATGATCCACCAGAGCCTGGCGTCACCCAGATAGCGGTGCGCGAGCAGATCCAGGCGGTCGCCCTCGACCACGGTGTGCAGGCGGTCGTCGTGTCTGGGGGTGGTGTCGATGCGCTGGCGCATGCCGAGGGAGGTGCCGTCGCTGTCCCGGTAGAGAACGCAGCGGGCGTAGCGGGAATCACGGCCGATCATGAACGTACCTCCGACCAGTTGATGGAACGGTCCACATATTCCTCGAGGACGATGTCCACCTCGGCCCGTTGCGGCAGCAGGTTGTCCCGGTCGAACAGGCCGAAGAAACGCGCCTTCACCTGCCGGACGATGCAGGTCACGCCGGGGTAGAGATCGCCGAAAATCAGCAGCACACGGTGCGGCGCGTTCTTGAGCATGGTTCCGGCGTGTTCCGGATATTGCAGCGAGCGGAGCCAGTCGACCTTCTGTTTCACCGGCCCCTTGAACAGCTCGACCTTGAAGGCGATCCGGCGCGGTTCCCCGGCGACGTACTGGTAGCGCGGGTGGCTCATGCCGGGGATCTTGATCGTCGCGTAGTCGGTCGACTTCTCGTCGCTGATGGAGTTGGGGTTGTACTGGAATTCGAGCCGCTCCCCCGTGTCGGCGTCCACCAGATATCCCTTGATGGGCTGTTGATCCCAGGCCATTGCTTACACCTCGGCGATCTCGATGATCGGCTTGCCCAGTTGTCCGGCCCGGTCGAGTTCCCGCCGCATGCCGCTGGAAATGCCGTTGCCGGTGAACGCCCACACCTCGTCGCAACATTCCATGTAGGCCAGGCCGCAGGCGATGCCCGTCTCCCGCTGCTCGGGAACGCTGTCATCGGTAAAGGTTGGATACAACAGGTGCGGCGCGAACGGCGCGTGACCGTTTCTCATGACCCGACGGCAAAGCGCCTCGGCGACCTTCACGTTTCGGGCTATGTCACCCGCGAACGGGCTGCAGACAAAGATGCGTTTCATCGGTCCTCTCACAGGGTTTCGTAGTTTCTGATCTTCCGCTCCCGAAGATCCTTGTAGACGGCCTCGGCCACCTTCCGGCCATCGATGTTGGTGGTCACGCTCAGTTCCACCGGGCGGTCGGCCAGGCCATCGAGGCGCGAGAGCAGCGATTCCAGCATCTCGCGCAGACCCGGACTGCTTTCCTCTGCCCGCAGGGGTATCGCGGGAGCGGTGCGGGCCGGAGCGATCAACCGTTCGGAAGGCACCGTCTCGATGAGTCCCGATTGCAGGGGCTTCGCTATCGGAGTCGGAGCGGCCGTTATGGGCCGCTCGATCCCGGCCGGAGCCAGAGAGGCGTCTCCCTTTTCCAGTGCCGGTTCCACCGCGAACGGCTGGATATAGCTCTTACTTACCGGCTCGACGGCCGCCGCGACGGTCTGCACGATGCCGTTCATCGGTTGCGGAGGCGGCGCGGCCGTGGCCATGACCGGCTGGAGCATCAGCATGGCGCTCAGGGCCTTGGGCACCAGGCGCTCGTCCAGACGCGGCACGAGACTGAGCACGCTTTCGATGATGCGTTGCCCAATCGATTCGGCGGGCGGCGCGGCCTTGAGCGGTTCCTTCTGCTCGGCCACCTGCGGAATCGGGGTCTGGACTCCCAGCATGGCGCGAGCGGAGGAGAGCAAACCGTTGGCGATCCCGGCGCTTCTATCCTTGATCGCCTGAATGCCCGCGCTCGCGCCGCTGGAAAGTCTCTGCCAGAGGGTTTGCCCCTCGGCACCGGCGTTGGTAAAGATTCGACCGACAGCGCCGGGCACGGCCGACAGCGTGGCAACGATCCGGTCGCGGACAGTGACGGCTCCCGTGGCCAGCGCGTCCCAGGCATTGACCTGGGGCGGCTTGAGCGCCAGTTCGGGCGTGTCGCCAAACAGGGATTGTTTGAGACCGCCGAAGATGGCACCGGCCTTGGCCGCGACGGTTTGAGCCCCGGAGGTCAACCCATCCCAGAGTTTTCCAGCCATCCGGAAGGGAGCCGAGGCGGCGTCCATGAGGTTGCCGCCCGCCGTCTTGATCTGCTGCCAGGCTCCCGCAGCGGCCGAGAGAATCCCGCGAGCGGCGAAGCCGAACACTTTCGCGGGCAGCGACTGGGTAAGGCTCATGCCGTCGGCGAGGGTCTTGAGCAGCGCGGAACCGGAGGCGGTCAGGCTGGCGAGTGGTCCCTCGCGGGCATCGGAGAACGGCAGCAGATTGCGCAGCTTGCCCAGGGCGTTCTTGAGCATGGTGAAGGGATAGGTCACCGCCGACCAGATCCCTTCGCCCAGGGTGATCAGCAGCTTCTTGCCCGCCTCGAAGAAGGTGGTGTCCCCGGCGAAGAAGGAGCGCACGGTGGCAAACAGATCCCGCAGGGTGCTGATGATCGGCAGATTCAGAATCGCCTGGCCGATCTGTCCGGCGGCGTCGGCCACCAGGCGTCCGATGGAGGTGAAGATCCCGGAAATGAAATTCCAGACACCGACCACCACATCCCGCGCCCAGCGGAACGGGGTGGCAAGAAAATCGTAGACCGCGCCGCCAATGGCCTTGAGACCGTCCAGCAGGGAGATGTCGCCGGTCAGCACCTGCCAGACCGCATAGACGATCTTCCCGGCGGCCACGAATGCCTCGCCGATCATGCGCACGGGCAACAGGAACTTGTAGATGAACTTGGTCGCTCCGATCAGGGACCCGACGATGATCTTGCCGACCCAGACCACGCTGCGCACCACCACCGCCAGGGCTCGGACGATGAGCGACAGGTTCCAGGCCACGATCTTCAGCGCGAATGCCAGCCCCTGCAGAAGCACACCGGCGACGGTGCCGATAACCGTGCCGAAGGTGCGCCAGGACGACCCATCGGTGGCGCTGGCGGCCACGCCGAAGATCTCCACCACCGAAAAGACCGCGCTGGCCAGCGCCGCATAGGCGCTCATCAGGGTGCGGACGGTCGGTTCGAGGATGGCGCGGATGCGGCCAAAGGCATGGGAGAACGCGCCCCACAATCCGGCCAGGGCCTCACGAACGCGGTAATAGGCTTTGAAGACGGTGACCACGAAGCCCAGCAGTCCGGCGGATTCGAGCTTCTGGGCCAGTTCGGCCGACATCTGCCCGACGCCGCCGCTGAGAGAGCCCACCAGCTCCCTGATCCCCCGGAAGACCAGCGAGACCTTGTTCCAGGCCCCGGTGATGATCTCCTGAATGCCGCCGAAGTTGGTTTCCCAGGCGCGTTTGAGCAAATACACCGAGAGGATCACGCCCGCGATGATCGCGGTGACGGGCAGAAAATAGGTCGCGACCGCCGAACCCACCCCGGCGAGCGCGGCGCTGATGGCCACGAACCCGGCCTTGATGGCGGGCAGCATGAGTCCCACCATGCCCACGGCGGCGGTGACGGCTCCGGCCACGACCAGAATGGTGCCGAGGGCCATGGATAATCCAAGGACCACCCGGGTCACGCCCGGCATCGATTTGGCCATGCGTTGCAGGAACAGAATGAAGCGGGAGACGCCGTTGATCACCGGCGTGACCACCGGCAGCAGAGTGCGGCCCAGGATTTCGCTGAGGTTGGCCATCTGCTGGCGCAGGAGCAGGAACCGGGCTCCGATGTCCTGGTTCATGGCGTCGGCCATCTGTTCGGTGACCGCCGTGCCGGTCTTCATGGCCCGGCCCACCGACTGGATATTGCCTTCGAGGCTCTCCATGCCCGCCGACATCTGCAGCAGGAACTTGACCGCCTCGTCGGAGCCGAAGGCCTTCTTCAGCTTCACCTGGGCGGCGGCGTTGGAGAGATCGGGGAACTGGCGCTTGATCTCCTGCAGGATGGGAACCACGCCCTTGAGACGGCCGCTGGTGTCGGTGAAGGACAGGCCAAGCTCGTCACCGGCCTCGGCCGCCTTCATGATGAACGCCTTGTACAGCGTGCCCGCCTCGGAGCCGGGCATGGTGGTCTGGAGCTGGCCGAGCACGGCGAGCTGCTCGTTCAGCGGAATGTTGCTCGCGGCCGCCACCGCGCCGATGTTCTTGATGGCGTCGGCCATCTGGGTGCCGTTGGTCTTGAACGAGGCCACGGTCTGCGCCATGGCTCCGGAAAAGGCGGTCGCCCATTCCATGTCGTTCATGTCGGCCATGATGGGCTTGAAGATCCCGTAGGCCGTGGTGAAGGTGCCGACCATCTCCTGGGTGGTGGCCTTGGTCGCCTTGGCGGTCATGGCGGCCATGGAGGTGAAGACGCCCACCGCCTCGTCGCTGAGGTTGGACAGGGCCGATTTCACGTCGTAGGTGGCGGTGATGAAGGCGGCCTTGTCGGCACCGGACCACTGGTTGGTGAAGGATTCGGCGGCGTCCTCGATGGCCCGGAGGTCCTGCACGCCGAGGGACGCCAGCTCGCCCAGGGCCTTCTGGGTCGCGGCGGTGGAGGCGACCAGGGCGGCGGGCACCGCCATCAGGGCCAGTCCCGCCCCCAGCATCATGGTGCCTTGCTGGATGCGGTCCAGGTTGCGGGTCATCCGCTCGCTGGCATCCGCCACGGTGGAATCGAGGTCCATCATGGAACCACGGATGCGCTGCGCGTTCTGCGAGAACGCATCCTTCATCGATACCACTATGCCCAGTCCGAGATCGCCGTTCATCTATCGCCGTTCCGTTTGCTCACGTTCAAAATCAAGCTGCCGCTCGAGGGCCTCGACGAACTGACGCCGGACCCTGAGCGGCAGCGAGCGGGTTTCCGACCAGCCCCAGTGCAGTCCGCCGTAAGCGAGAAAGAATGCGTCGCTTACAAGCGAACTCCGGGGAACAAAAAAGCCGGTTCGGCCTCCAGACGGGTGCGGATCTTGGTGCCGCAGCCATCGCATTCGGTTTCGACCGAGGTGTCGATTCCCGCGTCGACCCGCGACATCTCCTGCCGCAGCGCGTTGCGGTCGCGCATCGACATTTCCGCCAGGCTCTTCTTGGAGGGAGCCTTGCCGTCGATGTCGAGGACGCGGATGAGCATGGCCGAGGTGATGTTGGGCTCGCGCAGGCTGGCCAGACGCTTTTCCTTGTGGCCGTCGAGATATCCGAAGCGCACGGTTTTCTTCGAGCCGGGCAGCTTGAAGGCGAACTCCCGCTCCTCGCCGTAGGGGGTGACCTTGAGATCCTCGAGATTGATGGTCACGAAGTTGGTCATGCGGCAGGCGCTGTTCGGGCAGCTCAGCTCCAGCTCCACCTCGTCGCCGAGGGAAATCTGGCGCAGGCGGACCAGGGCGAACAGCCGGTCACCCGAGAGCAGGTTCATCACCTCGGCGAGATCGGGATCGGTCTTCTCGCCCAGCCGGACGAAACAGTTGCGGAGCACCTGGTTGATCGCCTCTCCGGAACGGATCAGGCGCTGGTTGGTGAGCAGTTCTTCCTCGGCCCCGGTCATTTCCCGGAGCTCGAGTTCAGTGCCGCTTGGCAGTTCAAAGCTGTACATGGTCGATCCTCCGGTTTAGGTCCAGTATTGGAAGCAGATGGTGAGCTTCTCGATGGTGTTCTCGGTGTTGCCGCCTTCGAGCTCGTCGTATTCGAGCGCCTTCACCCAGGCCCCGTGCAGGGTCCAGCGGCGGGTCTCGTTGCCGGTGCGGTCGTAGCGGACAACGTCGATGTCGCGCATGTAGTCGGCCGGAAGGCCGCCGGTGACGGCGTTCACGTCCACCTGTTTCTTGATCCATTCGCGGGCCGCCTCGTCGGAGCCGTCCTGCAGGGTGCCTTTCTCGAGGGTGATGTCCTCGAACTTGACCCGCCCCGCCACCTTCTGGTCGAACATCGAACCGGCCGGGGCAAAGGCCACTTCCTCGAATTCGGTTTTGGGCTCCTGTCCCTTGTGGAACAGGGCCACGTCGAAGCCGTTTACCTCGATGGCGAACTGCCAGTTCTGGTAAAGGCTCTTGGGCATGTTTCCGCTTCTCATAGCCGTGTTCTCCCGTTAGATGATTTCTTTGAAGTCCGCGCCGGTGCTGGTCAGGATGAAGTTCAGCTCGATGAACTCCGCCGTCTTGGTCGGCTTGACGAACACGCGGGCCACCATTTCGTTGCGGTCGATGACCGCCGGGGTGTTGGTCTCCTCGTCGCACTGGAAGGCGAAGTCGTAGAGGCCGCCCTTGTCCTTGATGTCCTGCAGGAAGGGGTTGATCAGGCGGCCGAGGGCACGCCAGGTCTGGGGATGGTTCGGCTCGAACACCACGAAGCGGGAGGATTCCGAGATGGCTTCCTCCATGAACATCATCAGGCGGCGGACGTTGATGCGGTCCACGGCCGAGGGCTGGCTCTGCAGTGTCTTCTGGCCCCAGATGTTGATGCCGGTGTCGGGGAACACGGCGATGACGTTGACCCCTTCCGGATAGAGCACATCGCGCTCGCCACGGCTGGTCTTGTAGGCCAGGGAGAGCGTGTTGAAGATGCGGCCCCGGTCGATACCGGCGGGCGCGTTCCAGACGTTGGTCTTCTGGTCGCTGCGGGCGATGCAGCCCGCCACCGCGCCGCAGGGCGGCACCAGCTTCTTGCGCGAGTTGACCGGATCGCTGATCTCCAGCCAGGGGTAGTAGAGCGCCGCGTAGGAGGAGTTGAAGGCCGCGTGGCTGTACATCCCTTGTCCCTTGCGGAAGTCGACCGCTTCGAGCGGCTCCAGGTGCATGGGCGTGTCGGCGATGAACAGCAGGTCCTTGCGCCCCTCGGCATAGGCGATTCCGGCGTTGATCACCGGCACCGTGGTGACGCCGGGAACCATCAGCAGGTTCAGGGCGTCGATCTCGTCAAAGCCATAGAGGCCGGTATGCTGCGAGGGATCGCCGATGAAGTCCGCATCGGCCAGATCGGCCAGCCCGTTGTCGCCGCCGGTGAGCGTGAACACGCCCAATGCCGGACGGTCGCCGGGCGTTCCCGTTGCTGCGGCCAGATCCTGGACCAGGATGAAATCCGAGCGGTCGTTGATCGCCAGCTCCACATGGTTGGGCAGCGTCTCGTCCATGCTCAGATCCTTGAACACCTCGACCACATCGCCTTTATGCCGGACCACCAGGTTGAAATGGTTGGCCGGGTCGAGGGAGCCGTCCTCGATGGAGACGGAGAGCCGGTCGCCCCAGACGCCTTCGTTCACGGCCTCGATCCGCAGGGCGTCGGCGGGCGTCGCCTCCCGGTTCTGCAGCACGATGGAAGATTTGAGCGCCGTCAGGGTGTCCCGGTCGGTGGGATCGGTGAGATGGGCGATGCGGGTGACGTAGAGGACCGAGCCGCCGTTGTCGAAAAACGCCCGGGCGGCGTAGGCCAGATAGCTCTCGTTGATATAGGAGCCGAAACGGTTGATGAACTGCTCCCAGCTCGTCACCAGCACGGGCTTGTTGATCGGGCCTTTCTCGGCCACCCCGACCATGGCGGCCGACGAGGTCGAGATCTGCTTCACATAGAAACTGAAGTCCGTTTCCCGGGTGTAAATCCCGGGCGATAGATAGGTCGGCATGGTTATTTCCTCCGCTTGCTGGTGGTCTTGGCCTCATCGGCTGCGGCGTCATCGGTTGCCGTGGGCTTTTCCGGCTCCGGTTCCGCGCCGCCGGTCAGGTCGGTGATGCGCACCAGGCCGCGTTTTCCGGCGGTCTTGATCTCGGCGGAGAGGTCCTTGCGGGCGATGCTCTTGCGTTCTCGCGGCCCGAGGTGAAGGGTTCCCTGGCCGGAGAGGTTGAACGTCAGGGGTTGGAACTGCAGGTTTCTGATCTCGATCACGGTTGTTCTCCTTTACGGTTGAATGGTTCGTTGCTCTGTCACGTCGCCGTGAAACTGGAAGGTCCGGTCCCGGATCAGCCGACCGTCGCGCAGGTCGCCGTCGTACACCGGGCAGGATTCGATGCGGATGCGTCCGGAGCTTTGCCGGAGGTTGGAGAGGTTCACCCGGGCCAGACCGCCCAGAGGAACCAGTTCGGTAAGGTTCAGGCTGCCCTGGTCGGCGATGGCGATCTCCGGGTGAAGCTGGAGGAACCGCGACACCGATTCGTGAAACCCGAGCAGTTCGGCCTCCCGGTCCACGGTCACCACCAGGTCGAAATCGAGGTGATAGAGCCGGGGAAACCGGCACTCCTCGAAACTCAGCTCCGCGACATTCTTCTCGAACAGGCGGCTCTGGCTGCGGCGGAAACGGTCTTCCGCCAGCTTCGGCCCCTGGAGGATGACGCTGGGGGTACGCTGGACCTCGAACAGGTCATCCGGGAACACCAGCACGGTGTCCGGGTGGATGGCCTGCTTGGCCAGGCGGATCAGGGTTTCTGTGACGGTCTGTATCGTGCTCAAGGGACGCCTCCGTTTTCTGCCTGGTTACTTACCGGAAGCGCTGGCGATGTGTCGGAGGCTCAAAGCGCGGAGCGGATCGCCTCGCGATAGTTCTGGAGGATCTGCTCGCGGTACTTCTCCATCACCGGATGCAGAAAGGGTCTGGCGGGGATGACGATGGTCGCGCCGTTCGGATGTTTGATGGTGGCCCCGTACTCCATGACGGCACCGATGTTCACCATGTCTTCCCCGTCCTTGTTGACGGTGCCGCGCAGCAGGCCGACGAACGCCTTGTCGGCCATGATCTTCTGGGTGATGGCGTTGACGAGAAAGCCGGTGTCGATGAGCGCCTTGCTTGAGCCTTTGCGCTCGATGGTGCTCTCGGCGAGTTTCACGAAGGCCTGTCCGCCCGGGGCCTGGGAGCGAATCCCCCGCTGGATCTCGCGCACCAGAAAAAGGGCGTTGCGGATCGTGGCCTGACGCAGGGCCGTGGCCAGGCGCGGCCCCATGCCGGTGGTCAGCTTGGCGCGGGCCTTGTCCCAGTCACCGGTCCGCCTAACGCCCATTGAGCTTCACCAGTTGCAGGTTCTTGTGAGTGACGGTGCCGAAGAAGTGTTCTTCTTCCACACTCTGTATGCGATAGGTTTCCCTGTCTGCGGCCAGGCGGTCTTCACCCCGGACGTCGGCATCCGGAAGGACACAGGCGAGCGCGTCGATCTTGCCGCTCAGCTCCTCCGGCGGGGTTTCGTTCAGTTCGAGGGGGATGACGGAGATTTCCGTGTATTCGGCATCGTCGGTGCCGTAGAGCCGCTCGCCGGGAACCACGCGCAGGATGCGTGCGGTCTGGCCCGAGGAGAGGATCAGCCGGGCGACGTCGGCCACGGCTTCGGCGCGTTCCCGGTCATTCAACAACATCGAGATCGATCCCTTGTTCGTAGATGACCGGCGTAAGGCCGCTCGGGGTCAGGATGTAGGCTTCCTGATCGAGCTGGGTGGCCGGACGCAGCTCGGTGAGCCGCTGCCGGTAGTCGGCGAGCAGATCGGCCTCGAGCTTGGCCCAGTGGCCGGGCTGGCCGGTTTTGTCCACCCGCTTGTCGCCGCTGGAAAAGGAGAAGGCGTTGGCGGTGGCCGAACGCATGACCTGGCAGGCGTGGATCTGCGCCATGATCACCAGGAGCTCGCGGACCTCGCCGGTGGGATCGGGGGTGATCTCTCCGGCCGTGACCGTCAGCGATTGGTCGAGGTCACGGCCGACCCGGAAAACGGCCTTCCGGACGCATCTCTCCAGAGTCTGGTCCTCGAAGAGAGATGCGCCCGGATCGGACAGGTCGAGCCGCAGGTCGGCGATCAGGTCACTCAGCAGCACCTTGCAGGCCCTCCAGACGGCTCTTGAGCGCGTCGATCACCGTGCGGCGTTTCTCGGTGTCCATGTAGCCTTTGAGGGTCTCCGGATTGGCTTCCTCGTTGACCCTGGAGATGGCGTCGGTGGCGGAGAGCTTGCTCAGGTCCACCGGTTCCGCGTCCTGGTCGGGCTCTGGAGGGGCGAGCGGTTCCTGCTTCGGTTTGTCGGCCATGGCCAGGCGGCCGTTCTTGAGCGCCGCCTGGATCTGCTTGGTGAGGCGTTCCACCTCGACCACCTGGCCGGGCTTGAGTTTCAGCCCGGCGTCGGGGATCACCAGAACGCCGGGACGGATGTTCTTGATTCGATTCATCTCACGTCACCTCCCGGATTACGGAACCAGTTTGACCTTGGCCATGATGTCAGGGCGGGTAATGCCCTGGCCGATTTCGGACCACACCAGCCAGCCGGT
This sequence comes from uncultured Desulfomicrobium sp., assembly GCA_937872685.1. GTDB lineage: Bacteria > Desulfobacterota > Desulfovibrionia > Desulfovibrionales > Desulfomicrobiaceae > Desulfomicrobium. Next base: position 22,415 of record CALMTS010000164.1, read on the forward strand.
CTTGAAGCGGGTCTTCTGATCGATGGACTCCGTCTTCAGGTTTTCGCGCACCGGCATCTTCCCGACCTCTTCATCCGGGACGATGATGATCTCGTCCAGCGGCATGGAGGCGGTCAGCAGAATGCCGCCGGTGCCGTAGTTCTTGATGACACCCTTCTGGCGCAGCTCGAGCTTGGTCTGGGGATCGAGGTTCCAGCCGCGCATGTCGTTGAACCGGCGGCCGCGCATGACGATGTACTTCACCGACAGCTCCAGGTCCTCGATGATCGAGATGGCCTCGTTCAGTGCATCCTCGGTGAGCAAATCGCCGGTGACCTCGATGGTGTTGGCCGCCGGGATGGCCGAGGAGAGCACCGAGATGGTGCGGCGGTCCATCTCCTTGCGGATGGCGTCGGCGGCGCTGGTCTGGATGTCCATCAGCGTGCCGATGTTGCCGTTCTTGAGGACGGAAACGTCCACCATCGGATTGGAGTGGATGCGGTTGGTGGGGAACTCGACCTCGTCCTTGCCCACCTCCTGCTCCTGGGCGTCGCCGTCCTTGCTGATCCAGTGGGCCTTGACGGTCGGTTTCTTCTGGTAGACCGGACGTTCGCCCTTGGGCAGCGTGTGCTTGGTGAGCAGCAGCGAGGAGATCTCCTTGCGCTTGATCTCCTGTTCGATGGGCGCGGCAATGGCGGCGGCAAGCGCCCGCATGCCTTCGGGCGACTCGAGAGCCTCGCTCATGAGCCGCGCCATGGTTTCCATGTATTCCTGGGAATGGATCTTCAACTGATTGGTTTTCATGTGCGTTGGCTCCTTGGGTTAGACGAGCAGGCGGAATTTGAGGACGCCGCTCTGTACGGAAATGGCGTGGGCGACGACGTGCTCTCCGGCCGCGACGCCGTTGGTCAGGCGACCGCCCGCCGAAACTTTCAGGTCGTCTCCGGCGACGACGGTCCCTTCGAAGGCGTCGGTCTCGTAGACGCCGCCGTCACAGTAGATGCCGGGCATTTCGCCACCGGCGTAGTCCTTGATCAGGATGCCGAAGGAGCGCTTGGTGGGATCGGTGTTGACGGCGAACAGGTCGTCGCCGACCACGCGGACCACCTGGCCGAGCTGGCCGTCGCCCTGGATGTGGCCGTCGCCATAGGCGAGACCGCGGTGACACGGATTGATGAATGACATGGTGTTTCCTCCTTATGCGTTGATTTGCGAGTGTTCGGGAGAGTCCTCGCCGACACGGTTGCGGTAAGCGGCCATGAACCCGTCGCGCAGACGGTCCTCGAGCGACACCTTGCGGTCGTCCACATCGTGGGGCCGGACACCGGCGTCGCTGCGCAGCGGGGTTTCCGTCGATGCCTTGGCGGCGGGCTTGCCGCCCTGGTCGCTGTCGGCGGGTTTCTCTTCCTTGTCCTTGTCCGCTTTGGCCGACTTGGGCAGGCGCTCGTAAGCGGCCTCGGTGGCGGCGAAGGCTTCGTCGGACAGTTCGGCCAGGCGTTTCAGCTCGGCTTCCCGGTCCTCATCGGAAGCAAAGGAGAGCCCTTGCTTCTCCAGCCGGGTGAGCAGCTTCTTGGCGCGGGAGCGGCAGGCGGCCGCCTTTTGTTCGGCTTCCAGTTCCTGGACGCGTTTCTGCAGCTCGGCGACCTGGGCCTTGAGCTGCCGGTTTTCCTTTTCCAGGTCGGTAACGCGGGCAGGATCGCCTTCCTGCTGGGCCGGTTTCTTCTTGGCCGCTTCGACGGCCTGGTCATCGGTGGGTTTGGTTTTGTCTTCCATCGTGGAATCTCCTTCGGGTTGGGATTGGTCGGGCTGGCTCTGAAGGGACGCCACCTGCAGAATCCTGGCGTTCTCGTCCGCGCCTTTGCGGTCGAGCAGTCCCAGTCCGGTGAAAGTGACGCCGTGCAGAATCTCGAAAACGGGTTGGCCGTTGAAATCACGGCCCTTGAATTTGCGCAGGTGGGTGCAGTAGTCGGCCTTGTTCTGGAAGCGCTTGTGGCAGACCGAGCATTCGCCTTCCTGGTAGTCGCACTCCATGGAGACCTGGGAGATGATCCCGCGCTTCATCAGCTTGTAGGCCAGCCGGGCGGCCGGGGTGTCGTGGACGTACAGCTCGCCGACGCATTCCACGCGGCCGCCGTTGTCGTCCTCCAGGTAGTCGGCGGCGACGATGCCACCAACGATGTCGTTGAACTCCTGCGAATGCTGCAGATCGACCTTCTTGTTCACGGCCGTCATGTGCCGACCGGACAACTCCTCGGCGGTGAAGTGGTCGCCGTTCTTGTTGGTGCCGGTGCGGCAGAGCACGAAGCTGAACTGGGGGTCGCCCGCCGAGCCGACATCCATGGCCTCGGTCGTGAGGCGTTCGCCTTCGCCCAGCCGGATGTCCACGGGGATGCTGGTGTGGAAGTTCGCGGCGGCGGCCATCGGAACGGGTTTCTCCTCCCGCTCGGCGCTGGCCTTGGCCCCGGGAGCGCAGACGAACAGACGCTCCTTGGCGTTGGAAGCCTCGCCGTGCTTGGAGGTGATGGCGTAGTGGTGATCCTTGGACTTCATCCGGCTCTGTTTGCCGAAGGAGCCGATGATCCGCTTCATCTCCTGCTCGTTGGGATAGGCGTGATCGCGGTAGGAGATCAGCCAGTGCGGGATGTGCTTGGCGTTGCCGAGAAAGGTCTGGAAGAACTCGCTGGCGTTGGCCTTGGTGACGGTCTTGTGGTCGGTCTCGTAATACTTGACCTTGGTGTCGGCCTTGATTTCGAGCCCTTCCCAATAGGTCATGAGCCCCTCCACGAAGTGGTAGGCCCGCTCGTAGTTGGTGGTCGAAAACTCGGTGGCGTAGGGCGGATCGAAGTAGGCCAGATCCGCCTTGGCTTTCGGCAGCAGGTCGTTGATGTCCTGCCGGTGCGCCTTGTTCTCCTTGTCGTTGTCGAAGACCAGGGCGTTGATGCGCTGCAGGTTCTTGCGCAGACGATCCTTGAACTCGTCGGGAGTGTCCTGGCGGCGGCCATAATCGGTGGACGACGAGAAGTGGCCGAAGCCACCCTTGCCGCTCATGCAGGTCTTGCCGAGGCCGAACAGGGCGATGTCTTTCTTGAAGCCGGAGAGCTTGTCGCAGTTGGCGCGGATGGTGTCGATCAGCGCATGGACGCCCTTGGCGAAGAAGATGCCCTTGAAGTTGTCCTGAACGAAGCTGCCCGCCTTGGCGTTGTCGGCCAGGAGCGCCTCGATCTCGTCCTCGCTCAGGCGAACCGAGTTGTTCTCGATGATCGCCTTGGCGGCATGGTGGCAGTAGCGGAGCCGGTCGTTGGCGATGACCTGGAGGCCCTTGGTCTTGTACATGTAGGCCACGACCGCAGACCCCGAAAAGGCGTCCAGCACCGTGCCAGTGCCTTCCGGGGTATGCTTCCAGATCCAGTCGACGAGCTTCTGCTTACTGCCGATGTAGTTGGTGATGTACTTGGGGCGTTTCTCGGGAGGGAGCTCTTCAGGAGCGGACTGTTCGGCGGCCTCGGTCCCGAGCGTGTCGGGATCGAGAGTCAGCGCCGCATCGGCCTCCAGTAGAAACGCCAGCCTTTCCAGGTCTGTGGCGAACAGTTCCATCAACGTCTCCGGTCAGTTTGCTGTGCTCTCCGCGACCTGCGGGGAGCGTTCAGCGGTTACTTACCGGAAGCGTCGGCGATGTGTCGGAGGGTGACGGCGAATTTCAGCGGGCGGGGTTCAGCCGGGCCAGAACGGCCTTGCCGCAGGCGTCGAGGGAGGGGTATTCGTCGCTCTCGGTGATCTCGGAAAAGACCCCGTCATAGGGGGAGCGGGACAGCCGGTGGTATTCGAGAAAATCCGCCGGAAGCGAGGTGGCCCCGGCCTCGACCAGACGGTTGACCACCCAGGCGGCCTCGTCCTTGCGGTCGGCAAGCCCGTTCGGTCCCCGGTCGAGGTAGTACATCTCCACATCCAGACCGGGACCCGGCCCCTGAACCCAGACGCCCACGGGCACGTATTCCGGGACGGTGGCTTGCCGGTCGGCCATTATCGAGTCGATCATATAGCGCAGTTTCATGACCAGTCCTCCGCGATCCGGAGATGCTCGGCCAGAAGCTGGGCGTCGATCCGGTGGAATCTTTCGGCGTTTTTCTGGCGGTAGGCGATCCAGCGTTGCCAGTCCGCCGCGAGCTCGGGCTCCGAGACCGGCTCCATCATTTCGACATGGTGAATCCGGCCCAGATCGTCGGTCAGCTCGACAATCAGCCAGCCTTCGGCCTCCTTGCCGTCATGTTCGGCCATCAGGGTGTCTTCGACCCGGACATCGACCACTTTGATGGTGTGGGCGTGCTGAAAGCCCTCGTCGTAACCGAGCGCCTTCCACAACAGCCAGAAATCGGTGCGCAGATGGTTGCCAGCGGTGTCGAAATGGGGAGCGATCCGGGTGACGGTGAAGCTGTCCACCAGGGCGTCCAGAAAGAGATCCCCGGATTCTCTGACGGTCATGCGGCTGCCCCGGTTGTTGAACCAGTGCAGCGCTTCCTGCAGCCGCCGTTTCTCCTGTTCGATAAAGTCCTTCATGGTCATTGTTTGCGTTTGCTCCAGCTTTGCGGGGTATGGACGATGTCCTCCACCTTGCGCCCGTCGGGCAGTTTCTTGATGCCGCGCCGGGTGAAACTCTGGATGATCTCCCGGCGTTCGTTGTCGCTTCTGGCCACGATGAACTCGATGTTGTCCAGCAGCGTCACCGAGTATTTGAAGATGGTTTCGTTGCCATGGCGCTGCGAGAACCGCTTCCAGTCGTCGATGCTGGCTCCCCGGTTGCGCTGCACGTAGTCGTCGATCACCTTGCCGTAGGCGTCATGGTCATAGCTGATGGCGTCCATGCGCCGCAGCATCTGTTTCTTGAAGTAGAGGGCCGGTGAGGCGTCGCTGGCCGGTTGCTTCTTGATCCGGGTGAAGAAATAGCTCGCGCCGCCGGTCTGCATGTCGGCCACCGGGGACATTCCGCCCGGAGCCACGCCCATGCGCATCTTCTCGACCGTGCTGACCATGGCTCCGTTGTTCTCCATGATCAAGTCGATGAAGCCGGACATGCTCTCGCCGTTGGTCAGATCGTGGACCAGCGAATAGCCCTTCATCTGTTTTTCCAGGTCCTCCTCGGTGATGTCGAACCGGAACTGGTGCCGGTATCCGCCCTTGGCGTCGCGGTCCAGAAAGCCCGCCTGGTATTCGCCCAGCGGGTTGTATCCGGAAAGCTGGGTGATGTCCTGGACGCCCAGTTCCTTTTGCCAATAGCCGCGCAGAGCCTGGACCCGCTCGGTGGTGGTGGCGTTGCGGTCGTCGAGGGATTTCTGCAGTCGTTTGTAGTCGGCGCTCTTGTCGGTCTTGCGGATGTAGGCGAGCTTTTCGAGGTACATCTGCTCCGCGTTTTCCGCCGTGGCCACCCGGGTGTCGATCCCAAGCTGTTCGAGCTTTTCCAGCATCGCCTCGACCCGTCCGGGGGTGGCGTCGCCATCCAGGATCATTTCCAGCTCGCCGCGCTGGGCATAGAGGTTGGTGTCCGACCAGGGGCGATAGCGGACCCGGGTGCCGTCCTCGAAGGTGACGGTGTACTGGTGCCCGTCCTGCATGCGGGAGTTGTGATTGAACAGCGTCCGGTTGTCGATGTCGTCGGCCTCGACGGTGATGGTGCCGGACCCGATCCTGCGCTTGGTGTGGGTCACCTTGCCGCGTTCCACCTTGAACGGCGGTTTCTCCTTGGGTTTCTGCGCGTCGAGCTTGGGCAGATACTGCTCGAAAACGCCGTTGGTGGCCCGATCCCAGTCGACGGATTCTTCGATCTCCTTGACCCATTTCAGATAGTGGTCCGCCATCTCCTTGACCTTGGGGTCGGCGCTCTTTTGCAGGGTCTCCAGTTTCTTGCGCAGGCGCAGGGCCTTGTCGATCTTGGTCCGGTTGTACTTGCCGTCGCCCACGTGGAAATTGACGTTTTTGACGGCGTCCAGAATCGTCGGAAAGAAGCTGTCTTCGACCAGCGGTTGTCCCTTTTCCCCGGCCGCCGTCTGCACATACCTGCGCAGCACCTCGTCGATGCGGCGGTCCGTGTCCGGCCGGATCTTCATCTTGACCACGGTGCGCTTCTTCCCCTTGAAGGTCTCGGTGAAGATCAGCGCGTTCTGATCTTCCACGTCGCCGCTGTCGAAGGGCAGCGTCTTGCCCTGCCAGCCGAGTTTGCGGGCCTCCTCGACCAGGGTCTCTTCGGCGGAGGAGAGCAACTTTTTCTTCCCGGTGGCGGCGCTCAGCTTGTCGAAACGGAAGCCCCGATCCCCCAGCACATCGGCGTAATAGCCTTCGAAGTCCCGCCTGAGATTGTGTTTCCGCTCCAGGGCCAGATCATAGAAATGCCGCAGCCCGGCCGGGTCCTTGGAAAACCGTCCCTCGGCGTAGGGCCGCAGCAGATCGAGGTAATCCTCGTCGGCGATCTTTTCGACTTCCTGGATGTAGCGAAGGGTCGCGTTCGGATCGACCCGTACCTTCCCTTCCTTGGCCGCCCGGAAGACCTTGTTGTAAAACGGCTCTTCCTCGCCGCAGACGCCGTTGGGGTGATAGTCGAGCGAGAGCTTGTCCTGGCCCAGAAACTTGAATGCCTGGCCTTTGTCGATGCCGTAGACGCGACCGTCCCGGGCACGGATGAACTGCTTGGAATGTCCGTCGTGGTTGGCGATCAGCCAGTCGACCACATGCTCGCGCTGGATCTGCTCCAGTTCGATGGTGGTCAGATCCTGGGGCAGGATGTTGCGAAAATCGAAGTCGTCCCGCAGATCGGTGCGCCATTTCTGGATGGAGCCGGTGCGGCCGTTCAATTGGATGGTGCGCACCTCGATGGAATGGGGGTCGATCAGGCGGCCAATCTTGTAGGCGGCTTCCTCTCCGAAGGCGATGAACTCATCGTCCTTGCGGCCAATGGGCTTGAACAGCCATTTGTCGCCGTTTTCGTCGGTCCAGAACTCCTTTTCATGTGCGCCGCCGACAGCGGCCTTGCCGGTTTTCTTGAATTTTGACGGCAGACCTTTCTGCTGCCACGCTGAATCGACTGTGGCGAACTCCGCGCCTTTCTTGCCGATCTTGGCCTCGGGCGGCTTGACCGGGCTCGGCTGTGGAGCCGGTTTCGGCGGCTCTTTCTTCGGCGTGGCGGGCTTGGCAGGAGCGGTTTTCTTCTTGCCGCCATGCTTTTCGGCCCATGCGGCGTGCTTGGTGTCGATGCTGGCCTGAACCGCCTTGATTTTCGCGGGGTCGGTCTCGGTGAAGAGCGTGGTCAGCTCGTCTTTGTTGGCCCACTGCCAATACTGGACCTTGGTCTCCTTGGCGAGCGTCTTGAGCTCCGCCGATTTCAGTTTGCCGACCTGATCCTGGAAGAGCTGTTTTTTGAGGGCGATTTCCTTGCTGTGGGCCGCAAGCAGTTCCTGGGGCAGATCGGTGCCGCCGGAAACCGCCTGTTCCGCCTTGGCAATCGCGTCGAGGAAATCCTTGTAGCCGGTCGGCGTGTCGGGAACGACCACGGCCTTGGCGGCGTCTTCGAGGGCCGTTTTCTGTTTCAGGATCAACTTCTGCTTGGCCTCGTCGACCGCCTTTTTCTTGACCGACTCGGCCATGTCGGCACCGGCCTTCTTCTGCAGCGCCTCGACGAGCTGCTGCTTGTTCTTGAGGATGCCGATGCCGTGCTTCTGTTTGGCCGCCGCGAGTTCCTTGCCCATCAGGCCGCTGTGATCCACGCCGGGCTCCAGCTTGTCCAGCAGCTCGATGGTCTCCTGTTTGGTCATATTGAGGGAGATGCCGTTCTCCTTCGCCATCTCCTTGAGCTGCTGGGCGGTCATGCCCTCCAGCCCCTCGGCGGGCGGGATCTTCGCCATCTGGGCGGCGAGCAGCTTGGCCTGTTTGAGTTCCGCCTGCTTCAGTCCGAGCAGCTCGACCAGTTCTTCCTTGGTCCGCAGCAGACCGATCTTGTGTTCCTTGAGCTTGGCGCTGAGCGCCGCTCCGGCCAGGTCGCCGTGATCGATCCCCGGTTCGGCCAGATCGAGCAGCTTGATGAAATCGGCCTTGGTCCGGGCAATGGCCACGCCGTTCTGTTTCGCCAGGGTCTGGAGCTGTTTGACCGTCAGCGAACCGAGGTCGGCGATGTCGCCGTTTTCAAAGGCGCTCTTGAGCTTGGCGTTCTCCTTGGCCTGGGCGTCGGCCATGCCTTCCAGCACGTGGGGCGGGAGAATGCAGGCGTCCCCCTGCGATGCCTGGGCGGCGGCCTTGGCGGCCATCTCGCTGCCGCAGACGGTCATCGGCCAGGCCACGATGTTGGTGCAGCGGCAGTGCGGATGCGCGGGTTGCTGGGGGAACTTGTCGATGGGAAAGGTCTTGCCGTCCAGGCCGCCGCAGACCGGGCACATGCGCTCGTCCTCCATGGCCAGCCATTCCAGTTTCTGGATGCCGACCCGCTCGTGGAACTTGAGCCTGCCCATGTTGTGGGCGCGGAGGACCTCGGTGCGGGCGATCATCTCCATGCGGTACTGGGCCTTGCTGAACACCCGGCTTCCGGCCTGGCGAAAGGAATCCTTGTCGACGATCACCTTGCCCATGTCCCGGACGATGTCGTCGGCCCCCTTGCCCGTGGCGACGCCGTTCAGGATGGTGCGCTTGATGCCGTCTGCGAGTTCGCGGTGGACGTCACCGGCGAGTGTGAGGTTGT
>CALMTS010000165.1 GCA_937872685.1 uncultured Desulfomicrobium sp.
ATCAGGAACTGGCCGACTTCGCATCCTACATGAAGCAGCAGCAGTCCTTCACCGTTGTCGAGATCGCCGGCCACACCGACTCCATCGGCACCGACGCCTACAACCAGAAGCTGTCCGAGCGTCGCGCCACGGCAGTCCGCGACTATCTGGTCAACAACTTCGGCCTGGACGGCAAGCTGTTCTCCGCCGTTGGTTACGGAGAGAGCAAGCCCATCGCCGACAACAAGACCGAAGCCGGCCGCGCCGAAAACCGCCGCATCGAGGCCGAGCTGAAGGGCGTGTTCAAGAAGAAGTAAGCCCTCGGTCATGCGCGATCACAACAGGCGGCTCCTCGCGGGGCCGCCTTTTTGTTGTCAGGACCGGCAAAGCCGAATACCTCTCGTTCTGGCCGCATGAAACGGTCTGGCGGTATCTGGTCACCGAACATAGGCAGGAACAGGCATGCAGGAATTTGTGGAAAAGGCCCAGGCGGCGGACGGCGGGCAGCGTCTCGATGCGTTCTGGCAGGGAATCCTGGACGAGGAAGGCGTGGCTCGCACCCGCGTCCAGGCCTGGATCCGGGACGGCCGGGCGTGCATCGACGGCAAGGTCTGCACCAAGCCGGCGACGCGGGTCGTGCCCGGTCAGGTCCTGAGCCTGGCGCCTGAATTCCCGGATTCGGGCATCAGCCCCGTCGAAGGGCCCCTGCGCGTGCTCCACGCCGACGAGCACCTGGCGGTCGTGGACAAGGCGCCTGGGCTGACCGTGCATCCCGCGCCGTCGGTGTCCGAACCCACCCTGGTGCATGTGGCGGCCCATCATTTTCCGGCTCTGCTGTCCCAGCAGGGCGAACGCCCCGGTGTGGTCCACCGTCTGGACAAGGACACGTCGGGACTCATTGTCCTGGCCCTGTCGGAGCCGGCCCGGCTGTATCTGACCGAGGCCTTCGCATCACGCAGCGTGTACAAGGAGTATCTGGCCCTGGTGGCCGGGGTCCCGGAGCCTTCGGGGACCGTGAGCCTGCCCCTGGGCCGCCATCCCGCGATCAAGACGCGCATGGCCGTGGCCGAGCGGGGAGGGCGCCCCGCCGAGACGCGCTACCGTCTGATCTGGACCGCCCCCGACCGCAGCGCCTCCCTGCTGCGGGTGCGCATCATGACGGGGCGCACCCATCAGATCCGGGTGCACATGGCGGCCCTGGGACACCCGATCCTCGGCGACGCCGTCTATGCCGACCCGGCGACGGCCGGGCGCGCCCCGCGCCAGATGCTGCACGCCTGGAGGCTTCGCTTCGAACACCCCGACGGGGAAGAGATGTCCCTCATCGCTCCGCCGCCGGATGATTTTCTGAAAGTACTGGATGGACTTCTGCGCGAAGGGGTCTGCATCGGCCTGACCGGGGCAGTGGGGAGCGGCAAGTCCACGGTCAGGTCGGCCGTGGAGAATCTCGGCGTCCCGGTTTTCTGCGCCGACCGTGTGGTGGCTTCGTCATACGCCCGGGGCGGGGAGGGCTGCGCCATCCTCGAGCACCATTTCGGCAAGCGCTTCACGGGCCCGGGCGGCGGCGTGGACAAGGACCTCCTGCGCGAGGCCATGGGCGACCCGGGCATGCGCCGGGAGGTGGAGCGGCTCATCCACCCCCTGGTCCGCCACGCGCTGCTCGCCTTCCGCGCGGCCCATGCCGGGGAGACGACCCTGGCCGAGATTCCGCTGCTGTGCGAAGCGGGGCTGGCCGGGGAGACGGACCTGACGGCGGTGGTCTTCTGCCCCGACGCCGTGCGCCGGGAGCGCCTGCGCGGGCGGGGCTGGAGCGACGAACGCATCGCCGAGGTCGATTCCTGGCAGTGGCCCCAGGACAGGAAGGTGCGCGCCGCGCAGCTGGTCATCGACAACTCCGGCTCCCTGGAAGACCTGCGGGCCCGTTCCGGGGCGCTGGTAGACGTCGTGCGCGACATGCTCGACGCACGCGCCGCAAAGACCATGGATATGCTGCAGGAACTCTTCGAGCACCCCGACACCTCTGACGAAACGGACTGACCATGTTCCCTCTGCGCGACAACATCCCGTCCCGGCACAAGCCCTACGCCCTGTGGGTTCTGCTGGCGATCAACGTCATCATCTTCCTGCTCACCCGGGGGTTCACTCCCGCCCAGGAGTTCCAGCTCTTCCATCTCTTCGGCGTGGTGCCCGCGCGTTTCTTCAACCCCGAATGGGCCGCGTGGCACGGATACCCCCAGGACGCCCTGCTGCCCCTCGTCTCGCACATGTTCCTGCACTCCGGGTGGCTGCATCTCATCTTCAACATGTGGACCCTGTGGATATTCGGCGACAACGTCGAAGACGTCATGGGGCCGGTGCGCTTCTTCATTTTCTACATGCTCTGCGGATTCGGCGCCCTGGGCGTGCACATGATCACCAGCCCGGACTCCATGGTGCCCGTGGTGGGGGCATCGGGGGCCATCGCCGGAGTCATGGGGGCCTATTTCTTTCTCTACCCCCACGCCAAGGTGGTCACCTTCCTGCCCATCCTCATCATCCCCTTCGTTTTCGAGCTGCCCGCGGTGTTCTACCTCGGGGCATGGTTCCTGACCCAGGTTTTCTCCGGGATGCTCGCCCCGTCGGGCGGCGGTGGGGTGGCCTGGTGGGCGCATATCGGCGGGTTCGTGGCCGGGATGCTGCTCTTGCGTTTTTTCCGGGACGATTCGCGCTGCTACTATTGCTACCGCTCCGAAACGTGGAAGGAGTGGAAGTAGGGCGGCTGGACATTTGGACCGGCCTCAATTAAGCGCAATCTCTTGCCTTGACCCGCCTGCGGGCCAGCCTTCCACATCACCAAAGGGATGACATATGCTTCAGATCCAGAACCTGCATGTCAGTATCGGCGACAGGGAAGTCCTCAAGGGGATCAACCTGAATATCGATGAAGGCGAGACCTTCATCCTCTTCGGACCCAACGGCTCCGGCAAGACGACCCTGCTCATGACCCTCATGGGCTTCGGCGGCTACAATGTGACCGCCGGCAGGATCGTCTTCAAGGGCGTGGACATCACCGAAATGCCCACCTACGAGCGCGCCCGGCTGGGCATCGGCATGTCCTTCCAGCGGCCGCCGACCATTCACGGCCTCAAGACCCGGCATCTGGTTTCCATGTGCGCCCGGGACCGCGAGGTGGACGTGGACGCCATGGCCAAGACCGTCAATTTTTCCGATTTCCTGGAGCGCGACATCAATTCCGGTTTCTCGGGGGGCGAGATCAAGCGCTCGGAACTGCTGCAGCTCATGGCGCAGAACCCGAGCCTCATCCTCTTCGACGAGCCCGAGTCCGGCGTCGACCTCGAAAACATGACCCTCATCGGGCAGACGGCCCGCGCCCTGCTGGACGGGGCGGCCGAGCCGAAACCCGACACTTCCATGCGCGACCTGCGCCGCCGCAACCGGACTTCGGGCCTGATCATCACCCATACGGGCTACATTCTGGATTATGTCAACGCCGACCGCGGGCAGGTCATGTACAACGGCGTGCTGTGCTGCGACACGCGCCCAATCCGTCCGCGCGACATCCTGGATCACATCGGCAAGTACGGCTACAAGGAGTGCATCAGATGTCTGAACTGAACCAAACCCTGGTCGACCTGAACTCCTACGCGTTTTCCGGCCAGCAGAACGCAGACCTCCCCGACCTTTCGTCCCTTTCCGAAGAGAGCAAGCGTGAGCTGCGCATGGTCGGCGTGGACGTGGACGCCGAGGGCGAGCGCGCCGGCACCTTCCTGCAGTTCGACCACTCCACGGTGCATTGCAAGACGTCCGCCAAGGGCGTGGAAGTGCTGGGCATCCGCCAGGCGCTGAAGAAATACGACGGCCTGCCCGAGTACTTCTGGAAGGCCATGGACCCCGACAAGGACGACTTCACCCGCGCCGCGGCCCGTGAAGAGCTGCACGGCGGCTATTTCATCCGCACCGAGAAGGGGGCCAAGGTGGCCGAACCGGTGCAGTCTTGCCTCTTCATCAAGGGGCAGAACGTCGGGCAGAACGTGCACAACATCGTGGTCGTGGAGGAGGACTCCGAGGTCCACATCATCACCGGATGCGCCACGTCCCACGGCGTGACCTCGGCCCTGCACCTGGGCATCTCCGAGTTCTACATCAAGAAGGGCGGCAAGCTGACCTTCACCATGGTCCACAACTGGGGAGAGGACGTCGTGGTCCGGCCCCGCACCGTGGGCATCGTGGAAGAGAACGGGGTGCTGCAGAACAACTACGTGTTGCTGAAGAAGGTCCGGTCCGTGCAGTCCTACCCGACCATCCACCTCAACGGCGAAGGGGCCGTGGCCCGCTTCAACTCCGTCATCGTGACCCCCACGGGTTCGCATGTGGACACCGGCAACCGCATCATCCTCAATGCCCCGAACACGCGCGGCGAGATCATCTCCCGGACCATCACCACCGGCGGCACCATCATCGCCCGCGGCGAGATCATCGGCAACGAAGTGCCCGCCCGCGGGCATCTGGAGTGCAAGGGCCTCATCCTCGGCGGCGGACTCATCCACGCCATCCCCGAGCTGCAGGGCTGCAAGCCCGGCGTGGAGCTGTCCCACGAGGCGGCCGTGGGCAAGATCGCCCAGGAGGAGATCGAGTACCTCATGGCCCGCGGCCTGGACGAGGACGAAGCCACCTCGACCATCGTCCGCGGCTTTCTGAACGTGGAGATCATGGGCCTGCCCCAGGAACTGCGGCAGTCCATCGACGCGACCATCGCCGAGCTGGACGCCGGCGACGCCATGTAGTGGCGAAGATTCAACCGCAACGGCCCGGCTTGTCCGGGCCTTTTCGTTTCCGGAGGCTCACGTGCCTGGTTACTTGGGACATCTCGTCGGCGGGGCACTGACCGGCGCGGCGGTGCTGGGAGGGCTGGCCTGGAGCGGGACATACGTCCCGGGCACGACGCAACTGGCGGTGCTGGGGGCCCTGGTGCTCCTGGGCAGCCTCTTTCCGGACGTGGACACGGATTCCCGCGGCCAGCACATCTTTTATCTGATTCTGGCGGCCCTGGACGTGGCCCTCATCATCCAGGGGCATTACAAATGGGCCGCCGTCCTCGGCCTGGCGGCCATGTTCCCGGCCATCGGCCCCCACCGCGGCTGGACCCACACCTGGTGGGCCATGCTGCTCGTGCCCCTGCCCCTGGTCCTGCTCCCCTTCTGGCTCTACGGCTCGACTCCGCGCACCCTGGCGCCGTTCTACGGTGCGGCCGTGGTGGGGTACTTCTCGCATCTGATGCTCGACAGGAAGTGGAGCTGAGGAGCGGGCTGGATGTGACCGCACCGGTTTTTTGAGGCCGTAAAAGACAGATTCCCGCCCGCGCCGGAATGACGTTGAGACCGCCCGAGGGGCCGTCCGTCATTCCCGCGACGGCGGGAATCATCTTTTCGGGAGCGCCGGAACGCTCTCCGGGGCTTCTTCCCCTCAGCGCAGCCTGCGGCTGCTGCACACCTCTTCCATGTCGCGCAGGTACTTGTCCGAGCGGTCCAGGTAGAACGCCAGGGCCTTGGAGAAGTTCTTGCCCACCAGGCCGTCCACGAACATCTGGCTGATCTCCCGGTAGCGCTTGAGCACGTACTGCGAGCGCAGGAAGATGAGGCACTCCTCCTTGCTCATGTCACGCGAGATGATCTCCAGAGCCTTGGCCGCCCTGGGCTGATAGAGCCAGAAGTACATGAAATCCAGGGCGTTGACGATGAGCACTTTCTCCAGGTCGCGGGTTTCGTAGGAGATGGTCTCGATGAACATCTTGGGCGACTGGAGCATGTCCAGAACGTCCTCCTCGGGGAAGAGCACGTCCAGGCGGGCGAAGGCGTCGAACATGGCCATGAGCTTGGCGCGGTAGTCGGCCAGGCGGATGCGCACGTTGTTGTGCCGGTCGGCCAGGCCTTCGATGATGGCGGCGACCACGTCCGAGGCCAGCTTGGAGGTCACGGCCGCCCACTTCTGCAGCGCTTCCTCCACGCCGGGGATCATGGCCATGTGCATGCCGCCGGCCAGGGTGGCGTTGAAGAGCACGGCCAGGGGGATGGAAAGGATGCTGCGGAAGAAGTTGCCGATGACCGCGCTACGTGGCAACCCGCGGAAAATGTTGTGGCTCGAGATGTAAATCCCGTTGGACAGTGCCATGACCGAGAAGAGCAGGATCGGGTCGGTGCTGGTGGTGATGCCCAGGCCCCTGTCGAGCAGCATGGTCTTCACCAACAGGTCCAGAAGCGGCACGGAGAAGCCCGTGAACAGCAGGGAGTCGGCGATGCGGCTCCAGCTGATGAGGGAGTTCCACTGCACCAGCGGCGAGCGCTTGAGCCCGCCCCCGCCGAGGACGGCCTGCAGGATGTTGCGCACACCCGTGATGCCGAACCAGATGAACCCGCCGAGGTACGCCAGGACCCACCAGTCCTTGGTCAGGGCAAAGGTCAGGAAGGCCGGGACGAAGCCCGTCAGAATCTTGAGGGCGTTCTTGAGGGCCGTGTTCAGGTATTTGAGGGGCAGTGTCGCGGCCGTGGCTTCCCTGGCCGGGACCAGACGCAGACCGTTGTCGTGCTCCAGCTGCACGCCGCCCAGGGTGACGATGTTGCCCGGTTTCTTGGGGTGGATCTCGATGCGGTCCAGGAACCACTCCAGGTGCGTGCCGCACCCGGCCATCTCGAGGCCCGGAATCCTGCGCACCATGCGCAGCCAGGGCGAATCGTTCGTCAGGCAGTGGCAGCAGGTGCGGGAATGGATCGTCATCAAGGCCGTGACCGGGAGAAGCTTGCGCTGTCCTCCGGTCTGCCGCAGGGCCATCTTGCGGGCCCTTTTGGGCAGGGTGTCCAGGACCACGACGCCCATGCCGTACTGATGCCGGGACTGGCCCGTGGAGCCGCTGCCGATGCGCGCGCCCAGGGGGCGGGACTTGTAGTGGCGGTGGAAATTCTCGATGTCGAAGAGGATGTCCAGCAGCTTTTCCTTGCGGGCATCCATGGCTTCGAGCTCACCCTCTGTCTCGGCCATGCGGGTCAGGTCGTTCTTGCTTCTGGCCAGGGCGAGGGTGTTGGACAGGACCAGTCGGTCCTCCTCGAAGGACCATATGACCCCGCGGATGGCGCGCTTGAGGGCGATGACGTTGTCCTCGTTGAGGGCCTTCTGCAACTCGGAGATCTGGGCGCAGGTCCGTTCCGGGCTGACCAGGTCCACCACGTCGCCAGGGCACGAGTTTTGGGAATTCGGCGCCTTGGACCATTTGCCCCGGGTGACGTCCTTGAGGTTGTAGAGCTCGATGTTGCTGACGTGTCCCTGGCAATCGTAGAGAATCTCCAGGGTGTCGGCCGTGGACAGGTTGCTCAGGTTCAGGGTGAAGTGTGAGCTGGAATGGAATTTGGCCAGCCTCGGCAGCAGTTCTCCGATGTGCAGCCGCAGCAGGGGAGGCACTTCGGGCCCGTCCTGCGGCACGGTGGGGTCGTGCAGGTCCGGATTGCGGCACGGCTGGAGGTAGCGGGAGATGATCTGGTCCGAGTCGATGGCGTTGAGGGCGTCGAGGCGCTGTTCGAGTTCGCGCCGGCGCTCGGGTCCGGCCCCGGCGTATTCCTCGGCCATGGCCCGCGCGGCCTCCTTCAGTCTGGGCTGCAGTCCGCTCTGGATGTACTTGGCCAGGTGCAGGAGCGAGGGCTGGCCCGTGCCCACGAAGGCCCTGAAGCACTTTTCGTCGAGTTCCTCCAACTGCAGCCCGTATTCCTCGCCCATGGCCATGCGGTGGGTGCGGTTGTAGGCGGCGAGGGCCTCGAAAACATATCGCTGCTGGTAGGCCGAAACCTGCCGCCCTTCGTTCATGAAGGCGCGCACGGGCTGTTCCTCCAGAAAGGCCTGGAAGGATTTGGGGTCCGTGTAGCTCTGCGGCTCCCAGATAACCCGTACGTACTTCCCGCGGAAACGTGAGGATACCTCGATGCCGATGCGGATGTGCATGTCCAGGATCTTGGCGGCCTCGAGGAGTTCGCGGGCCACCTCGGCGTCGACGTAGTTGTAGTAGACCACGGTCAGGAAGCGGATGCCCTTGATCCAGGCGTCCATGACCAGATGCGTCGGGGATTTGCGGCCTTTGGTGTTGGCGTCGTGGACATGGTGGTCGAAGGCCAGCTGGTTCCACTCTTCGGGCATCTCCAGGAGATGGTATTTTTCCAGCTCGGCCCTCACCACGCGCGGCTTGCCCGAGGAGGCCATGCGGAAATCGTGGGCCAGGCGCAACTGGACGGCTTCCTCGTCCTTGTTGCGGACCAGTTCCTTCATGATCTGCAGGAGCACACGGGACGTGTTCTTCTGCAGATAGTAGGTGTTGGAAAGCAGGATTTCGTCCCGGAGGGAGCGCAGGGAGTTGAGCCTGTCCGAAGACTTGCCGCCCTCCAGGGTGCCCAGCAGGCTCGCGATGGCGTAGGCGATGCGCAGCACCCTCGGGGCGGCCATCTCCTTGATGCCATGAGGGTGCATGCAGCAGTCGAGCAGGGAATGTACGCTGGCGCTCTCGGCGGAGCGCTGCAGGACCTCGTTGACGACGCGCAGCAGCGTGTAGTCGTTGGAGTCGAAGAAGAGACGGGAGTGGGCCACGTCGAGTCCTTACGGTGCGCCGGACGGGTCAGGCCTGGCCGGTAGCCGGGCCGCCGTTGTTCTGGCGGCGTTCGTTCAGGGTTTTCTTGCGGTACGCGTCTTCGAGCTTGTACAGCAGGTCCTCGAGGTCGGCGGGCTTCATGAGGTAGTCGAAGGCGCCGCAGCCCATGCCTTCCATGGCCGCATCGATGCTGGCGTGTCCGGTCAGCATGATGACCTCGGTGCTCGGCCACTGCGCCTTGATCCTCTTGAGCACTTCGATTCCGTCCATTCCCGGCATCTTCACGTCCAGGACCACCACGTCGCGGGGTTCCTCGGCCAGCATGGAGAGGGCCTGTTCGCCGCGCGATGCGCCCTGGGCGCGGATGCCCCGCTTGGCCAGGCGCTTGATGATGGTGCGCAGGAAGTCTTCCTCGTCATCCACAAGCAGAACTGAAAATTCTTCCATTGGAGCTCCCTGAAATCTTTGAATGGGCCTTCAAGGCGATCTTTTTCGTCCATAGCCCGAGATGCGGCGGGGAGGCAACGTTCTTCTTGGTGCTTAGTAGCCGGAAATACAGACTGCTGCTCATGACACAAGGGGTGCGCTCTGGTACCCGGGGCGGTGGAGGGCCATCGTGAATCCGCATCCCGTCAAACCTCTGCCCTGGCAGATCTGCCTGCTTGGCTTCCTGGGCGGCCTTTTCGCCCGGCCGCATCCACTTTCGGCCAGCCTCGCCTGCGTTCTGGCGGCCCTGGCCTTTGCACGCTGGCGCACATCGCTGTGCATGGCGGCCTGTTTCGGGTTGGGGATCGCCCTCGGGGGGCTTCCGTGCCCGCCGCCCGGGGCGGCCTGGAACACCGAGGCCCTTGTGCGGGGCGTGGTGCGGGAAGTGCGGACACACCCCGGCCGGCGCATCACCATCGTCGCATCGGACGTCGTCGTCGCCGGCACGGGGGAAGCTCTGCCGGGGCGCCTGGCCTGGTCTTGGCTGGACCCGCCGCGGATGCCGCTGGCGGGGCAGCGCTTCGAGGCCAGGTTGCGCATCCGGGAACTGCGCGGACGGCACAATTTCGGACTTTCGTCGAGCGAGGAGTACTGGGCCCGTCAAGGCGTCCGCCATCGGGCCTTTTCCCGGGGCCGCGCGGCCGTGGACTGGTCCGGGCCGGACGGATCCCTGCGCGGAAGGCTTCTCGAACGGGTGGCCGAAGCTGTGCCCCAAGGGCAGGGCGGGGCGGTCATCCGGGCCCTGCTCTTCGGGGACAGGTTCGCCCTGGACACGGCTTTCATGGACCGCATCCGCCGGGCCGGGCTGTCCCACAGCCTGGCCCTGTCGGGGATGCATCTGGCCCTGGTGGCCGGTTTCGGACTGGTTCTGGCAGGGGTCGCCGGCAGGGCCCGGCCCGGCCTGTTCCTGATCCTGCCGCGCCGCAAGCTGGCCGTTCTCCTGGGCTTGCCTCCGGTGGCGGCCTACATGTGGCTGGGAGGCTTCACCCCGTCGCTGCTTCGTGCGGCCATCATGCTCGCCGCACTGACCCTGCACCTGCTGCGGGGCACCCGTTCCCACCCGCAGGACGCCCTCTTCACGGCCGTCGCCGTCCTCGTGCTCCCGGACCCGGCCGCCGCCCACGACCTGGGCCTGCAGCTCTCGGTGCTGGCCGTGGCCGGCATCGTCCTGTTCATGCCCGTCCTTTCGAGGCCTCCGGGGCCCCTCCGGGAGGGCGGCCGCCTGCGCCGCCTGCTCCGCGTCCTGCTGTCGACGGGGGCGGCGACGGTGTGCGCCAACCTCTTCATCCTGCCGGTGCAGACGCTGTATTTCGCGGAAGTCCCGGCGCAGCTGTGGCTCAATCTTCTGTGGCTGCCCGTGCTGGGCTTGGCCGTGCTGCCCCTGTCCTTTCTGGGACTGGCCTGTCTGGCCTTTTCCGGCACCGCGGCCAAAGCCTGTTTTTTCCTTGCGGCCCAGGGCGCGGAGTCCCTCGATCGCCTTCTGCTGGCCCTGGACGCGGCCGGATGGCTCCAGGCCGCCGCCGTGCTGCGCCCTTCCGGGTTGCAGGTGGTGGGCTACTGGACGGTGCTCGCGGCTGCGGCCGTGCTGCTGGGCGTGGCGCGCCCTTCCAGGAAGGCCGTGGCCTTTCTGGGCGTTGGCCTGCTGCTCATGGCCGCACCGTCGGTCCGGCGCGAGTCGACCCGGCTGCTGCCGTCCGTGGAGCTCACGGTCCTGGACACGGGCATGAGCCAGGCCGTATGCGTGCGCGGGCCTGCGGGCACGACAGTGCTGGTGGACGGGGCCGGGGGCTGGAGCTCCGATTACGACCCCGGCCGGGCGCTGGTTGCGCCGGCCCTGGCCTGGGACCATGCCCCGCGCGTGGACACGGTGGTGCTGTCCCATGTGGATTCCGACCACTCGCGCGGCCTGTTTCACATTCTGCAGGCCTTTGACGTGGGCCGCTTCGCCTGGTCCGGCCTGGTGGACGGCAGCAGCGATTCTCGGCGCCTGCAGGAACTGCTCGCGAGGCGCATGTGGCCGGCGCGGGAGGTGCGCGCAGGGGACCGCCTCGACATCGAGCCGGGCCTGTGGTTCGAGGTCCTGCACCCTGGCGCCGGGGAGCACGGCATCTCCTGCAACGAGACGTCCGTGGTCTTGCGTCTTGTCTGGAAAGGGCGGGGGCTGGCGCTGCTCCCGGGCGATGCGGAGCGTCGCGCGCTGGACAGCGTGCTGGGCGGCGGTGCGGATCTCGGCGCCGAGGTCCTTGTCCTGCCGCATCACGGTTCCAGATCGAGCCTGCGCTCCGCCCTGTACGATCGGGTCGGGGCGCAGTGGGCCGTGGCCGCCTGCGGGCCGGACAACCGCTTCGGCTTTCCCCATCCCGAAGTGGTCCGGGCCTGCGAGGACGCCGGGAGCTCGGTCCTGACCACCGCCATCCACGGGGCCATCCGCTTCCGCTGGGAGGAGGGCGGTGCGGCCGCTGTGGAATGCGCCCGCTGCCTCCCGGGGCGGGACGAGTGCCGCGCATTGTGTCCGGCGGGCCTTTCCTGTATGCCCGCTCTCGAAACGCACAACCCAAGGAGCGGTCAATGACCACCATCATGCCCACGGACAAGAACCTGCGCAACGCCATCACCTGGATCGAGGAGCACCGTCGCGAGCAGCCCGACATCCGGCAGCTCATGGCCCAGGCCGCCACCCGCTTCAACCTCACGCCCATGGAGGAGCTGGCCCTGGCCAAGTTCTACCGTGAGGAGGCCTCCGCGCAGTGATCCGTGTGCCTCTGCTGCAGCGCGAGCTGTTCCGGGAGATGCTGCTCATTTCGGGCATCTGCCTTGGAGGCTTCTTGTGCCTCATTCTGCTGGGCAGGCTGCTGCAGCTGCGCGACCTGTTCATGGCCCAGGGTGTGACATTTTTCGACCTGGTGAAGCTCTTCGTTTACCTGAGCCCCTTTTTTCTCATCCTGCTCATCCCCGTCTCGTGCATGCTGGGGCTGTTTCTGACCTTTCTGCGCATGGGCGCGGACCGGGAACTCATCTCCCTGCGCGCCGGCGGAATCAGCATCTGGCCCCTCCTGTCCGCACCGATGCTGCTGTGCCTGCTGGGATCTGCGCTGACCCTGTGGATATCCCTCTCGGGAATCTCCTGGGGCATGGACAATTTCCGCCAGACCGTGGTGGACATGGCCCGGCACAAGACCTCGGTCAATGTCCAGCCCGGGGTCTTCAACACCTCGTTCCCGGGGCTGACCGTGTATGCCCGGCAGGCGGACCCAGGGAGCGGGGCGCTGCTGGACGTGTTCGTCCTGGACACGTCGCGCTCAAACACCAGCGCCACCATCGTCGCCCCCAAGGGGCAGATCGACTCCGACGCGGACCGGGGGCAGGTCTTCGTCCTCCTGGAAAACGGCCATGTCTACCGCAAGCAGGGCGAGGAACTCTCCGTCATCAGCTTCGACCGCTATGTCCTCTCCCTGGACATGAGCCGGCTGCTGGGCGGTCTCGAACTCAAGGACAAGGCCCCCAAGGAGATGTCCTGGCAGGCCCTGCGTGAACTCGCGGCCGGGGCCTTCGCCACCGAAGACCTCAATTTTCAGCGCCGGGTCCAGATCGAACTGCACAAGCGTTTCTCCCTGCCCGCAGCCTGCGTGGTGCTCGGCTTCTTCGCCCTGCCCCTGGCCTTCTTTTTCCAGGGCATGAAAAGGCAGTTCGGTCTGCTCGTCTGCCTGGGGGCCTTTTTCCTCTATTACGTGCTTCTCTCCGCCGGCATGTCCCTGGCCGAGAGCGGGGTGGTCTCCCCCGGGCCGGCCCTGTGGCTGCCCAACGGCCTGTTCCTGCTCGCCTCCGCCGCAGGCATGTGGGTGGTGGCCGGCGAGCGTGAGGTCAATTTCCGGTCCTTCGGGGACTGGGTGCTGCGCAGGGCCGGTCTGCGCAAGGCGGACACATGAGGCTGCTCACCCGCTACATCCTGCGCCAGAACCTGTATCTGCTGCTGCTGATCTGCGGCATCGGGCTCGGCGTCTACGTCTTCATCGAACTTTTCGACCGACTGGACGATTTTCTCGAAGCCGGGGTCGGGGCAGGGTCCATAGCGGCCTATTTCTTCTACCGCGTTCCCTTCATCCTGGCGCAGATCTTCCCGGCCGTCTTCCTGGTGGCCCTCATGGTCCAGCTGGGCCTCATGCTGCGCAACCGGGAACTGCTGGCCCTGGAGGCGTGTTCCGTCTCTCCCGGAAATGTGGCCAGATCCGTGCTCTGGTATGCCCTGGCCCTGTGCCTGGCGCAGTTCGTCTTTTCGGAAGTCCTGGGCGTGAGCGGGCACAAGGCCGCGGAGCGCATCTGGAGCGAGGAGGTGCGCAACCGCCAGGTCGCCACCCGGAAACTCTCCGACGTCTGGTTCAGGGAAGGCAGCCGCATCGTGCACATGGGCACGCTCACGCCGGCCGCACGGAAGGGGTCGGACCTGACGGTCTACGTTCTGGGGGAGAACGATTCCGGGCGGGTGGCGGAGGTCATCAAGGCGAAGAGGTTCTCCGTGACGGCGGAGGGGTGGGTCCTCTCGGACTCCACGATCGTCGTGCCGGACACGTTCGTCACGCGGGCCGCGGACAGTCTGAAGCTCGACCTGGCCACCGACGTGGCCAGTTTCCTGGTCATCGACCCCAAGACCAAGCTCGAGTCCCTGCCTTTGTGGCAACTGGGACGGGAAATACGCCGGCTGCAGGACTCGGGTTCGAATATCGAGCGCCTCCAGACCGCCTGGCACATGAAGCTGGCCTACGCAGGGTCGGTGCTGGTCATGGCGCTCATCGCCCTGGCCGCGATTTCCGTTTTCGGCTCCCTGTACGTCATCATTCCCGTGGGGCTGGTGACCACCTTCTGCTATTACGGGCTGTTCGTGCTCTGCGCCTCGGCCGGGGAGAAGGGCCTCGTGCCGCCGGCGCTGGCGGCCTGGGCGGCCAATGCCGTTTTCGCGGCCCTGGCCGGCGCGCGCCTGGCGCTGGGGCGGTCCTTTCACCTGGGCTGACGGCCCGACGGAGGAGAACGATGATCTGGTTGATAACCCTCGGCGGGTTTGTGCTCGGGTGCCTGGTGGCGTACGCCATGGTCCAGAGCGGCAAGGACGAAGACGACTAGCTTGGTATCCGGGATGCCCCGCGGCTGAGCTGCTGCGGGAAAAATCAAAGCCGCGTGCCTTGGCAGCACTGCGGCTTTTTCTGTGCCTTCGGGCGTGCGGCCGGGCGCTCTGGACGCCGGCCGGGGATTTCTCAGGCTTTCGTGCTCTGGAGCGGTTCGAGGTATCTGGCCAGGATGCTCAGAATCTCGGGGTAGAAGTCATCGGAAAAGTTCAGGCCGAGGATGTTCTCGCTGGCCAGAAGGCGGGCGCGGGTGGAGCCGAAGACCGTGGAGAAGATGACGCTGGCCGCGAGGTTCGGTTCAAGGTCGGCACGGATGGAGCCGTCCTCGATGCCGGCCTTGATGCATTCAAGCATTTTTTCGACCACGCGGGAGCAGACGGCCAGGATCTCGGAGTTGTCGGCGCCCGCGGTGTTGGCCAGAAATGGCGAGCAGCGCAACAGGGTCAGAAACCCGGACTCGGGCGTCGTGGAGGCCTTGAGGATGCACTTGGCGAAGTTGAGCACGCTGTTCAGGCCGTCTGAGGCGTAGTAACGGCTTTCGTCGATTTTGCGCAGCAGGTCCGTGAGGATGGTAATCTCCACCAGTTGAAACAGGTTTTCTTTGCTGCCGTAGTGGTGGGCGATGAGCCCGTCGGCTATCCCTGCATCCTGGGCGATGCGCTTGTAGGTGGTTTCGGCGTAGCCGAGTTCGCCGAAAAGCCGTTTGGCAGTCTCCAGAATGCGTTCCTTGTTTCCCATGACCACGGTCGTCTCCTTTCCATTTTTGTTTCGCTCCCCTCTTACCCACCCCCCGATTCTCCGTCCATCGTTTTTCTTTTCCCCAGCTGTGCGCATGCTTAATCCCGACGAGCGTCACCTGTGCCGAAATTGACGGATAAATTCTTTGATTATGAATTGTTACAAATATCTTGACGCAAAAACCTTCTTCATTTAGCGCACGATATGGAAATTGTTGAGCGGCCACTTAAGTTGCCGGCTTGAGGATACAAACAATATAGCAAAGGGGAGGTTGAATGCGAACTCGTTTGAAATCATGGGTTATTGCCTGGGGACTGGTGCTCCTGACCGCACAGTTCTGCTCTGCCGCAGGTTTCGGCATCTACGAATGGAGTGCCCGCGGCAACGCCCTGGGAGGCGCGACCGTTGGGCGTGCCGATGATCCTTCGGCCCTCGCATCCAACCCTGCCGGCATCACGCAGTTGGACGGCATCCAGGTGCTGACAGGCTTCACCGCCATCCATCCGGTGCTGGACATCAGAACCGAGGACGAGTGGGAGTCCTCTGACGAGGATTCCCTGTGGATTCCGCCCCATTTCTATGCCACCTGGAAAATCAATGACTTTTACAGCGTTGGGCTTGGCACGTTTTCCCGCTTCGGGCTGGGTTCCGTCTTTGATGAGGACTGGAACGGCCGCTACAACTCGTACGAGGCAATCATCGAGTCCATGTCCATCAACCCCAACATGGCCATCAGGTTCAACGACAAGTTTTCCGCCGCCGTTGGCGTCGATGCCACGTATCTGAATTTTTCCAAGAAACAGAAGATCAATTGGACAGGCACGGGCATCGCCTCCCTGGACGGAGACGCCCATCTTGAGGCAGACGGCTGGGGATACGGCTTCAACGTGGCCCTGCACTACAAGCCGTGCCAGTATGCCAAGGTCGGGTTGACGTATCGCAGCCCGGTGACCATGGACGTCAACGGTGATGCGGATTTCACGATGCCTTCATTATACGACGGAACCATGCTCGATGTCATCGGCGCTTTTTCCGACACAAACGCGCACGGCACGGTGACGCTGCCTGATTCCTTCGCCCTTGGCATCGCCATGTATCCCACTGACAAGCTGAGCATTGAAGTCGGCGCCGTTTACACGTTGTGGAGCAAGTACGACGAACTTACGATCAAATATAGCGATCCCGTTGTTTTTGATCCCGCGACGATGTCCCTGAAGTCCGAGACCACCCAGGCCAAGAACTGGGAAGATGTCTGGCGCTTCAACATCGGCGTTGAATACGCCGCCCTCGACTGGCTCGACCTGCGCCTCGGCTATGTCTTCGACCAGTCCCCCGTCCAGGACGAGACCATCGATTACATGGTTCCGGCCAATGACCGCCACCTCTTCAACGGCGGTCTGGGTTTCCATTGGGACAGCTGGGTCGTGGACGTCAATTACACCTATCTGATGATCATGGACCGCGACATCGACGGCCGCCCCGAAGATGGCGTCTACGATGGCGAGATCGACAACGCCGACGCCCACATGGTCGGCCTGTCCGTCGGGTACAAGTTCTAGCTTATTCCCTTGGCTTTGATGATGAGAACGCCCCGCTCATGCGGGGCGTTCTGCGTTGTGGTGAACCGCGCGGACCGTTCTGTGCCGGAGGCCTCCAGTCGCAGGGGTCAGGTTCTGAACCTGCCGAGCAGTTCGAACAGGTTTGTGGCCAGCATCCGCAGTTCCTCGGCCTTCCGGGCAACCTCCGCCGTGTTCTGCTGTGTGCTCTCGGACGCGTTGTTGACATCGGCGATTTCGCTGGAAATCTCCCTGATGACCGCGGAACTCTCGGCCACATTGACGTTGATCTCCTGCAGTCCCTGCGACGCCTGGGCCACGTTGCCGGCGATGTCGCGTGTGGCCACGGACTGCTCTTCGATGGCTGTGGCCACGCTGGCGATGATGCTGTTGATCTCCTGAATGATGCCCGAGATGGCCTGAATCTGCCCCTCGGTCGTCCTGGATGTCCCCTGCATGTCGGCGATGCGGTTCTTGATCTCCTCCGTGGCCGAAGACGTCTGGCGTGCGAGTTCCTTGATTTCGTTGGCCACCACGGCGAAGCCTCTTCCCGCCTCTCCGGCCCTGGCCGCCTCTATGGTGGCATTGAGGGCCAGAAGATTGGTCTGGTCCGAGATTTCCGTGATCATTGTCGTGACCTTCCCGATTTCCTGAGCGGCGTCGCCCAGGGCGCTCATGGCCCTGGTGGCGGCGTCCGCCTCGGTCATGGCCTGCTGGGCCACGGACCTGGCCTTCTCGGTATTGCCGGCGATCTCGTTGATGGTCGCCGCCATCTCCTCGGTGGCCGTGGCCACCATGTTGGTGTTCTGCGTGGTCTGCTCCATGGCCGCGGCCACGGTGCCGAACCGGGAGTTGAGATCCAGGGTCGCCGCGGTCACGCTCTGGGACTTCATGGCTGCCTGCGAGGCTCCGGAGCGCAGGTCGTTGGCGATGGAGAGCAGGCTGTCCGAGGCGTTGTTGAGGGTGCCGCCGTTGGCGACCACGTCGCGGATGATGCCGCGCAGCTTGTCCAGGAAGGTGTTGAACCAGGTGGCCATCTCGCCGATTTCGTCCTTCGAGGTCACGGCGAGCTTGCGCGTCAGGTCTCCCTCGCCCTGGGCCACGTCCTTGAGCATGGCCGTGGCGTTCAGCACCGGCCTGGCGATGGTGTTGGCGAAGAACATGGCCACGGCCAGGAAAACGGCCAGCAGAATCGCACCCATGACGGCCATCTTCTGCAGCATGACGTAGAACTCGGCCATGACCTCGGACTTCTCGATGACGCCGATGAGTTTCCAGCCCAAACCCTCGATGGTGTGAACCTGAGCGAACCACTGCCGTTCGTCCATGGTCACTTCCATCCCGCCTTCCTTGATGGTGTTCAGTTGCGCCAGGGCCGGGACTTCCGTTTCCTGCATCTTCTTGAAATTGAAATCCTCGTGCCTGGGGTTGGCAAGAATGGTCCCGTCGTCCTGAACCAGGATCACGTAACCCGTCTTGCCCATGGGCGATTTCTTGATCAGGTCCGTGAGCACGCCAAGGCCCACATCCAGAGCGGCGCAGCCGATGATGTCACCGTTCTGGGCGATGATGGGGCGCATGTTGCTGATGACGGCCTCGCCCGTCGTGGACATGTAGGCGGGGGAGATGGATGCCTTGTCCGGCGTCTCCATGGCCTTGGTGTACCATGGCCTTTTGCGCGGGTCGTAGCCCGGGGGCATCTCGCTCTCTCCGGACGAGGCGAAACCGCCCCATTTCGTGCCGATGAAAACTTCGACGAATTCCGGGTGGGTCGTGTTGATGAGCTTGAAGAGGGCGACCAGTTCTTCCTCAAGGGGACTGCGCGTGATGTCCTTGGGCGTGAGGCCGCGACTTTCGTTCACGTAGCTGTGGATGGATTCGTCGACGGTCCGTACGAGGGCGTGGGTCGAAAGCATGGTCGTCATTTTCAGCGCCTTGTCCACGAATATGCCGATGGCGCGATCGATCTGGCCCAGTTCCTTGGAGGCCGAGACGTGGAATGTCCCGATGGCCGAGTCCCTGATCTGCAGGCCCAGGACGATGCAGGTGATGAGGATGGAGGTGAGGATCGTCGTGGTGAAGGCCAGCAGAAGTTTCTTTCGCACGGACAGCTTCATGTGAGTCCCTTCCCGAATGGGTGTATGAAAATAGTGGGGGATTTCAGAATATCATACACCAAACATGGTACAGACAGTCCAGTATTATTTTGGTTTTCACATGGCGGTGACAACCGGATGGCAGGGGAGAGGGAGCGGGCGGGAGCGGACGTAAAAAAAGCCGGTCGCCCGGCTTTTCTAGTAATTCAGGGAAGGCTCTTCCGGTCGTTTCTCCTTGACCAGATAGATGGCCGGCAGGGAGATCAGGGTGGTGGCGAACTTGATGATGGTGTTGCTGAAGAAGATGGACCAGACCACCGACCCCTCGAACAGCCCTCCGAAGGCGATCCAGCAGAAGATGAGACTGTCCAGCGGGATGCTCACGGCGTTGCTGACCAGCACGCGGGACCACTGGTGCCGTGCCGTGACCCGTTCCTTCCACATGCTGTAGACTTCGGTGTCCGTCAGTTCGGCGATGACTTCGGCCACGATGGAGGCGAAGACCAGGCGCCACAGGGGGGCCAGCACCTGGCCGAACTCGGCCTGCGTGCCCACGGACATGTCCGGGGGCAGGACCGAGACCATCCAGAAATAGAGGGCCATGAGCAGGTTGAAGCCCGCGGCCGTGACGATCATGAGCTGCGCGCCTTTCTTCCCCATGGTCTTGTGGACCATGTCGCGCAGGGTGAAGGTCAGGGGGTAGATGAAGGTGCCGGCGTCGATGGACATGCCCCCGAGCATGACGATGCGCAGGGAGCCGACGTCGGAAAATATCTGCAGGGCGATGTAGGACGCCACGAGGACGACGAGTGTTTGCATGGGATGCTCCGGAAAGTGATTTTGGGCTTTCCCCTAGACGGAAGACGCCGCGCTGTAAATGCCGAATGTGGCCGGCAGGCCGGTAGGAGGTGGAGTTGCGGGCGGACGATCAGGCGTTTTCGGTGAAAATGTGCTCCGATTCCTGCGCCTGCCGTTCGCGCTTGCGTTCCTCGATGCGCAACTGGCGCCGCATTTCGGCTTCGCGGTGGCGGCGGTGGTGGGTCGGCGTCTCCAGGATCAGGCCCGGGGCGGTGGCCGGCTTCTTGTCCGCGCCGATGGCGACGAACGTCAGGTAGGCCGAAACGGCGTGGCGCAGTTCCCCGGTCATGAGGTTCTCCACCACGACACGCACGCCGATCTCCATGGACTGCTTCCCGACCCGGTTCACGCTGGCATACAGCAGCATGAGCTCGCCCACGTGCACGGGAGCCTTGAACTCCATGCGGTCGATGGAGGCGGTGACCACGCTCATCCTCGCGTGGCGCATGGCGCAGACGGCGCCGGCCAGGTCGATGTGCTTGAGGATGACGCCGCCGTGCACGTTACCCGCGGGGTTGGCGTCTTCGGGCAGGGCGCGGTGGGTCATGAGGGTCTCGCTGTCGCTGACCTTGCGGGCCTGGGGCGTGCTCATCAGATTCGCCCCTCCTCCAGGGCGTGGCAGGCGGCCTGGCTGCCGTTGGGGCGGCCCAGCAGCTTCGGAATCTCGTTGCGGCAGCGTTCGTTCACATGCGGGCAGCGGGTGTGGAAGACGCAGCCGGTGGGCAGGTTGATGGGCGTCGGCACCTCGCCCTTGAGGCGGATGTGCGAGAATCCTTTGGTGCCCAGGCGCGGGATGGCCGAGAGCAGGGCGCGGGAGTAGGGGTGCTGCGGGTCTCCGTAGAGATTTTTCTTGTCGGCCAGTTCACACAGGGTGCCCAGATACATGACGGCCACGCGCGTGCTGATGTGCTCGACCACCGAGAGGTCGTGGGTGATGAACATGTAGGTCAGGCCGAAGCGCTCCTGGCAATCCATGATCAGGTTCAGGATCTGGGCCTGGATGGACACGTCCAGGGCCGAGATGGGCTCGTCGGCCACGATGAACTCCGGGTCCACCATCAGGGCGCGGGCGATGCTGATGCGCTGGCGCTGCCCGCCCGAGAACTCGTGGGGGAAGCGGCCGGCCCAGGCCGGGTCCACGCCCACCTGGCGCATGACCTCGGCGACCTTGTCCTGAACCTGCGAGGTCGAGAGGTCCGGAAAATGGAAGCGCGTCGGCTCCTCCAGGATCTGGCGCACGGTCATGCGCGGGTTCAGGGAGGCGTACGGGTCCTGGAAGACCATCTGCATCCGGCGGCGGTAGGGCAGCATGTCCTGGGCGGAGAGGTTGTCGATGCGCATGTCGCGGAAGGCGATCTTGCCGCTGGTGGGCGGGTAGAGGCCAAGCACCGTGCGCCCCAGGGTGGACTTGCCGCAGCCCGACTCGCCGACCACCGAAAGAATCTCGCCCTGACGGATGTCGAGGCTGACGCCGTTGATGGCCTTGACCGTGGTCGTGGTCAGGGAGGGGAGGCCGCCGGCAAAGCTGATGCGGTCCAGAAATCCGCCGGAGATGTCGAAATGCTTCACCAGATTGGTGATGCTGACGAGGGGTTCAGTCGTGTGTGCTTTCATGATCTACCTGGTTTGCGCGTACAGATGGCAGGCCACCAGGCCCGGGGTTTGTCCGTCGCCGAAGAGTTGCGGCGTCTCGCGGCGGCAGATGTCCATGGCGTGCTCGCAGCGCGGGTGGAAGGCGCAGCCGGGCGGGATGCTGGTCAGGTTGGGCATCATGCCCGGAATCTGGTGCAGCCGTCCGCCTCCGCCTCCGCCCTGGGGCAGGGCCTTGATCAGACCCTGGGTGTAGGGGTGGCGGGGGGCGCTGACGATGGCCTCGGTGGGGCCCTGCTCCACGATGCGGCCGGCGTACATGACCGCGATCTTCTCCGTGACCTGCGAGACTACGCCGAGGTCATGGGTGATGAGGATGAGGCCCATGTTGTCGTCCCGGCAGAGTTCGAGCAGCAGGGCCATGACCTCGGCCTGAATGGTCACGTCCAGGGCCGTGGTGGGCTCGTCGGCGATGATCAGGCTGGGGTTGGTCAGAAGCGATATGGCGATGACCACGCGCTGGCGCATGCCGCCCGAGAGTTCGTGGGGGTACTGCCCGAGCCGCTTGCCCGGGGAGGAGATATAGACCTTGGAGAGCTTCTCCAGGGCGATCTCCCGGGCGTGGGTCACGCTGACCTTGTTGTGGGCCATGATGGTTTCGACCATCTGCGTGCCGATGGTCAGCACCGGGTTCAGGGTCATCATCGGGTCCTGGAAGATCATGCTGATGCGGTTGCCGCGGATGTCGCGCATCTGTTCCAGGGGATAGGCGCTGATCTCCTCGCCTTCGAAGAGGACGCGGCCCGAGGCGATGAAGCCCGGCTTGCTGATCAGGTTGATGATGGAAAAGCCGGCCACGGACTTGCCCGCGCCGGATTCGCCCACCAGCCCCATGCGTTCGCCGGGGTTCAGGGTGAAATTGATGCCGTTCAATGCGGTCAGGTCGCCGGAGCGCAGCCGGAATTTGACCACCAGGTCCTGTACGTCGAGGAGGTGCGTCATGTCCGGGTCATCCTTTGTAGAGTTTGGGGTTGAGGACGTCCTGCACCCAGTCGCCCAGCAGGTTGATGACCAGGATCAGGAGCACGAGCAGGAAGCCGGGGAACATGGTGATCCACCAGGAGCCGCTGAAGATGTAGTCGAAGCCCGAGTTGATGAGGGAGCCCAGGGACGGCTTGGTGATGGGCATGCCCAGGCCCAGGAAGGACAGGGCCGCCTCGCTCATGATGGCATGGGCCACCTGAACCGTGGACAGGACCAGGATGGGCGACATGGTGTTGGGCAGGATGTGCCGCCACATGATGCGCGCCGACGGCAGGCCCACGACTCGGGCCGCTTCGACGTACTCCTTCTTCTTCTCGGCCAGGACCGAGGCGCGCACGGTGCGCGCGTACTGCGGCCACTCGGCGATGCCGATGACCAGCACCAGGAAGGGCACGGCCATGCTCTCGAAGGCGGCCACGCCGAAGATGGCCTGGAAGATGGCCGAGAGGAAGATGGCCACCATGAGGGTCGAGAAGCTCAGTTGCACGTCGGCCATGCGCATCAGGAAACTGTCGATCCGGCCTCCCTTGTAGCCGGCCACGAGGCCCAGGACGATGCCGATGAGGGCCTGCAGGAAGGTCGCCCCGATGCCGATGATCAGGGAAATGCGCATGCCGTAGAGCATGGTGCTCAGCATGTCGCGGCCCTGGGCGTCGGTGCCCAGAAGAAATTTCGCGTCCGCGTTGTCCATCCACACCGGCGGGATCTCGGAGTCCATGATGTCGATGGTCGTCGTGTCGTAGGGGTTGTGCGGGGCGATGAGCGGCGCGCCGAAGGCCGACAGGGCCAGCAGGGCGAGCACGATGAAGCTGCCCATGGCCACTGGATCGTGCAGGAAGCTGTAGAGAAAGTACGAGCCGCGGAAGCGCTTCCAAAGGTTCATCATTTCCTCCCCGTGATGCGGACCATGGGATTGACCAGGCCGTAGATGATGTCGACGACGGTGTTGACCACGACGAAGATCACTCCGACGAAGATCAGGTAGGCCACCAGCAGCGAGGTGTCGGCCCGCTCGACGGCCTCAAGGAACAGAAAACCCAGGCCGCCCCACTGGAACACGGTCTCCGTCAGGATGGTGAAGGCGATCATGGTGCCGATCTGCACGCCGCCCACGGTGATGACGGGCAAAAGCGTGTTCTTGAAGGCGTGCACGAACCAGATGCGCATGCGCGGCAGCCCCTTGGCCCAGGCGAATTTGACATACTCGGTCTCGAGCACCTCCATCATCTCCGAGCGGATGAGGCGGATGAAGAGCGGCAGCATCAGGGCGGTCAGGGCCGTGGAGGGAAGCAGAAGGTGCTTGAGGCCGTCAATGGTGAACAGGCCCGATTCCCAGCCCCAGACGTCGACCGTCTGTCCCCGCCCGTAGGACGGGAGCCAGCCCAGCTTGATGGAGAACACGTAGATGAGCAGGATGGCGATGAGGAAGATGGGCACGGAGACGCCGATGGTGCTGAAGCCCATGATCATCCTCGACATGAACCGTCGTGGGTAGATGGCGCTGTAGATCCCCATGGGAATGGACAGGACCACGATGAGGAAGGAGCAGACCAGGACCAGTTCAAGGGTCGCGGGGGCCTTGTTGATGATGACCTCCATGGCCGGCTTCTTGTAGAAGAAGGACTGGCCGATGTTGCCTTCCAGCACCGCCCCCTTGAGGAAACGGCCGTACTGGATCAGGAAGGGGTCATTGAGCCCCAGTTTCTCGCGGATGGCGTCGCGTTCGGCCGCGGAAACCGAGATGCCCGTCAGTTCCCGTACCGGGTCGCCCACGTTCTGCTTCAGGGCGAAGCCGATGAAGCTGATGATGAGCATGACCACGATGGCCTGGAGGACGCGTCGGATGATGAATGCGAACATGGGTCTATCCGTTTGCTTCCGGTCGGGCCCGGCGCGGGCGTTTCCGGGGTTGGTTCAAAAAGGGGCAGACTTCGTGAAAAGCCTGCCCCGCGTACACAGTGTCGGCGGATGGATCAAGCCTTTTGCGATCCGGAGCCGACAAATCGATCATAGGTCAACCGACTAATCGACGACCAGGTCGCCCAGGTACGGGAAGTCCATGATGTTGATCACGGGTTCGATGTTCACGCCCTTCTTGGCGGCCCAGGACAGGTTCTGCCAGTGCAGGGGCACGTAGGCGGCGTCCTCGTAGGCGATCTTTTCCACTTCCTGCAGGAGGGCCTTGCGCTTGGCGCGGTCGTTCTCGACGTTGGCCTTGTTGACCAGCTCGTCAAGCTTGGGGTTGCAGTAGTTGCCGCTGTTGTACTGGCCCTTGCCGGTTTCCTTGTTGGGGCACATCAGCAGGTATTCGGAGTAGTTGGCGGAGTCCTCGGTGTCCGAGTGCCAGCCGATCATCTGGATGTCGGCCACCTGGGCGTCGAACTCGTCCCAGTACTGGGCCTTGGGCATGGTCTTCAGACTGACCTTGATGCCGATCTTGGAGAGCATGGAGACCACGGCCTCGGCGATCTTCTCATCGTTCACGTAGCGGTTGTTGGGGGCGATCATGGTCGCCTCGAAGCCCTTCTCGAAGCCGGCTTCCTTCATGAGCTGCTTGGCCTTGGCCAGGTCGAAGCGGGGAGCCAGGCCTTCCACATAGCCGTCGAAGCCCTCGGGGCCCTGCTGCTGGGCGGCGGTGGCGGTGCCCTTCATGAGCTTGGCCACGATGCCGGCGTTGTCGATGGCCGCGATGACTGCCTGGCGGACCTTGAGGTTGGCGAATTCAGGCTTCTTCTTCTGGTTCAGCTGCAAGGTGATGATGCGGCTGCCGGCCATGGTCACCAGGTTGACGTCCTTGTTGGCGCCCAGGCGCTCGAAGTCCTGCGGGGGGACCGGGGCGATGAAGTCCACGTCGCCGGACAGCAGTGCGGCCGTGCGGGTGGCGTTTTCCTTGATGGGGGTCAGAATGATTTCACTGACGTTGCCCTTGCTGTCCTTGTCCCAGTAGTCGGCGAAGCGCTTGTAGACCATCTTCACGCCCTGCTCGCGGGAGGCGACGGTGAAGGGGCCGGTGCCGGACTCGTTCTGGTTGGCGAAGGAGTATTCGGTCTTGACGATGGCGTCCTTGGGCAGGCCCTTGTCGTCGGTGCCGGTGTAGAACTTGGAGTCCAGGGGGAAGATGTAGGTGGCCATGTTCTCCACCAGCGGGTAGGGCTCGGTGGTGATGATGTCGATGGTGTAGTCGTCGATGACCTTCGGTTCGGCGAAGGACGTGAACAGGCCCTTGAAGTCTTCGCTCTTCTTCAGGCGGTCCAGGGTCCAGGCCACGTCGGCGGCGGTGAAGGGGTTGCCGGAGTGGAACTTGACGCCCTTGCGCAGGTGGAAACGGACGGTCAGGTCATCGATGCGCTCCCATTTTTCGGCCAGACGCGGCTCGAACTTCATGTCCTTGGTCCAGCGGATCAGCGGATCGAAGCACAGGTGGGTGTACTGGAGCATGCCGCCGGAGAGCTGGACATGCGGGTCCATGGATTCGGGGTCGGCGTCAAGGGCCATCTTGAGCGTTTTGCCCTGGGCGGTCGTGGCCAGGAACACGAAAGCCAGAGCGAGAAAGAGCAGTTTCTTCACAGCGAACCTCCTTGGATGATGAACCGGTATCTCTTCCCGCCGGGAACGTCCCGGCGGGGTTTTCACTCGGAAGGCGGGTACTCGTCTTTCTGGATGCAGGGCGATAATCCAATACCTGTCGATCCGTACCCGACGGTGCGGCAAGATTCATAACTGATTATGAAAAATAACTGAAGCGGGAATTTTTCCCTGCTTATCTATTATCTGTTTTGCGCGGAGGTCGGATTTCCCGGCATGATTTCCGGCACGTCGGTCTTCGCGACCCCTTCCCTGCGAAAATGAATGTTGGTAGTCATCCCTGAGACGGCCCATATACAGTTTCTGGAGGTTCTTCATGCGCGTTGCCATTCTCTGGCTGGCCCTTTTCCTTCTGCCTTCCGCTCTCCACGCCCATGCGCTGGTTTTCGCCCCGCTGCCCATGGAGAACCGTGAGACCGTCCTCAAGCAGTTCATGCCGCTGGCCCTTTATCTGAAACAGACCCTGGGACACGACATCGTCTTCGACTATTCCGAGAACTACGCGCAGATTCTGGAGAAGTTCCGGCAGGGGAAATTGGATCTCGCCTACCTGGGCCCGCTGCCCTACGTGTCGCTCAAGGCCTCGGATGACAACGCCACGCCTCTCGTGCATTTCAGGGAGGCTTCCGGCGACCCGCTCTACACGTGCGCCATCGTCGCCATGGCGGACAGGAGCTTCGACCTGGGACATCTGGAGAACCGCAAGGTCGCGCTGACGCAGCCGCTCTCAACATGCGGATTCCTGTCCACCAACGGCCTGTTGCGCGAGCGTGGGTCGGGGTTGGCCCGAAACCTCTACCGCTACGTGAACAAGCACGACGAGGTCGCCAAGGCCGTGGTGCGGGGCGAGTTCGACCTCGGGGGCCTCAAGAGCGCCATCGGCAGGAAGTATGCCCACCTGGGACTGACGATACTGGCCGAGACGCCCCCCCTGCCGTCCTTCGCCCTGGTCGGCAATGCGGCGTCCATGTCCCAGCAGGAGCGGGACGCAATCCGCGACGTCCTGGTCGGGCTGGACCCCGCCGGCAAGGACAAGGTCCTGCTCTCGACCTGGGGCGAAAACATCCGCTACGGCTCCGTGCCCGCCAGGGACTCGGATTACGCTCCGGTCCGCGAACTCCTGGGCCAGACCCCGATTCCCGAAAAAGGGAACTTCTAGATGTCTTTTTGGCGCCATACCCGCCTGGAGCGTCACCTGCTGGTGGCCCTGGCCCTCCTGCTGGGCCTCGGGGCGGGGGTGTTCCTGTACAGCAACCGCGTGCACAAGGAGCAGGCCCATTTTTCCGAGCAGAAGAACGTCCTTGAAACCGCGTTCAAGGCCGGCGTGCAGATGTACCGCCTGGCCATGCAGGGTTTCTACGACACCTCCCTGAACACGCCGGAAGTCCTCCATATCATGCAGGCGGCCGTCCATGCCCGGGGGGCGGACCGGGACCTGGAACGGGGGCGGCTCTACCGGCTGCTTTTTCCCACCTTCGATTCCATGAAGCGGCAGAACCTGCGCCAGCTGCATTTCCATCTTCCCGATGGAAGCAGCTTCCTGCGCTTTCACTTGTCCGAGCATTACGGCGACCAGCTCTTCGATACCCGACCCCTCGTGCGCAAGGCCAGCGAGTCCAGACGTTCGGCCCAGGGCTTCGAGGTCGGCAAGACGGCCACCGGGTACCGCTACATCTTCCCCCTGAGCCGTGAAGGGGAGTACCTCGGCAGCGTGGAGACGCTCATCACCACCAAGGCCCTGCGTGACGCCCTGGCCGAACTCAATCCCAACCGCGAGTATTCCTTCATCCTTTCCCGCGCCCTGACCGAGGAGGTGCTTTTCCCCGAGCAGAAATGGCTCTACAGCCCCTCCGACCTGCATCCGGATTTTGTGGAGGAGGACGCCAACGCCCTGCTGCCAACCAGTCCGCCGCCGCTGTCCGGCAAGGCCCGGGCCATCAACCAGCAGCTCCGCCAGGATGGCCTGTTGCAGAAAGCCATGCGGGAAGGGAAGCCGTTTGCGGTCAGCGTCCGCTCCGAAGGGCAGGATCACGATGTGATCCTGCTGCCCCTCAAGGATATCCACGACAGGACCACGGGCTATCTGGTCAGCTACTCGCCCGACAAGGTCGTGGCCAGTTTCCGGCAGGAGTTCCAGACCTACATTTTCATGGTCGTCGTCGTGCTTGGCCTGCTCCTGCTGCTCCTGGCCCGCCTGCGGGAACGCACCGTAGCCCTCGAGGCGGAACGCGGGAACCTGCGGGCCATGAACGACGCCCTGGCCGAGGGTGTGTACGTCACGGACCATGCGGGCGTGATCACCGGCATCAACCCCGCAGGCTGCGAGCTGCTCGGCTACGACGAAGATGAACTGCTGGGGCAGGTCGGCCACGACATCTTTCATTGCCACGAGGGCAACACGTTTCTTTTGTCGCGGCACTGTCCGTTCCTCAGGGCACACAGCCGCGGCGAGCCCTACGATGCCGAGGATTGTTTTCGGAGCAAGGACGGACGTCTGCTGGCGGTCGAGGTGGCCAGCAGGCCAATTTTCAAGAATGGGGTCTACGCCGGGTCCGTCACGGCGTTTCACGACATTTCGGAGCGAAAGCGCACGGAGAAGGCGCTGCGCGAGAGCGAAGAGCGCGGCCGCAAGCTCTCCACCGTCGTCGAGCAGAGCCCGGTCAGCGTCATCATCACCGATCCCGAGGGCGTGATCGAGTACGTCAACCCGAAGTTCGAGGAGAAGACCGGGTACTCCCTGGCCGAGGCCGTGGGGCAGAACCCGCGCATCGTGAAGTCCGGCGAGATGCCGGCCGCAATCTACGAAGACCTGTGGAAGACCATCCGCGAAGGCGGGGAGTGGAAGGGCGAGCTCCACAACAAGCGCAAGAACGGCGAACTCTTCTGGGAATACGTGACCATTTCGCCCATCCGCAGCGCGGGGCGCATCACCCATTTCGTCGCCCTCAAGGAGGACATAACCGAGCAGAAGAGCATGCGGGCGGCACTTCAGGACAGCGAGTCCCTGCAGCGCACGCTGATGGAACACCTGCCCGTGGGCCTGGTCATCATCGACGCCGGAAGCCGGGTCATCGAAAGCGTCAACCCGGCCGCGGCCGCCCTCTTCGGTGCACCTCCCGGCGAGATTGCCGGCAAGCGCTGCCACCACTTCCTGTGTCCGGCCAACGAGGATTGCTGCCCCATCGTGGACCAGGGACAGCGGGTCGACAACTCCGACCGGGTCATGATCCGCGCAGACGGCACGACCATCCCCGTGCTCAAGACCGTCACCCGGATCCATATCGGCGGCCAGGAGAAGCTGCTGGAGTGCATCGTCGACATCAGGTCCCGCAAGGAGGCCGAAGAGGCCATGCAGCAGCTCAACCGGCAGCTCGAAAAGGCCATCGCCCGCGCCGAGGGGCTGGCCCGTGAAGCCGAGGTGGCCAACCAGGCCAAGAGCAGCTTCCTGGCCAACATGAGCCACGAGATCCGCACGCCCATGAACGCCATCCTGGGCATGGTCCATCTGGCCCTGGGCACGGAGCTTTCGGTGCGGCAGCGCGACTACCTGCTCAAGGTCGAGCGTTCGGCCAAGGCCCTGCTCGGCATTCTGAACGACATCCTCGACATCTCCAAAGTCGAGGCCGGCAAGATCGTCATGGAGAATATCGAATTCGATCTCGAGGAGGTGCTCGACAACATGGCCGCCGTCGTGGCCATGCGCGTCAGCGAGAACCTTGAGTTCGTCATCACCGTCGACAGGCGGGTTCCCCGTTTCCTCATGGGCGATTCCCTGCGGCTGGGCCAGGTCCTCATCAACCTGGCCGGGAACGCCGCCAAGTTCACCCACGAGGGCGAAATCCGCATCAGCGTCTTTCTCGACAGCCCTGACGCCGGGGCGGAGGTGAAGCTGCGCTTCGAAGTGATGGACACGGGCATCGGCATGAGTCCTGAGCAGGTCGCTTCCCTCTTCACCCCGTTCTCGCAGGCCGACGCCTCGACCAGCAGGCGCTACGGGGGCAGCGGGCTGGGACTGTCCATCTCCAAGCATCTCGTCGAGTTGATGGGAGGCGAGCTGTGGGTGACGAGCCTCCCCGAGCAGGGCAGCACATTCGCCTTCACGGCCGTGTTTTCCCTGTCCGGCCGGGAACGGTCGGCCGGGGAACCGGTGCGCATCCCCGCCGAGTTCCGCAATGTCAGGACGCTGGTTGTCGACGACCTGGATTCGTCGCGGCTCTTTGTGCAGCAATGTCTGCTGGACCTGGGGCTGGACGCCGCCACGGCCCCCTCCGCGACGTCGGCCCTGGAGATGCTGGCCGGGGCGGAACCGGGGCCGCCGTGGCTTGTGCTGGTCGACTGGAAGCTGCCGGATATGGACGGGCCGGCGCTGTGGGAGCGGATTTCGGAATCCGGGACGTTGCGCTCCGGCGACAGGGCGATCCTGCTGTGTCCCTTCAGCCATGACAACCTGATCCGGGCGGCCGCAGGTCAGGGCTTCTCCGCCGTTGTCACGAAACCCGTGAGCCGTTCGGCCCTGGACA
Source organism: uncultured Desulfomicrobium sp. (assembly GCA_937872685.1). Taxonomy (GTDB): domain Bacteria; phylum Desulfobacterota; class Desulfovibrionia; order Desulfovibrionales; family Desulfomicrobiaceae; genus Desulfomicrobium. The sequence goes on from CALMTS010000165.1 coordinate 30,190, forward strand.
GCGGCGTGCGGGAGGCCCTGGGGGTCAAGCCGGAGACGGCCGAGTGCTCCCTGTCCCCGAAGGACGAAGGGCAGGCCCTCTGCCGCGGGGGCCGCATTCTCCTGGCCGAAGACAACGAACTCAACCGGCAGGTGGCGCGCGGCATCCTGGAGCAGGCCGGACTGACCGTGATCGCGGCCGTCAACGGCGCCGAGGCGCTGCGGCTGGCCCGGGAGCAGGAATTCGACCTGGTCTTCATGGACCTGCAGATGCCCTTGATGGACGGGTTCGAGGCATCCCGCCGGATCAAGGCCATCCCGCGGTTGGCCCGGCTCCCCATCGTAGCCATGACGGCCCATGTCCTTCCCGAGGAACGGCAGAAAATCAGCGACGCGGGGCTGGACGACCACGTGTTCAAGCCCATCGACCCGGCCGAGGTCTACCGGGTGCTGACCCGCTGGCTGCGGCCGCAGTTGGCGCCTGCGCCGCCCGTGCCTTCCGGTTCGGACACGGACGGCCTGCCTGTTCTGCAGGACATCGACGTGGAGGGCGGGGTGGCCCGTTTTCTCGGCGACGCCGCAGGGTATTTCGAGGCCTTGGGACAGGTCCGTCTGGAATATGCGCAGGCCATGTCCGTGCTGCAGGGCTTTCTCGACCGCGGGGAGCAGGCCGAGGCCAGGATGCTCGTACACACTCTGCGCGGCATGTGCGCCAATATCGGCGCCCTGAAGGTCGCCGAGTCCGCAGG
>CALMTS010000166.1 GCA_937872685.1 uncultured Desulfomicrobium sp.
TCGAATTCGAAAACTCCGAGGGATTCTTCACCGGCCTGAGCGCCGATCTCGTGGCCCATATCGAAGAGGCGCTGGGCGTCACCTTCCGCAAACAGGCAACCCCGTGGGGAGACGTCCTGCGGGGGCTGCAGACGGGGACGGTGCACCTGGCCCCGGCCCTCATGCGCACGCCTCAAAGGGCGCAGTACACCGTTTTCAGCCCGGTTTACGCACACATTCCGCTGGTCATCATCACGACCCGCAACATCACGAAAAAACTCACTCTGAACAATCTCGACGGGATGCGCGTGGCCGTGGTGCGAGGCTACGCTTCGGGTGACTTCGTGAAAAACGCAAACCTCGGCCGGTTCACGATCGTCGAAGTGGACAGCATTCCTGAAGGCCTGCGCGAGGTGGCCTTCGGCACCGTCGACGTCTTCGTGGAGAGCCTGGCCGTTGCCGCATGGTACATCCAGGAACAGGGCCTCTCCAACCTGCGGGTGGCCGGCGACATCGGCGTCACCCAGGAACTGTCCCTTGGCGTCAGCCGCCAGTATCCGCTCCTGGCCAGCGCCGTGTCCAAAGCCCTGGCAACCCTGCCCGAAAGTGAAATGCAGCGTTTGAAAGACCGGTGGATCCGCCTCCCGGCACAATCCATCGACCCGAGAACACGCAATGCACTGATCATCGGGGTCCTCTCCATTCTGGCCATGGTGCTTCTGCTGGCCGGACTGACCTGGATTCTGAGCCGCAAACTGCGCCGGAAAGTGTCCGAACTGGAGCACACGGAGGCCGCCCTGATGGACCAGGTCGGCCGTTTCCGCCTGGCCATGGAAGCCACCCAGGCCGGATACTGGGAGTTCTTCCCGGTCGAGAAACGCGAGGAACACAGCCCCGAATGGTACACCATGCTCGGCTACCCCCCCAAACGCACATCGGGAAGCCTGGACAGCTGGAGCGACCTCATACACCCCTCGGACCGGCAGCCCGCCATGGACACCTTCTCGGGCTACATCCGCGAAGGGGGGCACGGCATGTACGAGGCCGAATACCGCATGCGCGCCCACGACGGATCCTGGCGCTGGATCCTGGCCAAGGGCAGGACCGTGGCCTGGGATGACGCAGGCCGCCCGACCCGCATCATCGGCCTGAACATCGACATCCACAAGACGCGGGAGGTCCAGGAGGAAGTCGCGCGCTTCCAGGCGCTGAACCGGGCCCTGCTGGAACAGACCTCGCAATTCATAGGCCTCCTGAGCCTGCACGGGGTTCTCCTGACCACAAACCGGACATCGCTGGAATGGGCCGGCGCCAAACCCGGGGACGTCATCGGCAAGCCTTTCTGGGACGGCCCATGGTGGCCGGACAGGGAACGGGCCGAAGCCTTGCTGCGCCAGGTCATCGAACAGGTCCGGGCCGGCGAGACCGTGCGCCGGGAGATCATGCAGGTCGACCCCGCAGGCCGCCATGTCGTCTTCGACTTCACGGCTTCCCCCTTCCGGGATGAAACCGGGAAGGTCGTCAACATCATCGTCGAAGGCCGCGACATCTCCGAGCTCAAACAAAAGCAGCTGGCCATCGAAGAGAGCGAGAGGCGCTTCAGGACCATTTTCGAGAACGCGCCCTATTCCATCTCCATCAACCGTCTTTCCGACGGCAAGTACATGGATGCCAACACCGCCTTCCTGGAGAAGCTCGGAACCACCAGGCAGAAGCTCCTCGACCTCTCGCCCGAAAAAATCGGCGCCATTCCCGGGGAGCACAGGGACGAGATTCTTTTGGCCCTGCGCCACCGCAAAAATATCCACAACTTGGAAACACGGGTGCACAGCCCCGACGGGAGCGTGAGGCACATCCTGTACTCTGGCGGCCTCATCACCCTCGGCGGCGAGGACTGCGTCCTCTCCATGACGGTGGACATCACCGAACTCAAGACAGCGCAGGAAGCCCTGCGCCGTTCGGAGGAAATGTTCTCGCGCCTCTTCCACCTCTCCCCGGACATGATCACCCTGGCCCGGGAGAGCGACGGCACCCTGCTCGAGGTCAACGAAGCGTTCACCCGCTTCACCGGATACTCCCGTGACGAAGCCCTCGGGAAAAGCACTCTTGGCCTGGGCATCTTCGCCGTCCCCGCCCGGAGAGGGGAATTTGCCGCCATCCTCATGCGCGACGGGCATGTCGAAAACTTCGAATTCGACATCTGCCACCGGGACGGACATATCCTCCACGCTTCGGCCTCGGCCAAGCTCATGGCCGTCGACGACGTGACCTGCATCCTGGCCATCACCCGCGACATCACACACCTGCGGGCCATGCAGGACACCATGGTCCAGTCCGAGAAAATGCTCTCCCTTGGCGGCATCGCGGCGGGCATCGCCCACGAGATCAACAACCCGCTGGGCATCGTGCTGCAGGCGGTCCAGACCATCGCCCTGCGCACCAAGCCCGATTTCCCCAAGAACATCGAGGCGGCGGCCCGCATCGGGGTGGACCTCGACCAGGTCTCGCGCTACCTCGGCGAGCGCAAGATCGACCTGTTCATCCGCGATATCCAGGGCGCGGCGGTGCGCGCCGCGGAGATCATCCGTCACATGCTCGACTTCAGCAGGCGCAGCGAGTCCAGACGGTCGGTCTGCGACATCGGCACCGTCATCGAGAACGCCCTGCGGCTCGCCTCCAGCGACTACGACCTGAAGAGGAACTACGACTTCAGGGCCATCGAGATCATCAGGGACATCCCTCCGAACCTCCCGCAATGCGAATGCACGGAAACCGAGATCGAGCAGGTGCTGCTGAACCTCCTGCGCAACGCGGCCCAGGCCATGTCCGAAGCCGATCCGCCCACGGCCGCCCCGCGCATCAGCATCCGCGCCAGGGACATGGAGCCGGGCCTGCGCATCGAGATCGCGGACAACGGCCCGGGCATTTCCCCGGAAAACCGCAAACGCATCTTCGAGCCCTTCTTCACGACCAAATCCTCAGGCGCGGGAACGGGCCTGGGGTTGTCCGTATCCTATTTCATCATCACCAAGGGGCATGGCGGCCGGATGCATGTCGAGTGCCCGCCCGAGGGCGGCACCGTCTTCACGGTGGAACTGCCCGGATCGGACCGTGGCGCGGAAAGCGCTTCGGAGCCCTGGACGAGGGGCGGTGTTTCAACATAACGGGAGGACGGACGTGTCTGACAACGCTTGTATGCCGAACCGGCGGGAACACGAATGAAGATTCTGGTCATCGACGACGAAGACGGACTGCGGCGCTCACTGTGCGCGTATCTTGAGGACCTGGGGTATGACGCCCTGGACGCGGCCAACGGACTGGAAGGTCTCGCGACGATGCGCTCGGCCATGCCCGGCCTGGCCGCAGTCATCGTGGACCTGAACATGCCGGTCCTCGACGGATACGGATTTCTGCGCCAGGCCAGGGAAGAGGCCCCGGAACTGCCCATCATCGTGCTCTCGGGCGTGGGCGTGGTGGACGACGCCCTGCAGGCCGTGCGCCTGGGCGCCTGGGACTTTCTGACCAAGCCCCTGCACAATTTCAGCATCCTCGAACACACCCTCGGCAAGGTCATGGAAAAGGCCCGGCTCATCCGGGAAAACAGGGAATACCAGACCAACCTCGAAGAGCTTGTCAGACAGCGCACGGCCGAACTGGAACGCACCCGCAGGCAGATCATGCACCGCTTGAGCCGCGCCGCCGAATACAAGGACAACGAAACGGGCCACCACGTCATCCGCGTCGGGGAGATCGCGGCCGTCCTGGCCGAGGCCCTGGGCCTGGACACGGACCGCTGCGCCAACCTGCGCGACTGCGCCCCCCTGCACGACATCGGCAAGATCGGCGTGCCCGACGAAGTGCTGCTCAAGCCCGGCAAACTCGACCCGGCGGAGTGGAAGGTCATGCAGATGCACTGCATGTTCGGATGCGAGATACTGGGCCCCCTGACGAGCAAGGAGGAGGCCCACGCCAGCTGCGAGAACTGGGCCCAGCAAAGCGGGGACGGCAACGAGCTTCTCGATCTGGCGCGCATGCTGGCCCTGCTGCACCATGAACGATGGGACGGCAGCGGCTACCCGTTCGGCCTGGCCGGAGAGGACATCCCGCTGGAGGCACGCATCGTGGCCGTGGTCGACACCTACGACGCCCTGGCCAGCGAACGCCCCTACAAGAAAGCCTTCCCCGAAGAACAATGCCTGGACATCATCCGCGAAAGCTCGGGCAGCCACTTCGACCCCCGGGTGGTGGACGCCTTTTTCAAGAACACGGAACGCATTCGGACCATCCGCCTCAGATGGCGGGACTAGCCCTTTTCAAGCCGCGCAAACACCATGAAAATCAATCAACTGCACATGAACAGGAACGGGAGCTGGCTCAAGTGCTCCAGGGCCAGAATCGGGCAGGAGAGGGTTTTGGCCTTCGTCTTCTGGTCCGACATGGACGAATCCGCGGTGAAATCCGCGGCACGGAAACTGAGCGAAACGTGTTCCAATCCGGTCATCGTCGGATGCTCCACGGGCGGCGTCATCCAGGACCGTCTGCTCTTCGAGGACACCATCAGCGCGACACTTGTGGCCTTCGAGCACACCAGCTTCGAAACCGTGGCGGCCCTGGCCTCGGATCACCCCGACAACCACGCCCTGGGACACCATCTCGGTTCGACCCTGCCTCATGAAGGCCTGGCCCATGTGTTTGTCCTCTCCGACGGTCTGGCCGTAAACGGCTGCGCCCTCTCGGCCGGTCTTTCCGGGGCCCTTCCGCCCGGTGTGGGCATCACCGGGGGCATGGCCGCCGACGGGGAGCGATTCGAACGCACCGCCCTGCTCCACGGGACGGACGTTTTTTCCGGCGGAGCCCTTTGCATCGGTTTCTACGGCGACAGGCTGCGCGTAGGCCAGGGCACGCGGGGCGGCTGGGAACCGTTCGGGCCGGAGCGCCTGGTCACAGCAGCCCACGACAACGTCCTGTTGGAAATGGACGGAGAATCCGCTCTGGAACTGTTCGAACGCTACCTCGGCAAACACGCCCAAAACCTCCCGGCCAGCGGACACCTGTTCCCCCTGAGCCTGCGTGAACCAGGCAGCGCGCGCTGGGTCACGCGCACCATCCTGGGCGTGGACCGGAACGCCGGGAGCCTCTCCTTCGGCGGCGACATCCCCCTGGGCAGCACGGTGCGGCTCATGCGCGGCAAGGTGGACAACCTGCTGGACGGGGCCGAGGAGGCGGGCCGCCTGGCGCGCCTGGAGGGAGGGGAAACCCTGGCCATCCTCGTCAGTTGCGTAGGGCGCAAGATGCTGCTCAAGCAGTTCACCGAGGAGGAGATCGACGCCGTGGCTCAGGCCCTCGGCCCGGATGCAACCCTGACCGGGTTCTATTCCTACGGCGAACTCGCCGGCGGCATGCTCGGAGAGCCATGCTTTCTGCACAACCAGACCATGATGGTCACCGTACTGCAGGAGCTGGCCTGATCATGCACCGCCTCCTGCAACGCCAGCTCAAACGGGCAAAACTGACCGACAAGGAAATGCCCGCCAATTTCAACTCCTTCGTCCGGCTCATCGACGAAGCCTACCGGCAGTTTGAAGACGACCGGGAGCTTCTGGACAGGTCCCTGGACATCAGCTCCTCGGAACTCGTGCAGCGCAACGCCCTCATGCGCGCCGTGTTCATGGCCCTGCCCGACGTCTTCCTGTGGGTCACGCGGGAAGGCGTGATCAAGGAATGCCGTGGCGGCGTATGGCCCCTGTTCGGACGGGAACCGGCCAGCCTGTTCAAGAAAAACGTCACCGCAATCCCCGACGTCGCCGAGCCGGAAGCCTTCGCCCGGGCCATGCGGGAGATGGAGCACACACAGCTCTTCCAGACCGAGTACGCGCTGCACGCCGGGGGGCGGACTCGGTATTATGAAGCCCGCTTCGCCAATCTCGAACGGGACATGATCCTCATCCTGATCCGCGAAATTTCGGACCGCATCCTGGCCGAGGACGCCCTGCGCGGAACGCAGCAGCGCCTGGACCACATCATCGAGTTCCTCCCCGACCCCACCCTGGTGGTTGACAGCGAACACCGCGTCATCGCCTGGAACAGGGCCATCGAGAACATGACGGGGGTGCACAAGGAGCAGATTCTCGGCAAATCTGGGTACGCCTACGCAGTCCCGTTCTACGGCAATCCGCGCCCCATCCTCCTGGACTTCATCGGCAAGGACCCGAGCGGGCACTACCCCATGTACCACCCCGAAGAGAGCACGGCCGAGGGGCTGGCCACGGAGGTCCATGTCCCGGCACTGTACGGCGGCCGGGGAGCCTTTGTCTGGGCCAAGGCCACGCCGCTCTATGACCGCGAGGGAAACATCGCCGGAGCCATCCAGACCATCCGCGACATCACCGACAGGAAACGGGCGGAACTCACAACGCAGGTCCTGTACCTGGTTTCCACCGCAGCCAGCACCCCCATGGCCGACGAGGAAATCTTCGCCCGCGTCTTCGAAATCCTCTCGGAGCACCTCGGCGCGCGGATCATGCACATTTCTCTGATGGTCGGCAGCGGAGCCTTGCAGACCTACCCCTTTTTCAGCCACCAGAGCCTGGCCCGGCCCGAAACGCTCAAAGCCCTCTCGGCCCTGGCCGCGGAAGCCAGGCAGTCCAGCTCGGCCCGGCTGATCGACCCTTCCAGGAACGGCCTCGACGAAGCCCGGTCAGCGGATCAGACCCGGTGGTTCATCTCGCCCCTGCGTTATGGCGAAAAGATCCTTGGCTCCGTGGTCATCCTGATCGTCGAGGACAATCTGCGTTTCTCCGGTCAGGACGCCCCCGTGCTGGCCTCGGTGACCGACCACCTGGCCATGGCCATTTCCCGCAACGCCACCGAAAAGGCGCTCCGCGAAAGCGAGAAGAAACACCGCTCCATCTTCGAAAACGCCACCGAAGGCATTTTCCAGATCTCCCTGGATCACGACCTGCTGAGCGCGAATCCGGCCATGGCCCGCATTTTCGGACACGACAGCGTCGAGGATCTGATGACCCGCGCCGCGGGGTTCCTGCAGCACGCCCTGACCTCCCCGGACCGCATCAGGCTGCTCAGCCAGGTCCTGCAGATGGACACGGTGCAAAACTTCGAGACGGACACGGAAAAGGCCGACGGGAGCAGGATCTCCGTTTCCCTGAACATGCGCACCGTGAAACGCGCGGACGGCTCCATCATGCATCTCGAAGGCTCCGTGCAGGACATCTCCATGCGCAAGGAGACCGAGCACAGGCTGGCCGTCCAGAAAAGTCTCTTTCAGCAGCTCTTCGACAACTCCCCCCAGGGCATCCTGCTCCTGGGCAAGGACGGCGTGCCCATGGACCTCAACCCGAGCTTCACCAGCCTCTTCGGGTTCACCAGAAAGGACCTGAACTCCCTCTTCGAGGTCCTGCTGCCCCCCGAAAGCCTGGACGAGAGCTTCACCTTCCTCTCCACCGTGCTGGGCGGCACGCCCGTAAGCACCGAGACCCTGCGCAGGACCAAGGATGGCCGCACCATCCCCGTCTCGATGCTGGGCTACCCGTACGTGCTGGACGGAGCCATCTCAGGGGCATTCTTCATCTTCGGCGACATTTCCGAACGCAAGCGCTACGAGGCGCAGCTGACCCAGCAGGCCCTGCGCGACAACCTGACGGAGCTGCCCAACCGAATCCTCTTCCTGGAACGCCTGAACCGGGCCATGACGCGCCAGCGCCGCAACTCCGACTACCGCTTCGCAGTACTCATGATCGATCTGGACAGCTTCAAGCGCGTCAACGACACCCTCGGGCACCAGGCCGGTGACCAGCTGCTGCAAGAGGTCGCCAAACGGCTGACATGCTGCCTGCGCAGCATGGACACGGTGGCCCGCATGGGCGGGGACGAATTCGCCGTCCTGCTGGAGGACTTCCAGAGCAACCAGGAGGCCATCGGCATCACCCGGCGCCTGCTGGAGTCCATCCGGCAGCCCCTGAACATCTTCGATCACGAGATTCAGGTCAGCGCCTCGGTGGGCGTGGTGCTGCAGACAGGAAGGTACACCTCGCCCAACGACCTCCTGCGCGATGCCGACATCAGCATGTACCGCTCCAAGGAGCTGGGCAAGAATCAGTTCAAGGTCTTCAGCAAGAGCATGTACGAACATGTCGTGCGCACCGTGCAACTGGAGAACGACCTGCGCCAGGCCCTGATGGAAGAGGAGTTCGAGCTCTACTTCCAGCCCATCTACGACATGGAAGAAAGCAGGCTGAGCGGCTTCGAGGCCCTGCTGCGCTGGAACCACCCCGACCGAGGGACCCTGGCGCCCGGCGCGTTCATCCAGGTGGCCGAGGAGGCCGGTCTCATCACCGATCTCGGCACCTGGGTCCTGAACCGCGGCTGCAGGACCATGGCGGACTGGCGGACACGCTTCGCCCACGTCGACGTGAGCCTCGCCCTGAACCTCTCCCCCCGGGACCTGCTGCAGCCGTCGCTCATCCCCATGCTGGCGGAACTGCTGCGCGAGACGAATCTCGACGCCAGGCACATCAAGCTCGAAATCACCGAGACAGCGGTCATGGAAAACCCGGAGATGGCCACGTCCCGGCTGGAACGGCTGCAGAAGATGGGTTTCCAGGTGGCCATGGACGACTTCGGCACCGGCTATTCCTCCCTGTCCTACCTGCAGCGGCTGCCCATCGACATCCTCAAGATCGACCGGTCCTTCGTGCAGACCATGCTCGAAAACCCCAGCAACCTGGAGATCATCAAGACCATCATCGGCCTGGGCAAGCTCCTGGACCTGCGCATCGTGGCCGAAGGCGTGGAGACGCCGGAGCAGCTGGCCGCCCTGCAGACCCTCGGCTGCGACCTGGCCCAGGGCTACCTCCTGGGCAGGCCCATGCCCCAGGGGCAGGCCGAGGAACTGCTGGCCACGTGCCGCCCGGGCCTGCCGGCATGACCCGGCCCCGAGTCCACCGTTCCCCTTTCCGCACCTACCGCTCCGCGCAGCAGCCTGACCTGGTGTCCTTCCAGATCGTCGTCGAGGAGACCGACCTGTGGGTCGCGGCGCGTGAGGATCTCTCCACCCCCATGGCCGACCACGTGCGCCTGCTGCGCGGCCAGATCCGCGCCTACGCCGCCATCCACCCGAACTTCCTGACGTCCCTGACACCCCTGGACGCAACGCCGAAGGCGCCCGAAATCGTGCGGCGCATGTGCCGGGCCGGGAGCCTGGTCAACGTGGGTCCCATGGCCGCCGTGGCCGGAACCGTGGCCCAGATGGTCGCGGAGCGATTCAGTCCGGAGTCGCCGGATCTGCTGGTCGAGAACGGAGGGGACACCTACCTTTTCTCCACCCGCGACCGCCACATCGGCATCCTGAGCATGCCCGGGCAGGACATGCGCCTGTGCGTGCCGGTGCGGACCGACGAGTTCCCCTGCTCGTTCTGCGCGTCGTCGGCCACCATCGGCCACTCCCTGAGCTTCGGGAAGGCGGACCTGGTGGTCACCCGTTCCCGGGACGCGTCCCTGGCCGACGCCGCCGCCACGGCCCTGGCCAACGCCCTGGGCGGGGCGGAGGCCATGGACGCAGTCCTGGAGCTGGCGAAGGGTTGGGAGGAAATCGGCCTGGACGGGATTTTCGCGCAGTGCGAGGGACGGATCGGGGTGTGGGGGAAAATGGAGCTGGCCGTGCGCTAGATGCGCGGCCGGCTGCCTCTGGAACGGGGCAGGCTGAGACAAAAAAAATACGCCCCGCTTCGGCTCGAAGCGGGGCGTTCAGTTTCAACCCATGTAATTTTCAGATCTTCAATGCACTTTTTTGATGTTTCCTGAAAGGTGATCTTCGACTCTCGAAACCCGGGAACGCTGGTGACGGTCTCACCGTCTGGATCGCCTGGGCTGTCGGGCCTCGCCCCGCTTCTTCAGGCCGCGCGTGTCGTTCCCTTCACTCGTCCGAAACCTGTTTATGGCCCAATGGTCTTCCCTCCGTTGAGGTTCAATCGCCTTTGATTTCCTAATATATCCTCCCCCATTCCTTGTCCAGTGAAGAACTGAAATTCCACGTCGAATTTCTCCCGCTCCCCTGATGCAGAACTGCGCTTTGCCTTTGCCGCGAGCTTTGCTAGACGGGGCCATGCCCACCCCTTCCTCCCCAGATGACCGGCGCCCGGCCCGGCTCCTGAAAGGAGCGATCCTCGTTCTGGCCGTCCTGTGCCTTGCCGTGGCCGCCCTTCGGGCCGCGCTGCCCCGGCTGGCCCGCGAGTTCGTCGTGCCCATGGCCGCCTCGAAGCTGGGAATTGCCCATCTGGACGCGGAAATCCGACGCGCGGATCTTTCCGGTCTGGACCTGGGGGAAATTTCCCTGGGATCCGACGCCGGAATCAGCGTCGAGGCCGTGCAGGCGGACTGGAGCCTGACAGGGCTCATGCGCGGGCGGGTGGACAGGGTGCGGGTCATGGGCCTGCATGTCCTGGCCCGGGAGGAAAACGGGACGTGGACGGTGCGGGGCCTGCCGCGCATGGAGGAATCGGAGGAAGCCGGACAAACCGCCATTCCGCAGATCGGGGACTTCTCCGTGGACGGGGTCGTCGAGCTTGACGGCGACACCCTGGACGTGCGGGCCCCGTTTTCCCTCGGCGGCAATCTGGACGAAGCCGGGCTCCTGGTCCTGGATGCCCGCACGCAGCCTGCCGGCCAGGAACTGCGCCTCCTTGTCCGGGCCGACCTCGGCCGCAGGGATTTGCGTCTGAGCTGCTCCCTGCCCCCGGCATCCGTGGCGGCCCTGGCCAGCCTCGTTCCCGGCCTGCGGAACCTGCCCGTGAGCGGGACCCTGCAGGCCCTGGCCGATGCGGCCCTGCCGCCGGACGGCAAGCCTTCCATGCAGGCCAGCCTGGAACTGGCCTCGGTGCAGGCCCTGCTCGGAGGGAGCCCGGTGGCCCAGGACGGCAACGCGACCGTGCGCCTCGACTGGGGCACGGGCCTGAATCTGGCCGTCGACCCCGTCCGCCTGGACGCCCCGCTGCCCCTGGTCCTGACCCTGAGCGGCATCAACGCAGACCTGCAGCAGGGGGCCCTGGACTGCGGCTGGGAACTGAACCTGGCCGCGCTGCCCGGGCTGGACCTCCCCGCTCCGCTGCTCCTGGCCGGGCAGACCTCGGTCCGGCGCACCGAAACAGGCTGGGACCTGCGCACCCGAGGCGGCGTCAACACCGTGCAGGCCGGGCTGCCGCAGTTGCCCGGACTGACGCTTGCCCTGGACGGCAGCTCCCTCTCCCTCCACGTCTCCACCACCCCGTCGGCGGCGCGCATCGATGCATCCGTCGGGCTGGGCAGGCTGCGGGCGACCCGCGGCCAGGCCAAGGCGACCCTGGCCGGATTGGAGCTGACATGCAACGCCACGGCCGGTTCCCGAGGCACAAACGGGACCCTCTCGATCTCCGGCGCACGTCTGGACGCCATGCAGCCCGGCCTGGCCCTGAACACGACCCGTCTGGACGGCAGCTGCCTCTTCACTCTGGGCGAACGCACGGACCTGCGGGGCGCCGTCAGGGCGGACCTTCGCGCCAGGAGCGGAGACGCGGCCGCCACCGTCTCCCTTCGCCTTCCTCTCGCCTGGCCCACGCCCGCATCCTCGGACGGCAGTCTGGCCGTGGACGCAAGCTGGAAAAAGAAGCGCCTGGCAAAGATTTCATCCCGCATCGCGCAAAACCTTCACGGCTTCACCCTCGACGGCAGCCTGACCGCGACTCCGGTGGCGGTCCGCGCCTCCCTCAAGGGGGTTCTCGACGCTGTCCGGCCCGAGGCGTCATGGGTTGAAGTCAAGACGGCCCAGAGGCTGTCCCTGCCGGGCGACCTGCCGAGCTTCGAGCCGGCCCTGGCCACCCTGGCCGGCGAGGCCCGCCTGGAAGCTTCGGCCCGGCTCGACCTGAGCCGCGGCGTCCCGTCCATTCCGGCATCCGCAACGCTGACGGACTTCACCCTGACCCACGAAAAAGCCAAGGCCGAGCTCACCGGGGGCTCACTGGCCATCGCCTTTGCCGATCTCCTTTCAGGCCGTTCCGAACCCGCCCAGTACCTGACCTTCGAGCGGCTGCAACTGGGCACGGTGATCCTGGACAAGGGCGACGTCCGCTTCCAGGTCGAGGCCCCGCACAGCATCCTGGTGGAAGGATGCGGCTTCCGCTGGGCCGGGGGGCGCATCGGCACCCAGGCCTTCCGCGTCAACCCTGGCGTGGAGGACTACACGGTGGAGATGTACTGCGACCGCGTGGAGCTGGCCCAGGCCCTGGGCCAGCTCGGCATGACCCAGGCCCGCGGCGGCGGCACGGCCAACGGCCGCATCCCGGTGCGCTGGGCCGGCGGCGCCCTGACCTTCGACAACGGTTTTCTCTATTCCACTCCGGGCGAGAAAGCGGTACTTCGCATTGAAGGCACGGAAATCCTCACCGCCGGGGTGCCGCCGGGCACGCCGCAGTTCGGCCAGCTGGACCTGGCGTCCGAGGCGCTGAAGGACTTCGCCTACGAATGGGCCAAGGTGACCATGAACACCGAAGGCAGGGAACTCGTCGTATCCCTGCAGCTCGACGGCAAGCCGGAAAAGGCCCTGCCCTTCGTGTACGACCGTGATTTCGGCGGCTTTGCCCGCGTCTCGGCCAGCTCGCCCGGCTCGGTGTTCCAGGGCATCCGGCTGGACGTGAATTTCCGGCTGCCCCTGGACCAGCTCTTGCAATACAGACAGCTCCTGGAACTGATGAACAACGGAGGTTGACGTGCGAATCCCATTCCTGGCCCTGGCCGCAATCCTGCTTCTGCAAGGCGCGTGCAGCACCCGCCACGAAGTGCAGATGGCGCCCGTGGAGGTCAAACCCATCCACATTACCATCGATGTGAACGTGCGGGTCCAGAAGGACCTGGAGGATTTCTTCGGGGATATCGACAAGGCCGAAGAAAAGCTGAACCCGAACAACTGACGGAGTACCCATGCGCACTACGAAAATTTTCACCCTGACACTGCTGGCGGCGCTGGCCGTCCTTTTCTGCGTCCAGGGCGCCCTGGCCGACGGCATCAAGGACCGTATGAAGGCCCGCCTGCCGGTCATCACCGAACTCAAGTCCCAGGGCCTGGTCGGCGAGAACAACAAGGGATTCCTTGAGTTCCGCGGAGGCAAGAAACCCCAGGCCGACGTGATCCAGGCCGAGAACAAGGACCGTGCGGCCGTATACAAGGCCATCGCCGAACGGCAGAAAACCACGCCGGAGTTCGTCGGGCAGGCCCGCGCGGCGCAGATCGCGGAGAAGGAGCCTTCCGGCTTCTGGGTGCAGGACCCCGCAGGGGCCTGGAAGAAGAAATGAGCTGAAGGCAAGAGCAACGAACCGTAGAAAGGAACTGACACGGACGAGGCGCCGGCGGAAAATCCAGCCGCGACCGCAAGGCCTGCGCCTCGTCCGGTTCGTCCCCTCTGCCCACACCTTCCATCCCCCTTCCCACAGCCTTGACGGCCTGTTCCCCGGCCGATAGAGCCTGCCGCTGGACCGCGGCCATTCCCGCCTGCGGCCGTTTCAACCAGGATCTGCCATGAACTCCAGCACCGCCCGCGCCAACCTCCTCCTTCTCCTGACCGCCATGATCTGGGGCGCGGCCTTCGTGGCCCAGCGCGTGGGCATGGACCACATGGGCCCCCTGACCTTCAACGGCGTGCGCTTCGCCCTGGGCTCCGCGGCCCTGCTGCCCCTCATCTCCTGGCTGGACAAGCGACGCACCGCAGCGCCGCCGCCATTCTCCACGCTTCTCAAAGGCGGCTTCCTCATGGGCCTGGCCCTCTTCCTGGGCGCCTGGCTGCAGCAGTTCGGGCTGTGCTACACCACCGCGGGCAAGGCCGGCTTCATCACCGGCCTCTACGTCGTCTTCGTGCCCCTCATCGGCATCTTCCTGGGACAGCGCTACGGGACGGGGACCTGGGCCGGGGCCGGACTGGCCATCGCCGGCATGTACCTCCTCAGCGTGACGGAATCCTTCACCATGGACAAGGGCGACGCCCTGGTCCTGCTTTCCGCGGTCTTCTGGGGCGTGCACGTCCTGCTTGTGGGCAAGCTGACCCAGGGCATCAAGACCGTGGACGCGGTCAAGCTGGCCGCCATCCAGTTCGCCACCTGCAGCGCCATCAGCCTGGCCGGCGCGGCCGCCACCGAAGACATCACCCTGGCCGGCCTGCGGGCCGGGCTCATTCCCATCCTCTACGGCGGCCTCATGAGCGTGGGCGTGGCCTACACCCTGCAGGTCGTGGCCCAGCGCGACGCCCGGCCGGCTCCGGCGGCCATCATTCTGAGCCTGGAGGCCGTGTTCGCGGCCCTGACGGGCTGGCTGATGCTCGGCGAGACCCTCACCATCCAGGCCTTCATCGGCTGTGCCCTCATGCTCGTCGGCATGATCTGGTCCCAGGCCAGGCCCTGACTTCGCCGCAGCGCCTTTCCCGCACCAAAAATCAAGGCCGGAACTCCCTGAAGGGGACTCCGGCCTTTTTACGTGCTGCAGCCGCCGACCGCGTTCAGACCGCGGTCTCGGGATGGAAGACGTTGACCTCCCGCAGGTCGTCGCCCAGATACGTCCGTTCGTTGGGCCCCAGGATCCCCAGGGACAGGCAGATGAGGGTCCACAGGTGGACCACCCCGTAGTGCCCGCCGTAGTGCTCGCTCAGTTCGTGAATCTGGGCGTGGCAGTTGTGGCAGGCGGCGACGCAGTAGTCCGCCCCCGTGGCCCTGATTTGCTCGTCCTTGACCCGGCCGTAGGCCAGGCGCTGGTCGCGGAAGCCCGACTGCAGGAAGCCGCCGCCCCCGCCGCAACAGTAGTTGTTGGAGCGGTTGGGGACCATGTCGATGAAGTTCTCCTCCCCGACCAGGGACTTGACCACGAAGCGCAGGTCGTCGGCGATGGGGTCTCCGTAGCTCTTGCGCACGATCTGGCAGGGGTCCTGGACCGTGAACTTGAGGCCCAGCTCCCTGTTCCAGTCGGAGTTGACCTTGAGCTTCCCCTCGCGGATCCACTTGGCGTAGTATTCATAGATGTTCTTGACTTCGAAACGGTGCTCTATGCCGAATTTCTTCAGTCCGGCCCGGACTGAGTAGGTCACGTGGCCTCACTCGGTGTTGAGAAAGACCTTGCACCGCAGTGCGGCCGCCTTCTCCGCCGACTGCCGCGTGATATGCTCCCAGCTCTGGTCGTCGGCCAGGAACATGCAGTAGTTCTCGGCTGCCCAGCCCTTGGAGCCGTAGGTCCAGTCGGCCCCCACCACATGCAGGATCTTCCACAGGGGCATGAGCTCCTCGGGTTCCGTCACGGGCTCGCGGGAGTTCTGGTTGATGAAGAACTCCGCGCCCTCCTTGTCGATGGGCGCCTCCATGTCCGCGAACTCCGGCTGGGACTCGCGGCACTCCTCGAGCATGTCCTCGACCACGAAGGCGAAATCCTGGGGCGCCGTGCCCATGGCGCTGCCGCTCTCGTTCCTGAGGGCCATGTCGCACGACCCCATGATCCCCTTGGGCCGGCTCTCCCGCGGCCAGGAGGCCCTGGCCTCGTAGACCAGCCGGGGGATGTCGATCTTCATGGGGCAGACGTAGATGCAGCGCTGGCACATGGTGCACATCCAGACCCACGGCGTCGAGGTAACCTCCTCGTCCATGCCCATGGCCGCCATGCGCAGGAACTTGCGGGGGTCCATGCCCTCCAGGCCCGTGGCCGGGCATCCGGCCGAGCAGGCCCCGCAGGTCAGGCACATGTTCAGGTTCCCGCCCTCGGGCAGGAGGTCCTGGACCTTGCGCATGAAGGTGCTCGTCCCGCGGCCAAGGTCGATTGTTTTTCCGTTCAGCATCCCGGTATCCCCCGAAATGAAAGGTTGCCGCGGCGGGGCCGGACGATCCGGCCCCGCTGCTCCCTAGGCATGGGCCGTGACCTCCACGGCCTGGCCTGTCTGGTCGTACATCAGCCCGCACCGCAGGTCGAAGTGACGGTTGACGCTCATGGTCGGGCACGGCGCGTTGACCGAGACCTGGACCACGGTGGAGCCCAGGAAGGCCTCCTCGGGATCGTCGGCCTTGGAGTGGTGGGCCATGATGATCAGGTCGCAGCCCTGCTGCTTGGCCATGTTCAGGATTTCCATGGCCGGGCGCCCGAAGCGGCCCTCGTAGGCGCACTTCTCGATGCCCTGGAGCCGGTCGCCGTATTCGTCCTTCAACCGGTTTTCGAGCTCCGCACGGCCCTGAGGCGAGTCCGTGGCCGTTTCGCAGACGTTCATGACCGTCAATCCCGCCCTGTACTGCCGGGCCATCTGCCCGCCGTAGCTGACGGCGCACTCGGACTGCTCCGAGAAATCCGTGGCCACGAGGATGTTGCAGAAGGCCGGGTCCTTGCAGGCCACGGACTGGTGCACGATCATGACCGGGCAGCGCGCCTTCTGGCTGACGCGCTCCAGGGTGCTGCCGGCCATGCCCCACATCTGCGCCCTTTTTTCCTCATATTCCTTGGTGTGCGGCCCCATGACCACGAGATCCGTGTCCTTCTTGCGGGCCAGGCGCAGGAGCTCGTTGTGCGGGATGCCGGCCACGACCTGCACCGACGCGTTCGGGACCAGGGCCAAAAGCGGCGCATACATCTCCCGGATGCGCGCCTCCAGCCGGCCGGTCTCGCCCGAGGCTTCGAGGGTCTCGATGGAGCCCCAGCCCTGCTCCATGCCGGCCACGTGCACCAGGTACAGGTTGGATTCGAACTTCATGGCGAAATTGACGGCGGCCTCGACCGCGCATGCGTCCACACCGGTTGGCGTCACGCCGACGATGATGTCCTTGAACATAACTACCCCCTTCTGTTGTGTGTATCAGGTTCCCCCAGCCTCCTCGGTCCCGCCCGGCGGCTCGTGCCGCCAGGCCCGGGCTCTGATCCCGGCGCGCATGCTCCCGTTCAGGCTCATGTTCTTCTCCAGCAGCACGGCCGGCTCCTCCAGGCCGAAGGCCAGGCCCAGGAGCTGTGTCAGGTACAGGACCGGCACGTGATGCCCGCCTGCCGCCGAATCGTGCTGGTAGGCCTCGAGATTCATCTGGCACAGGGGACAGACCGTGGCGATGGCGTCGGCCCCTTCGGCCGCGCCCAGGATGGCCTCCACCGAATGCATGGCCACCTCGGGATGGGTGACCATGAGGGAAGCGCCGCAGCAGCGGGCGCCCATCTCCCAGGGATGGATCTTCGCCCCCATGGCCGTCAGCACGTTGTCCATGGACAGCGGCTTGCGGGGATCGTCGAAAACCTCGTACGGACGAAGGATCTGGCACCCGTAGTACGGGGCCACGCGCATGCCGTTCAGATTCTGCCCGACCACGGCGCCGATGGCCTCGACGCCCACGTCGTTGACCAGGACATCCAGGATGTGCCGCACGCGCACCCCTCCCCCGTAGGCCAGGCCGCAGGCGTCCAGGGCCTCGTTGACCTGGCCGTGCAGGGACTTGTCGCCGACGACCTCGCGGTTGACCTTGAGCAGGTTGAGATAGCAGGCGCTGCACGGTGCCAGGACGTCCAGGCCCGCGAGCTCCTTCTCGGCCAGGGCCAGGTTGCGGGCCGGCAGGGCGTAGTTCATGAGCCGGCTGACCGGCTCGGCGGCGCTGGCCCCGCAGCAGGTCCAGTCCGGGATCTCGACGAGCTCGACCCCGAGCCTGTCCATGACGGCCCGCACGGACACGTCGAACTCGTGCGCGCTCTCCTGCAGGGAGCAGCCTGGATAGTAGGCGTACTTCATGACCGGTCCTCCATTTCCCGCACCTTGGCGAAAAGCGCCTTGAGGCGCCCCTTCCGGCTGCCGTCGGGAACGTGCAGCTTGCCGGCCCGCATCATGCGCACCCCCAGGGGCAGGTAGTGCAGGGGCAGCAGCGGATCACGGCTTTTGAGAAAATAGCCGGGCATGAGGCTCGTCTCCTGCACCCGCCCGTACTTTTCCACGTTGTCCATGAAGGCGTCGTAGAAGGCGCTGTTCCTGCGCACTTTCCATGTCCCGCGCTCCCGGGCCAGGCGCTTCAGGGCGCCCATGGCCCTGGTCAGTTTCAGGCCCCGCGGGCAGCGCAGGGTGCACATGTAGCAGGACGAACACATCCAGAAGGTCCTGCTCTCCAGAATCCGGTCGAGCATCCCGAACTGCACCATGCGCCACATCTGCCGGGGCGTGACGTCCATGGCAAAGCCGTTGGGGCACGACGCCGTGCACGTTCCGCACTGCATGCAGGCCCCGAGTTCGCCGCGCAGTTCGTCGAGGATCTCCCGGGTAGCGGGATCCGGGCTCCAGGCCTGGGGTTTCGTCTGGTTCATGGTCCACCTTCCCTTGGCTTACGCCAGTTGTTCCAGTGCGGCGTCGATGACCGCCATGATGGGTCCGTCGTGGAAACTGGTCAGAATCGTGGCGCTGTTGGGGCAGACGGCCGCACAGGATCCGCAGCCCTGGCAGAGCATCTCGTCGACCCGGATGACCTCGTTCTCCAAGTCCACGCTGCGCGCCCCGAAGGGGCAGGCCGCGATGCAGGCCTGGCAGAGGGAGCACAGGGACGGCCGGACAGTGGCCACGACGTTCTCCCGGGCCACCTTGCCCGCGGACAGGATGCGCATGGCCCGCTGGGCCGCGGCCTTGGCCGAGGCCACCGTCTCGGCCATGCGGCGGGGCGAGTGGGCCAGGCCGCAGAGGTAGACGCCCTGCTTCATGGATTCCACGGGCCGCCACTTGCTGTCGGCCTCCTGGAAGAAGCCGTTCGTGTCCAACTCCACCCCGAAGATCTCCACCAGGTCCTCCACGTCGTTGGGCTCCACCCCGCTCGACAGGGAGAGGATGTCCGCCTCGACGCGGATCTGCGCCCCGAGAACCGGGTCCAGGGCCGTGATGACGGGCTTGCCGTCGGTGAAGGAGACCTGCGGCGGATTGTCGAGGTCGTAGCGGATGAAGATCGCGCCCGCCTTGCGCGCCCGGGTGTAGTAGGCCTCCAGGAAGCCCTGGGCCATGATGTCGCGGTAGAAGACGTAGATGGGCAGGTCCGGGTTGCGCTCCTTCATGGTCAGCACGTTCTTGAGCATCTCCGGGCAGCAGATGCGGCTGCAGTAGTTGCGCTCGCCCTCCTTGCGGGAGCGCCAGCACTGGATCATGGCCGCGGCCTTCAGGGCCCCGACGTCCAGGGCGCCGGTGGCCAGCTTCTCCTCCAGGCCGAAGTGGGTCATGACCGACTTGTGCACGCAGAAACCGCTCTCGTAGATCTTGGCCTCGTGGCCGCCGGTGGCCAGGATGGTCACGCCGTGCTCCAGGGGGAAGATCCCCCCGTCGCCGCTGATGGCCGAACGGAACCGCCCGGCGCTGCCGCGCGAGAGGACCACCCGCGAGTCCTTGAAGACCTTGATCTGCGGGTGCTTTTCCACCTGGGCCACGAGATCCTCCATGTATTTGCGCGGGTCCGTGCCGTCGAGTTGGGTGTGCAGGCGCATGGCCATGCCGCCGAGTTCCTCCTCGCTCTCCACCAGGCAGACCCCGTAGCCTTGGTCGGCGATGGCCATGGCCGCCGTCATGCCGGCCAGCCCGCCCCCGACCACCAGGGCCGAGCGGTTCACGTCGACCATGACCGCCGGCGGCGCGGGGTCGGCACCCTGCAGCTTGGCCACGGCCATGGACAGGGTCGAGAAGACCTCGCGGGCCACATCAACGGCGTCGCGGCCGTTGAAGGTGGGCGTGTGCACGTCGACCACGTCCATGAGGGACGGGTTGAGGCCGACGGTGCGGCCCAGCTCCTTGAGCCGCGGGATGTAGGCGTAGGGCATGCAGGCCCCCAGCAGGATGCGGTTAGGCCGGCCGGCGGCCGCCGCCTCGCGGATCTGCTGCCAGCCTTCCGCCGTGCAGGCCTGCCTGACGCGCACCACCTCGCGCACCGAGTGCACGCGGGCCACGGTGTCCGTCAGGGCTTCCAGGTCCACGCTTTTGCCCAGGGTCGGGCAGGACGTGCACACGGCGACCATGGTCCGCACGGCCTCGCGGGAGACGTCCGGGAAGTCGGGCTCGGGGGCCGGCGGGGCCGGGCCGAGGACGTCGTAGATCTTGATGATGCGCGCAGCCGCCTCGGACGCGGCGCCGGCCTGCATGACGGCCTCGGAAATGTCCTTGGGCTCCCCGAAGGCGCCGGCCGAGAACACGCCGACGCGGCTGGTGCGCTCCGGTGCGTAGGGCTGGGTCTGGCAGAAGCCCCATTCATTCAGGTCGATGCCGGCGACGGCGGCGAAAGCGTCCGTGCCCGCCGGTGGCCTGGCCCCCACGGCCAGAACGACCATGTCGAACTCCTCGCGCTGGCGCGAGCCGTCGTCGTGCAGGCACTCCAGGGCCACCCCTCCGCCCGCCGCGGGCAGGACCGAGTGGGGCCTGCTGCGCACGAAGCGCACGCCGTTGTCCGCGGCGCGCTGCCGGTACTCGTCCCAGCCTTTGCCGAAGGTGCGCATGTCCATGTAGAAGATGGTGGCGTCCACCTCGCCGCCCGTGGCCTTTTTGGCCAGCATGGCCTCCTTCATGGAGAACATGCAGCACACGGACGAACAGAAATCGGCGTTCTTCTTCACGTCCCGCGAACCCACGCACTGGATCCAGGCGATGGAGCGCACGGGCTTGCCGTCGCCGGGCCGCAGAAGCTTGCCGCCCGTGGGCCCCGTGCCGCTCATGAGGCGTTCGAACTCGACCGCCGTGAGCACGGCCGGATGCCCGTACCCCCAGACATCGCGCCCGCCATTGGGGTCCATGTCCGGGTGGTAGCAGTCGAAACCTCCGGCCAGCACCACGGCGCTGACCTGCAGGTCCTCGGTGCCGTCGGAGACGATGCGCATGTAGTGCTTGTCCAGCCAGGGCACGAAGGTCTTGACCTTGAGGGGCTTCATGAGGGTGTCGCGCGCGCCGCGCCGCACCAGCTCGGCCGCCTGCTCCTCCTGCCCCTTCTCGGCCAGGACGGCCACGGGCAGGCCCGGGCGCAGTTCCCGGGCGCGGGCCATGACACGCTGGGCGTCGACGCCCTCGAGATTCAGGCCCACGAGGAGGTAGTGCACGTCGGCCCCGGCCTCGAGCATGTCCAGGGCCGCCTGCCCGCCCTCGGCCTCCAGCACCGGGAAATGCAGGTGCTCGAGGCTCTCCCGGATCAGGGTGCGCGTCGCTTCGTCCGCGTCGGCGACGAGGATGTTGAAACGCGCCCGCTCGTCGAGCTTGAGGTCGATGGCCCCGGTGGGGCAGGCCTCGTGGCACTTCCAGCAGCGGATGCAGTTGTCCAGGTCGAGGACGTAGTGGTTGGGGATGGCGTGGGGCACGGGCAGGTACACGGCGGACCGCTTCGTCAGCCCGGCGTTGAACTCGCTCGGGACCTTGACGGGGCAGACCTCGGAGCACTTGCCGCAGCTCACGCACTTGTTCGGGTTGATGAGTGGGGAGCGGCGGTTCAGGGTGACGAAGAACTTGCCCGGTTCGCCCTCCAGGGAGGCCAGCTCCGTATTCAGCATGAGGTCGATGTTCTCGTGGAAAAGCCCCTTGCGCAGGCAGAACTGGCTGGCCGAGTCCCGGTTCATGAGCGGCAGCATGCGGCACATGCCGCAGTGGTCCGACGGGAACTGGTAGTCCAGCTGGGCCAGGATGCCGCCGTGGCTGGGCCGCTTGTCGATGAGAGCCACCTTGTGCCCCATCACGGCCAGGTCGAGGGCGGCCCGGATTCCGCCTATCCCGGCGCCGACCACCAGCGCTCCATATTGCTTCCTCATTGCGTCCTCCTCGGGCTCACGCCAGGTGCGAGACCGTGTCCTGAAATTCGTCTTCCTTGAAAACCGTCAGCGGCGGCGCCTGGTCCAGGCTGAGTCCCGGCAGGTAGTCGAAGCCGGCCTGGGTGCGCGCGGCCACCGTGCGGAAGAGCTCCACGACCTCCACCCCGTTGGGACAGGCGTTGGAACACTGGCCGCAACCGACGCAGGCCGTGCTCATGTGGGCCATGCGCGTCAGGTGGTAGAAGACCGTGTCCGTGGGCAGCTTCAGGCTGCCCTTGCGCTTGGCCCATCCCAGGTACTGCCAGGGCTTGTGCTCGAAGACGTCGGTGTTGAAGACGCACTCCTTGCAGTAGCAGACCGGGCAGGCCACGCGGCAGTTGTAGCAGTTCACGCAGCCCGAGAGGTATTCGGCCAGCTGTTCGAGGGTGCCGGTACGGGCTGACACCTGCTCCATCATGGCGTCGCGGGCCTGGACGCGGGTCGCGGTCAGGGCGGCCAGGGCCTTTTCCCGGCGGTCGTCGGGCGACTCCTCGGGCAGCCCCATGGCGCCAAGCAGGGCCTCGCCGCGGGCGCTGGTGGCCATGACCGGGATGGCGCTGCCCAGGTCCGCGCCGTGCAGCCCGATGACCATGTCCGCACCGTGGGGAGACGGGTACTCGCAGACCCGGCAGGCCGGCGCCAGTTCGAATCCGCCGGCAAGACCGCCATTGGAGAGGGACGCGTGGAACTGCACTGAGGCCGCCATACCCTCCCGATCCCCCAGGAATTCCTTGTAATGGGCGTTGTCGAACGCGCCGGGACAGTCCATGCCGATGAGGATGACCTCCTCCAGGGACCCCTGGTTGAGTTTGACCAGTTCGATGAAGGCCCGGATCTCGCACGGACGCATGACCACGGCGATGCGCTCGCCTGTCGCCCCCCTGGTCAGCCGCGAAACGAGCTTGGCGCTGTTCATGGGGAAGGCCGGCGCCAGCGGGTCGGCCCGGTCGAGCTGGTCCGGCCTGGTGACAAGGGTCGGCATGGGCATGCCGTGCCTGAAGAGATGGACCGGCAGCATGACGCCGGAGAGGGATTCGTCCTCCAGCAAGCGCCTGAAAAAACCCTGCAGGGCGACGACCGGCCCCTGACCGTCAATCTGTATCCGTGCCGTGGTGGCCATGGTGTGTCCTCCTCATCCCGCTACAGGGCGGCCAGGCCGCGCGAATCGAGCGGGCCGAGCTCCCGAAGGTCGTTGATGAAATTGTTCACGGTGGCGGCGAACTCCTGCCCCTCGCTGGCCCCGACCCAGGTCAAGCGCACGCGGCGCCTGTCGATGCCGAACTGGGAGAGGATCTCGTTCAGGAGCCTGACCCGGCGGCGGGCCTTGTAGTTGCCGTTCTGGTAGTGGCAGTCGCCAGGGTGGCAGCCGCTGATGAGCACGCCGTCGGCGCCCGAGAGCAGCGACTTGATGACGTATTTGGGGTCGACCATGCCCGTGCACATCATGCGCACCAGGCGCACGTTGGGCTGCTGGGTCATGCGCGAGGTGCCGGCCAGGTCGGCGGCCGTGTAGGTGCACCAGTTGCAGACAAAGGCCAGAATGGCGGGTTCGAAGTCCTGGTTCATGCGATCCTCCTCACGCCTGGGCTGTGGTTTGAGAGATTTCAGCGGCCGGCGCCAGCAGGTCCGGCAGCGGGTCCAGCATGCCGTCGATCTCACTGAAGACCTGCGTCTGGCGGAAGTGCTTCACCTGGGCAGCGCCGCTCGGGCAGTACCCGGCGCAACTGCCGCAGCCCTTGCACATGGCCTCGTTGATGACCGCGATGTGCCGCCGCTCGTCGAACTCGATGGCCGAGTACGGGCACAAGCCGATGCAGACCTTGCAGCCGACGCAGATGTCGGGGTTGATCCACGAGGTGGTCGGGGAGATGGAGACCACCCCGCGCGCCGCCAGGGCCAGGGCCTGGGCCGCGCCGCCGGACGCGTGGGCCACGGCGTCGGGAATGTCCTTGGGGCCCTGGCAGGTTCCGGCCAGGTAGATGCCGTCCGAGGCCGTGGACACGGGCCCGAGCTTGGGGTGTTCTTCCAGGAAGAAGCCGTCGCGGCCCTGGGCGATGCCGAAGATGCGGGCCACGTCGGTGCTGTCGGGGCGGGCCTCCATGGCCGTGCACAGGACGACCATGTCCACGGGCACGCGCACGTGGACCCCCATGAGGGTGTCCTCGCCGACGACCACGAGCTTGCCGTTCTCCTGGACCACTTCAGCGGGCCTGCCGCGCACGAAGGTCACGCCCTCGTCCTGCACGCGTCGGTAGAACTCCTCGTAGCCTTTGCCGAAGCAGCGCATGTCGATGTAGAAATTGTAGACCTCACAGCCGTGCCCGACCTTGTCCTTGATGAGGTGGTCGTACTTGAGTGCGTACATGCAGCAGGTGCGCGAGCAGTACTCGTGATAATTCCTGTCGCGGCTGCCTACGCAGTGGATGATGGCCACGCTCTTCGGGGCTTCGCCGCTCTTCATGAGGATCTTGCCGCCGGTGGGTCCCACGGCGTTGTTCAGGCGTTCGAACTGCAGTGCGGTGTAGACTTCCGGGTAGCGCCCGAACCCGTACTCGCGCATGGGCGTCGGGTCCATGGTGTCGTAGCCCGTGGCCAGGACCACGCTGCCGACGTGGTAGACCTCGCGACGGTCCTGCATGGTGAAGTCGATGGCGCCCGTGGGACAGGTCTTCTGGCAGGCGCCGCACTTGCCCTTGGTGAGCATCTTGCAGTGGTCCCGGTCGATGACCGGGGTGCTCGGCACGGCCTGGGGGGAATTGCGGTAGATGGCCCGGCGCGTACTCAGGCCCTCCTCGAACTCGCTGACGACCTTGGTCGGGCATTTTTCGAGACAGGCTCCGCAGCCCGTGCAGATGTCCTCGCGCACGTAGCGGGCCTTGCGGCGGACCGTGACGGTGTAGTTGCCGACGAAGCCCGAGACGTCCTCGACCTCGGTCCAGGTCAGAAGCTCGATGTTCGGCTCCTGGGCCACGGCGACCATCTTGGGCGTGGAGATACAGGCCGCGCAGTCGAGGGTCGGGAAGGTCTTGTCGAACTGGGCCATGTGGCCGCCGATGGAAGGAGATTTCTCGACCAGGATGACGCGGTGGCCGGATTTGGCGATGTCCAGGGCCGCCTGGATGCCGGCGATGCCCGCGCCCACGACCATGACGTCGGGCAGCACGCCGACCTCGCGGGAATGGAGTTCCTTGTGCCGGCCGACGCGCAGCACGGCGGCCTCGACGATGTGCTTGGCCTTGAGGGTGGCCTCGTCCTTGTCGGGCGTCACCCAGGAGCAGTGCTCGCGGATGCAGCAGTGCTGCATGAGGTAGGGATTGAGTCCGGCCCGGGCGCAGGCCTTCTGGAAGGTTTTTTCGTGCAGGCGGGGCGAGCAGGAAGCGACCACCACGCGGTCGAGCCCCCGCTCGCGGATGTCCTTGATGATCATGTCCTGGCCCGGGTCCGAGCACATGAACTGATAGTCCCGCGAGACCGCCACGTTCTTCAGGCCCCCGGCAAACCGGGCCACCTCCGGACAATCGACCCTGCCCGCGATGTTCGATCCGCAATGACAGACGTACACACCTATCTTCCTGGCCATGTCATCCCCCTTGTCCCGTGGTCACCTGTGGCTTCCGCCATTGTTGAGTTCCAGGGTCAGCTCGCCCACCAGCCGCTTGAGCTTCTCGTTCTCGACGGCCAGATCGGACGGGCTCGGCGGGCGCGGCTGTTCCTCGAACACGACGTGGCAGTTCTCCAGAAAATGGGTCCGCCACTTGTAGTACAGCCCCGGCCGCAGCTCATGGCAGCGGCAGATCTCGTTCACGCAGCCGCCCATGAGCCCTTCGAGCACGATCCGCGCCTTGGTCCTTGCGTCCCACTTGCGTTTCATCCTCATCTCCTCCCGTCGGGTGGCCAGCCGGCCCCGGGGTCGCGGGCCGCTCGCCTGGAAGGGGAAAACGTAGTTGCCTTCCCTGAACCCAACCCCTTCTATGTCATCTCCAGCATATTGATCTGTTAAAGAACCCGTACATAGCGTGTCGCCGCTCTCTCACCCACTCCGTATGACACGAAACATGCCAAATTCCATTTATGAATAGAGATGAACAAGATAGATAGAAAAATGAAATTCTTTACAGGCAAAGACAAGGTGAGAGAGATGCGTCTTCCATCTCGGAGAAAAAGAAAAGTCTCGCTTGACGAGACACTTGATACGTGTATGAGAGTGGCAGGAACTCGCAAAACACGCATCGCAACATGCACACGCCCCCGCCTCTCACCTTGATGACGCACAGCGAGAACGACCAACCGTCTTGCCATGCAAGACAAGCCAGGATCACCCATGAGCACCATCCTCATCATCGACGGAGACAGGGAACTGGCCCGGAACCTCATGTCGGAGCTGGCCCGCAGGGACCTGCACGCCGCCCACTGCCTGAACCTCTCCAAGGGTCTGGCCATGCTTCACGTCGGGGATTTCCAGCTGGTCCTGCTGGGGGAGGAGACCGGGGACAGGAACACCCTGGAGTATCTGTCCACGCTGCGCGAAGTCCCGTCGCGCCCGGAAATCATCGTGCTGTCCGGCAACCGCGACCCTGACGCGGCCGAGGCCGCCATCCGGAGCGGGGCCTGGAACTTCATGCCCAAGCCCGTCAACATGCCGCGCCTCATGGTGCTCGTCGAGCGCGCCCTGGACTACCACCGCGAGCGCCCGGCCAAGAGCGCCCCCGTGTCCCTGCGCCGCGAGGGCATCATCGGCAACAGCCGCATGCTCAACTCCTGCCTGGACATCGTGGCCGAAGCAGCGGCCTCGGACGTCAGCGTGCTCATCACCGGGGAGACGGGCACGGGCAAGGAGCTCTTCGCCAGGGCCATCCACGCCAACAGCGGCCGGGCCAAAAAAACCTTCGTCGTGGTCGACTGCGCCGCCCTGCCCGACACCCTGGTGGAGAGCATGCTTTTCGGCCACGAACGGGGCGCCTTCACCAGCGCGGACAACCGCTCCATCGGGCTCGTCAAACAGGCTGACGGAGGAACCCTGTTTCTCGACGAGGTCGGTGAACTGCCCCTGTCCGCCCAGAAGGTCTTCCTGCGTGTCCTGGAAGGCCGCAGTTTCCGCCCGGTCGGCGGGGCTCAGGAGATCACCAGCAATTTCCGGCTGGTGGCGGCGACGAACCGCGACCTGGAAGCGATGGTCCGCGCCGAGACCTTCCGGCGCGACCTCTATTACCGCCTGCGCGGCATCCGCCTGGAGCTTTCGCCCCTGCGCGACCTGCTGGACGACATGAACGACCTCGTCTGCCACTTCATCCGGCGCGCCTGCCATCGTCAGGGCATCGACAACAAAGGGTCGTCCCCGGACTTCCTCGACACCCTCCTCCAGTACGACTGGCCGGGCAACATCCGCGAACTGGTCAACGCCATCGACCAGGCCGTGCTGCGCGCCGGTTCGGAACCCATCCTCTACCCCCAGCACCTGTCGCGGACCATCCGCGCCAGCGTTGCCCGCCTGCAGGTCGCCGACCTCCCCGCTCTGGAGGAGAGAACCCCTCCCATGACGGACCCGGAGACCTTCCCGGACCTGCGCACCTACCGGGACAGACACCTGGCCGAGCTGGAGACGTGGTACCTGAAAAACCTCATGCTCATCAGCAAGGGCCATATCCCCACCGCTTGCCGCCTGTCCGGGCTGTCCCGGCCCAGGCTGTATGCGCTGCTCAAGGAGCGCGGCGTGGAGCGGAGGTGATCTTCCAGCCTTGTTGCGGGCATATCCATCGTGGCCATGACCGGGGACAGGGAGACCTTTCTGCGGGAGGGAATGAACGATTACCTGTCCAAACCGGTGGCCATGGACAATCTCAGAGAGGCCATCGACAGGGTCATGGGACCGATGCGGCCGGACTGAAATCGTTCCGGCAAGCATGTTCCGGGCCCATGCATCGCATCCATTCCCTTGCCGGATCATCGTTCCGCCCGGCCGGCAGCGGAGGCTGGCCGCCATTTTCCTCTTGCAATGACCGCGAAAAAGCGTAGTGCCTCCGACACTGATCAGTTGTACAATGACTCGGAGACACATATATGGACCTGTTACATAACCCCTTGTTTCTTCTGCTTGCCGTCATCCTCTCGGGGCACCTGCTGGGCAAGGTGCGCATCCTGTCCTTCTCCCTGGGATCGTCGGGCATCGTCTTTACCGGGCTTCTGGCCGGCTTCGCCGGATTCACCCTTCCGGGCGTGCTCCAGAGCCTGGGCCTCATCCTGTTCATCTACTCCGTGGGCCAGCAGGCCGGCCCCGGCTTCGTGCATTCCATGAAGCGCGGCGGCCTGTCCCTGAGCCTCGGGGCCATGGCCATGATCGCCGTGGGCCTGATCACGGCCCTGGGCTGCAAGGCCTGGTTCGGTTTCTCCAAGGAGATCACGGCAGGGCTTTTCGCCGGGGCCCTGACCTCGACGCCCGGCCTGGCGGTGGCCGTGGAGATGGCCCGCGACAGCGCAGCACCCGCTGCCTACGGCGTGGCCTACACCTTCGGCGTGGTCGGGGTGGTGTTGGTGGTCAAGCTACTGCCTCGCCTCATGCGCACGAACATCGCGCAGGAGGAGGAAAAACTGGAGCAGGAGCTCAGCGCCCTGCATCCGCAGGTGGAGTTCACGCACTTCAAGGTCACCAACCCCAATCTCTGCACCGGCCCCTTGGCCGAAATGCTGCCCGAACGCATGGCCGAGGTGACCATCACCCGCGTGCTGCGCGAGGGCGGCTGCGCCCCGGAACTGGCCACGGCGGAGACGGTCCTGGGCATGGGGGACACCATCCGGGCCGTGGGCACGCACGAGGCCCTGCATACCGCAGAGGTCATCATCGGCCCCATGGTGGAGGCGGACCTGACCTTCAATTCCGTGCTGGTGAAGAAGGAAATCCTGCTGTCGCGGGCCGCCGTGGCCGGCAAGACCCTGCGCGCCCTGAACCTGAGCCATGTCTACGGGGTGCAGGTCTCGCGCATCACCCGCAACGGCTTCGACTGCCCGGCCGGCGCCAACGTACGGCTGCGGCAGGGCGACGTGCTGCATGTGGTCGGGACGCCCGAGGCGCTGGAAAACGTGAAGAAGCTGATGGGGGACGACGTGCGGGCGCTCTTCGCCACGAGCGTCATGGTCCTGCTGGCGGGGCTCTTCTGCGGGCTGGCCTTCGGGGCCGTGCCGCTCTACTTTCCGGGGCTGGGGATCTTCACCCTCGGTTCCACGGGCGGTGTGCTGCTGGCGGGGCTCGTCTTCGGCGCGGTGCGGCAGATCGGGCCCATGATCACGGAGCTTCCGAGCACCTCCAACGCCCTGATCCGCGACCTGGGGCTGGGGCTCTTCCTGGCCGTGGTGGGTACGGCCGCGGGCGGCTCGTTCCTGCCGACGCTGCAGGAATACGGCCTGCCGCTGTTCCTGGCCGGGGCGCTCATGACGCTGGCGCCCATGATCGCGGGCGTGCCGCTGTGCACCAGGGTACTGCGCATCCCCTTCCTGCGCATGCTCGGCGTCATCACCGGCGGCATGACGTCCACCCCCGGCCTGGCCGCCGCCGCGTCCCTGAGCGAAACGCCCTACGCGGCCACGGCCTACGCCTCGGTCTACCCCGTGGCCCTGGTGGGCATGATCATGTCCGCCAAGATCATCATGATGGTAGGCTAGATTTCCCCTGGCCGCGCCTCATTCACGGGCCATGGTCCGGGGCATGGGCGCGGCGACCACCCGGCCCAGGGCGCGCAGTTCGTCCAGGGCCAGAATCTCCACCTCCACGACGACTTTCCTCCCCAGCCGCTCCGTGACCCTGGCCCGCAGTGTAAGCTCCGGGCCAAGAGGCGTGGGGCGCAGGAAATCCACATGCAGCGAAGCGGTCACGTAGCGCTGGGGCCCCTCACCGTCGACGGCCGAGGCGGCCGCCGCCGTGGCCACCCCGTGGCAATCAACCAGAGAGGCCAGCAGCCCTCCGTAAACGTAGCCCGGCAGGGCAATGTGCTCGGGCCGGGGAGTGAAGCGGGCCAGCCCCTCCTCGCCGTTCCAGTGGGAGGCGATGTGCAGGCCATTGTCGTTGTTCCTGCCGCAGCCGTAGCAGTGGCTGAGGTCGTCGGGGTATCGGTGCTGGATGGGGGTGTCGGGCATTGGGTGGCTCCTTTGAGGGTGGGATGGGTCGTAGGGACCTATAGGACCTATGAGTGGGATGCTGCAACCCTGCGCTCGTCCTCACGCGGAATGACATGCAGGCTTTCCGGAGCGAATCCCAGGCGGACGGGCGAGCCCGGGGACGGGGAGCCATCCGCCAGAAACTGCCTTTCCAGGGCGGCGGTGAAGCGGGCCTCGCCGCAGGCAACCTCGGCGAACCAGGAAAAACCCTCGTGCCGCACGGCCGTGAGCCTGCCCGGCAGGCTGATCCAACCCGGGGGAAAAGCGCCCTCGCGAGACACGAACACATCCTCGGGACGAAGGGCCACGTTCCCCCCGCTGACAGACCCAGGCACCCGAAAAACGGTTTCGACGCCCAGCCTGCACTCACCTTCCGGCCCCAGGGGGAAGATGTTGCGCATGCCCACGAAGGCCGCCACAAAGCTCGAGGCTGGCTGGCGGAAGACCTCTCCGATGGGCCCGACCTGCTCCAGACGGCCGGCCCGGATGACGGCGGCCCGGTCGGCCAGGGTCAGGGCATCGACGAAATCATGGGTGACCATCAGGAAGGTCAGGCCGGACTGGCGGTGCAGGCTCTTCAGTTCGCCGCGCAGATCGTCCCGGAATTGGGGATCCAGGGACGAAAGGGGCTCGTCCAGGAGCACCACGTCCGGCCTGCAGGCCAGGGCGCGGGCCAGTGAGACGCGCTGCTTCTCGCCTCCGCTCAGATGCGCGGGCCGGCGCGAGACAAGCTTCGACAGCCCCAGGCGTTCGAGCAGCGCCAAGGCCTCCCGCCGACCGTCCTCCGCGCCGACACCGTGGTAACGTTGGCCGTAGGTGACGTTTTCCAGCACGGTCAGGTGCGGGAACAGGGCGTGATCCTGATAGACAAGGCTGACCTTGCGGAGTTCCGGGGGCAGGTTCCCCACGTCCTGGCCCGCAACGCGGATGCTTCCCGTCTCGTGCGCCACCAGGCCGGCCACGGATTCCAGGATCAGGGTCTTGCCCGAACCCGTGGGCCCCATGAGCGCGAAGAACTCGCCGGGAGCGACCCGGAAGCTTACATCCTCCAGACAGAAACCCGCAAAGCGCAGCCCCAGGCCGGAAACGCGGATCATGCCTCCCTCACCGGGCCGCGCGACAGCAGGCGCAGCAGGACGAAGAAGACGAGGCTGACCAGAATGAGGATGACCGCCACGGGTTGGGAATATTTCAGCCCGTAGGCCGTGAACCGCTCGAACATCAGGACCGGCGCGATCATGGGGTGATAGGCGACGATGACCACGGCCCCGAACTCGCTCAGGGCCCGGGCCATGCACATGATCATCCCGACGAGCATGGACCGGCTGCACAGGGGCAGTGTCACCCGGAAGAACGTCGCCCCGGGGCCGGCGCCCAGGGACCTGGAAACGCGCTCCAGGCGGACGGGCACAGCCTCGAAGCCGGCCTTGGCGGTGTTGATGTAGAACGGCAGCCCCACGAAGAAGAGAACCGCGGTGATGCCCGTGACCGTACCCATGATCTCCACGCCCGCGTCCGCCAGCATGCG
>CALMTS010000167.1 GCA_937872685.1 uncultured Desulfomicrobium sp.
GTTTTCGACGGGCACCCCGTCGTTGGACAGGGCGACGCAGCCGGCCCGGGCCAGCTCCCCGGCCATGGCCAGTTCCTTGCCGTGCAGGCCCGCCGTGAGCGCCCCGACAGGCCTCACCCAGGGCCCCTGCGGAAAGGCCATGGACGCCTTCTGCAGCATGAAGCGGGTTACGGAGGCGTTGTCGTTGACGGGGTTGGTGTTGGCCATGGCCATGACCTGGCCGAAACCGCCGCCGGCCGCCGCGGACAGGCCCGAGGCGATGTCCTCCTTGTACTCCTGCCCGGGTTCGCGCAGATGCACATGGGCGTCGATGAGGCTCGGCAGGAGGGACAGGCCGCCGCCGTCCACGACCTGGACGCCCGGCACTTCGGCCGCGCCAGTCTCAACCAGCTCCACCACCTTGCCATTGCCGATGAGCAGGTCGCAGTCGCGGTCCTGCCAGGAAACATTGCGTATCAGGAAATCAACGTGTGCCATGGTGCCTCCGCCGCTTATGCCGAGACCCGGGTCCGGGTCAGATAGAGGTGCAGGAGGGTCATGCGCACGGCCACTCCCGAGGCGACCTGGTCCAGGATGAGGCTCGAACCGCAGTCCGCCAGTTCCGAGCTGATCTCGAGGCCGCGGTTCATGGGGCCCGGGTGCATGATCTTGACGCCGGGGTTGGCCTTGTCCAGATGCCTGGCGGCCAGGCCGTAGGTGCAGGCGTATTCGCGCAGATCCGGCAGCAGCCCGGCCTGCTGGCGCTCCAGCTGCAGGCGCAGGCAGATGACCGCGTCCACGCCTTCGCACGCTTTGCCCACGTCGGAAAAAACCTCCACGGGCCAAGTCGAAACCCTGGCCGGCAGCAGGGTGCGCGGAGCGCAGAGCCGGACCCGCGTCCCGAGCATGGTCAGCAGCTCCACATCGGAGCGGGCCACGCGGCTGTGGGCGATGTCGCCCAGGATGCACACGGTCTTGCCCGCAAAGGAGTCCCAGACCTGATGCAGGGTGAACCCGTCCAGCAGGGCCTGGGTGGGGTGGGCGTGCCAGCCGTCGCCGGCGTTGATGATGGAGCACTCGAGGCGCTCGGCCAGAAACCGCGCCGCGCCGCTGTCCCAGTGGCGGATGACGATGGCGTCGGGGTTCATGGCCTGCAGGGTCAGGGCCGTGTCCTTGAGGCTTTCTCCCTTTTGCAGCGAGCTGCCGGACTTGGTCAGGCTGAACGTGTCCGCCGACAGGCGCTTCCCGGCCATGTCGAAGGAGGTCTTGGTGCGCGTGGACGCCTCGGCGAAGAAGAGAACCACGCTCTTGCCCTTCAGTATGGGCACCTTCTTGATGGGCCGCCGGTTGACCTCGGCGAACCGGGCCGCGGTCTCGAAGACGTGGCCTATCTCTTCCCTGTCCAGTTGGGATATTTCAAGCAGATCCTTGTGCCGCCAATTCATTTCGCCAGCCTCCAGGCCCATGTGGGGGTTTCAGTCATGCGGCCAAAAAAAAGGGACCCGGCTACCCGCCCGTCCCCTGTTGCTGCATTCCGCA
Source organism: uncultured Desulfomicrobium sp. (assembly GCA_937872685.1). Classification (GTDB taxonomy): domain Bacteria; phylum Desulfobacterota; class Desulfovibrionia; order Desulfovibrionales; family Desulfomicrobiaceae; genus Desulfomicrobium. Next base: position 1,519 of record CALMTS010000167.1, read on the forward strand.
CGGTCTTTCGTCCACGTTTCATGCATTGGGCCCTTACACGACAGGAGCCCGGGCGTCCAGTGCCGCCATGCCCGTCCGGCCGGCCGACGCGAAAAAGGCGCAGCCCCTGGAGGCCGCGCCTGTCGTATCCGTTCATTGCGTCCGAAACTATTCTTCCGGCTCCTCGAACCCGTCGTCGATCACGTCCTCGTCATCGGGTTCCGTTGCGGTGACGGGCGCCTTGACGCGCGGCGCACCGCCGTTTTCAGCGCCGTCCATGGGCACATGGTCGAAGCAGACCACGGTCTGATCGTCTTCCAGGCGCACCAGGCGCACACCCTGGGTGGCGCGCCCGACCAGGCTGATGTCGCTGATGCCGATGCGGATGATCTTGCTGCCCGAAGTCAGCAGGATGAGCTCTTCCGTGGGATGGACCATCATGGCCCCGACGACCTTGCCGGTCTTGGGGGTGATGCGCATGTTGATGATGCCCTTGCCGCCGCGGGACTGGGCCCGGAAGTGCTCGACCTGGGTGCGCTTGCCGTAGCCGTTTTCGGCGATGGTCAGGAGCTCCTGTCTGGTGTCCTTGCCGATCACGACGCCGGCCACGACCTGGTCGCCCTTGCGCAGGGCCAGACCCTTCACACCCGTGGCCGTCCGGCCCATGGCCCGGACTTCGGAACAGGCGAAGCGGATGGAGTAACCGTCGGAAGTGACCAGGACCATCTCGTCATCGGTTTCAACCTCGCTCACGCCGATGAGTTCGTCGTCATCGCGCATGCCGAGCGCAATGAGGCCCACGGTGCGGATGTTGCGGTAGAGGTTCACGGCGCTGCGTTTGACCACACCCTGGCGGGTGTAGAAGAAATAGTACTTCTCCTGGTCCAGGTCGCGGCAGGTCATGGCCGTGGCGATGTATTCGTTGCTGTCCAGGGGCAGCAGGTTGGCCACGTGCTTGCCCCTGGCCGTGCGCCCGCCCTCGGGAATCTGGTGCACCTTGATCTGGTACATCTTCCCCTTGTTGCTGAACAGGTTCATGTACTGGTGGTTGGAGGTGGTCAGGATGGAGGTGATGAAATCCTCGTCGGCCACCTGCACGCCGGTGATGCCCGTGCCGCCGCGGCGCTGCTGCCGGTAGTTGTCCAGGCTGGTCCGCTTCAGGTAGCCGTTGCGGGACAGGGTGATGACCACGGGCTCGTCGGGGATGATGTCCTCGATGTCGATGGAGTCGGGGTCATGGGCCAGAATCTCGGATTTGCGCGGTGTGGCGAAGGTGTCGCGCAGGTCTTCGAGTTCCTGCCGGATGACTGATTTGAGCACCTCGGGATTCTCGATGACGCTGGTCAGGTATTCGATCTGCTTGAGAAGCTCGGCGTATTCCTCCAGAAGCTTCTCGCGCTCCAGGTTGGTCAGGCGCTGCAGGCGCATGTCCAGGATGGCCTGGGCCTGGATCTCTGACAGGCCGAACCGCTCGCGCAGGCGCTCCTTGGCTTCCTGCGGGGTGCGGGAGGCGCGGATCAGGCTGACCACTTCGTCGATGTGGTCGAGGGCGATGCGCAGGCCTTCGAGGATGTGGGCGCGATGCTGGGCCTTCTTCAGGTCGAAGCGCGAACGCCGGATGATGACCTCGCGGCGGTAGTCGAGGAAGTATTCCAGGACCTGCTTCAGGTTCAAAAGCTGCGGCCGGTTGTTGACCACGGCCATCATGTTGATGCCGAAGCTCGTTTCCAGGGAGGTGTATTTGAAAAGCTGGTTGACGATGACGTCTGAGAACACGCCCTTCTTGAGATCCATGACGATGCGGATGCCCTTCATGTCCGACTCGTCTCGCAGGTCCGAGATGCCCTCGATCTTGCGCTCGTTGACGAGCATGGCGATCTTCTCCACCAAGGTGGATTTGTTCAGGGCGTAGGGGATTTCCTTGACGACGATGGATTCGAGGTCGCCCTTGCGCTTTTCGATCTCGATGAGCGAACGGATGCGCACGGACCCGCGGCCCGTATGATAGGCTTCGCGGATGCCGGCCTTGCCGTACAGCAGGGCGCCGGTGGGGAAGTCCGGGGCCTTGATATAGCGCATGAGCTCGTCAATGGAGGCCTGCGGGTCGTCCAGCAGGTGCAGCGTACCCGCGACCACCTCGCCCAGGTTGTGGGGAGGGATGTTGGTGGCCATGCCGACGGCGATGCCCGAGGAACCGTTGATCAGCAGGTTGGGGACCTTGGTCGGCAGGACCGAAGGCTCCTGCAGGGAGTTGTCGTAGTTGGGCCGAAACTCCACCGTGTCCTTCTCGATGTCGGCCAGGAAGGATCCGGCAAGCTTGGACATGCGCACTTCGGTGTAACGCATGGCCGCCGCGGCGTCGCCGTCGATGGAGCCGAAGTTGCCCTGCCCGTCGACCAGGGGGTCGCGCATGTTGAAGTCCTGGGCCATGCGGACCAGGGCGTCGTACACGGCCGAATCGCCGTGGGGGTGGAATTTACCGATGACGTCACCGACCACGCGGGCCGACTTCTTGTAGGCCCGGTTGTAGGTGTTGCCGAGCTCGTGCATGGCGAACAGGATACGCCGGTGCACGGGTTTCAAGCCATCGCGCACATCCGGTATGGCGCGGCCGATAATGACGCTCAGAGAATATTCCAGGTAGGATTTCTGTAGTTCTTTCTCGATGCTGATGTTGGACACATCCACCTCAGTTCAGTGTAAAAATCTATTGAATTCGCGTTAGATGTCGAGATCCGTGACCAGAAGGGCGTTGCGTTCGATGAACTCGCGCCGTGGCTCGACCTTGTCGCCCATAAGCTTGCTGAAGAGTTCGTCGGCCTCAACCGCGTCATCGATGCTGACCTGCAGGAGAGTGCGGGCCTCGGGATTCATGGTCGTGCCCCAGAGCTGCTCGGGGTTCATTTCGCCCAGACCCTTGTAGCGCTGGACGTTCACACCCTTCTGGGCCAGCTCCAGAACCTGGGTCAGCATGTCGAAGGGGCTCACCGCCTCGAACTCCGCATCCTTGTGCCGGATGGTCCAGGTCTGACCGGGGCAGATCTCGCGGATGCGGGCCGTGAGTTCCTGGGCCCTTCGGTAGCGCTTGGAATGGAAGAACTCGACGCCCAGCCGGATGACGTGGTTGTTGGTGTCGGTAAAGCGCAGGTAGTAGCGGGCCTCGCTCTCCAGCACCTCGCCATTCTGGGATTCGTCCTGCTCGCGGATAAGTTCCAGACTGTACCCGCCCTCGGCCATATGGGCCTTGAAGGATTCGTCCAGGCCTTCCACGCGCATGACATCGGGCTCGACGGCGGAGGGAGCATTCACGACCCGCATGAACAGGCCGTCGGGAATGCCCATGTTGGCCACGTCCACAGCCAGGTCGCGCAGGGCCAGAACGGTGTTCAGCAGCGTTGTCAGCTCCTCGCCGGCCACCGGCTCGCGGCCGGGCGTGACCAGGCTCACCTCTTCGGCCACGCGCTGCACCAGGAACTGGCTCATTTCAGTCTCGTCCTTGATGTAGCGTTCGAAGGACCCCTTGTGCACGCGGTACAAAGGCGGCTGGGCAATGTAGAGGTACCCCTGCTTGATCAGTTCCTCATAGTGGCGGAAGAAAAAGGTCAGGATCAGGGTGCGGATGTGCGCCCCGTCCACGTCGGCGTCGGTCATGATGATGATCTTGTGGTAGCGCAGGCGGGCCAGATCCACGTCGTCCTCACCGATGCCGGCGCCCATGGCCGTGATGAGGGCCTTGATCTCCTTGTTCTGGAGCATCTTGTCGAAGCGGGTCTTCTCCACGTTCAGGATCTTGCCGCGCAGGGGCAGGATGGCCTGGAACTTGGGGTTGCGGCCCTGCTTGGCCGAGCCGCCTGCCGAGTCGCCCTCGACAATGAAGACTTCGCACTCGGCCGGGTCCTTGCTCTGACAGTCGGCGAGCTTGCCGGGCAGGGCATTGTCGGACAGGGCGCCCTTGCGGCGGACCAGGTCCTTGGCCCGGCGAGCGGCGTCGCGGGCCCGGGCGGCGTCGATGACCTTCTCGATGATGAGCCGCACATCCTTGGGGTTCTCCCCGAAGAACTCGTTCAGCTTCTCGTACACGATGGTCGCCACGTAGCCGGCCACCTCGGAGTTGCCGAGCTTGGTCTTGGTCTGGCCTTCGAACTGCGGATTGGGGATCTTGACGCTGATGATGGCGGTCAGGCCCTCGCGCACGTCGTCGCCGGAGACCTTCTGCTTGAGCTTCTTGGGCAGATCCGCGCTGTTGGTGATGTAGGTGTTGATGGCGCGCGTCAGGGCCGTCTTGAAGCCCTGCAGGTGCGTGCCGCCTTCCTTGGTGCGGATGTTGTTGGCGAAGGTGAAGACGTTCTCCTTGTAGCCCGCAGTGTACTGCAGGGCGAAGTCCATGCTCACGCCTTCCATCTCGCCGGTGCCGCCGATGATCTTGTGGATGCCGTTGTCCTGGTTCTTGTTCTTGACGAAGAGGGGCAGCCCCCCGTCGTACTTGAACACGTCCCGGTTCTGGCTCTTCTCGTCGAAGAACTCGATCTTGATGCCGGGATTCAGGTAGGCGAGCTCCTCGAAGCGTTTGGCCAGCACGTCGTACTGGAAGTCGAGCTCCTCGAAGATCTCCTCGTCGGGGCGAAAGCGCACCAGCGTGCCGGTCTTGTCCGTCTCGCCGACCACGGCCAGAGGGGCCTGCGGCACGCCGCGGACGTAGCGCTGATAGTGCCGAAGCCCACCGCGGCTGACCGTGACCTCGAGGTACTCGGACAGGGCGTTGACCACGGACACGCCTACGCCGTGCAGGCCGCCCGAAACCTTGTAGGTGTCGTTGTCGAACTTGCCGCCCGCGTGCAGCACGGTCATGACCACTTCAAGCGCCGGCTTCTTTTCCTTGGGATGCATGTCCACCGGGATGCCGCGACCGTTGTCGACGATGCTCACGGAGTTGTCCATGTGCACGATGACCTTGATATGGTCGCAGTATCCGGCCATGGCCTCGTCGATGGAGTTGTCGATGACTTCATAGACGAGATGGTGCAGGCCGTTGGTGTTGGTCGAGCCTATGTACATGGCCGGCCGCATGCGGACGGCGGACAGGCCTTCGAGGACAGTGATGTTGTCCGCGGTGTATGTCGATGTTTTTGTCATGGGTTGTTCTTGTGTCATGAAACGTTATCGTCCTGCGGAACTAAAGTTCCTCTTCGCTGTAATAGGTGTCTTCGGTGATCTCCACGGGCATGGTGATGATCATGTAGTTCGGGTCGTCCTTGCCCGTGATGCGGCAGGGCTCGGAGGGGCCCACGAAGGAGAAGGTCAGGGAGTCGGACACGAAGTGCCCCAAAATCTCGAGGATGACCTTGGTCGGCAGGGCGATCTTGGCCAGCTCGCCCTGGTACTGGCAGCTGATGAGTTCCGTGCCCTCGCCGATATCCTGGCCCTGGCAGTAGAGGGAAAGCTCCTCGGGGCCGAAGTCGAAGAAGGTGGCCTTGTTGGCTTCGGTGTTGAAGACGAAGATACGGTCCAGGGCGTCGGTCAGCTCATGCCGGTCCACCGTCAGATTGGACGTGAAGCGGTCCTTGTACTGATTGATGAAATTCCGGTAGTCCGCAAACACGTAAGCCTTCAAGGGCAGGCTGAAGGCTTCCTTGCGGTTCTCGGTGCGCAGGAAGAGGCGCTTGTCCGAGAGGCTGATCTCGATTTCGTCGTTGGTCAGCCACTTGCGGATTTCAAGCAGGTACTTCTTGGAGATCAGGAAGCCGTCCTGGCCCAGAACGGCGCGGATGTCGGCATTGGTGAAGCGCAGCAGGCCGAACTGGTGCCCGTTCAAGCCGCAGATCTCCACGTCCTCGCCTTCCACGGGCGCGAACTTAATGCAGTTCATGCTCGTCAGGTCCTCGTCGTCGGCGATGCAGAAGGCGATGCGGTCGATGATTTCCTTGAAGTAATCACCTGACCAGAGCACGGCATTCTCGGCGGGGAAGGGGTTGAAATCCTGGAACCAGGAGGCTTCGTTGGCCGGAAGCTTGTACTTGCGGCGGCCCTGCTCCACGTGCAGGTGCTTGCCGGCGGCGTCGAGCTTCATGGTGATCTCGCCCGGGGGCAGGCGGCGCATCAGCTCGCAGAACTTCTTGCCCTGCACGCCGACCAGGCCGCCGTCGCTGATGACGGCAGGATAGACACCCACGAACTCGATGCTCGAATCCGTGGCCAGGATGGACAGGCTGTCCCCCTCGGCCTTGAGCCAGACCGTGCGCAGATAGGCGGCCCCGGTCTTGGACGGGATAATGTTCGCGGCCTTGAGCAGCCCGTCAATGACATCTTCCTTACGCACTTTCAAAAACATCGCCGACTCCTTGTTCCGCAGTTAGGCTGGGCTCGTTTCGTTCATGGCCAGACATTTTTCGGTCAGGGCCTGTAACATGGATTTTATGCTTTTATCATCTCTTTGTAATTGTTCGATTTTTCGACAGCTGTAGAGGGCGGTGGAATGGTCCCTTCCGCCAAAGGCCCTTCCCAGCTCCGGAAAGGACAGCCCGAGATGCTTGCGGCAGAGGAACATGGCCACCTGCCGGGCGAAAACGAGCTCGTGCCTGCGCCCCGCCGAGAGGATTTCTTCCTGGGTCAGGCCGAAATGCCCGCAGACCGCGTCGATGATCTGCCCGGCGCTCAGGCTCGTCACGGAGCGGTCGTCGAGGTAGTTGAGGATGTTGTCGAACTCCTCGTCGGAAATGTGATCGTGCACCAGCTCCCTGTACGCCCAGAACTTCAGCAGGCACCCTTCGAGGTTGCGCAGGTCCGGAAAACGCTGCGCCAGCAGGAGGATGCGGTCCTTGGACATGTCCAGGCGGCGTTCCCGGCAGCGCGATTGGGCGTACTGGGTACGGATGTCCAGGTCAGGCGCCTTGAGGGTCACGGTCAGGCCCCACTCCAGGCGCGACTTGAGCTTGGGCGTGAGAAAGGAGAACCCAGCCACCTTGCCCGAACAGGCGAAGACCATCTGCTTGCGGTGCAGATGGAAGTGGTCGAAGAGCGCCAGCATCTCGCCTTGCAGATACGGGTAGCGCTCGATCTCCTGCAGGTCGTCCACGGCCAGGAAGTGCATGGACATGAGGAATTTCCGCGCGTCGGACCGGGAACTATAGAGTTCGTGCATATCCTCGATGCAGGCCACATGGATTCCTTCCCGGCCCTGTTCGCTCCTGGCGTTGGCGATGGCCCGCAGCAGAAAGGATTTGCCCGACCCGCTCTCGCCGCAGAGCACGAAGGGGTTGTAGGGGGCCTGGCTGCTTTGGGCCACTTCCTGGGCCGAGGCCAGGGGGAAGTAGTTCTTGTTGTTGACCAGAAAGTTGTCGAAGATGAATTCGGCCCCGAAAGGCAGGGGCTGGCTGGCCGGCCGGGCCTCGCGCACGATGCGTGAGCGCTTGCCGTCGCGGCATTCGTAGGCCAGATCCAGGCCCGTTCCCTTGAGGGCGTCCTCGAACCGCTGGCGGGCGTGGCTGTCGAACCAGTCGGCGAAGTACATGTGCGGGAAGCGCACCGTGAGGACGCCCCCCTCCACGCTCATCCCGAGGGAAGAGCGCCACCTGCCCAGCTCTTCGGCGGAAAAGGCCCGCTCAAGGGCTGCATCGACATGATCCCTGTTCAAATCCGCTCCCGGTTGTGCGCGGTTCGCCGCGGCGGCCGGTTTACTCCGGCGTGCAAATCAGACATAGTCGAGCCTTGCGGACCGGCAGCGGCCCGATACCATATTTGGAGGACACGCATGAGCGCCCCACTGAAAGTCCACAGAACCATCGCCGAAATCAACGAGAAAATCCGGCAAGGAAAAGCCGTCGTCCTCAACGCCAGCGAAATGACAAGCCTAGTTCGCAAGGAAGGCAAGGTCAAGGCCGCCCGGCAGGTCGATGTCGTCACTACCGGAACATTTTCACCCATGTGCTCCTCAGGCCTGCTCTTCAACATAGGCCAGCAGCCCCCGACCATCAAAACCGCGAAAGTCTGGCTCAACGGCGTGCCCTGCTACGCCGGCCTGGCCGCAGTGGATTCCTACCTCGGCGCAACCGAGCCCACGGAAGAAGACCCCCTGAACAAGGTCTACCCCGGGCACTTCAAGTACGGCGGCGGGCATGTCATCGAAGACCTGGTCAAGGGCAAGCGCGTGCACCTCAAGGCCGAGGCCTACGGCACGGACTGCTATCCACGCAAAGCCATTGAAAAGAATGTCTCCCTGACCGAGCTGCGCAACGCCATCCTTTTCAACCCCCGCAATTGTTACCAGAACTACAACTGCGCAATCAACCGCACGGGCAAGATAAAATACACGTATATGGGCCCCCTCAAGTCCAACATCGGCAATGCCAACTATGCCACAGCCGGAGAGCTCAGCCCTCTGCTCAATGATCCGTACTTCCGGACCATAGGCCTGGGGACGCGCATCTTCCTCGGCGGGGGCGTCGGCTACGTCATCGGCGAAGGCACCCAGCACGTGGCCGAACCCAAGCGCACCGAGCGGGGCGTCCCCATGAGCGCCTCGGGCACCCTCATGGTCAAAGGCGACCTGAAGGGCATGAACGCCCGCTACCTGCGCGGCGTGAGCATCGTCGGCTACGGCTGCTCCCTGGCCGTGGGCCTGGGCATCCCCATCCCCATCCTGGACGAGGAGATGGCCTGGTTCACGGGTGTTGCCGACGAGGACATCTTGGTGCCCGTGGTCGATTACGGCGAGGACTATCCCAACGGATACCCGTCTTCCTACGGGCACGTCAGTTTCGCGGACCTGAAGAAGGGCGTCATCTCCATAGAAGGAAAGGACGTGCCGACCACCCCCCTGACCAGCTACACCCTGTCCCTGGAAGTCGCCGAGGAGCTGAAGCGCTGGATCATGGAAGGCCGCTTCATGCTGAGCGAGGCCCAGGAGCCCATCCCGGCGAGGTGACCATGTCCGAACCGGTGTATTTCTGGAATCTGCGCGCCTCTCGCAAGGCGCCCTATGAAGCCAAGGTCAAACGCCTGCTCAAACTGGCCGGCCTGGGCGCGGAGCTGCGCTCGGGGGACCTGACGGCGGTCAAGCTCCACTTCGGCGAGGGCGGGGGCACGGCCCACATCCGGCCCCTGCAGCTGCAGCCGATCCTGGCCTTCATCCGCAAATGCGGCGCCAGGCCATTCCTGACGGACACGAACACCCTCTACGTGGGGCAGCGCGGGGAGTCCGTGTCCCACGGCCTGCAGGCCGCTGCCCACGGGTTCGACCCCAATGTCCTGGGCGCGCCGGTCATCATCGCCGACGGCCTGAAAAGCGGCAACGAGCGTGCCGTGCCCTGCCCGGGAAAACACTTCGACACCGCCTATCTGGGCGGGGATATCGTGGACGCGGACATGCTGGTCACGGTCAGCCACTTCAAAGGCCACGACCTGGCCGGGTTCGGCGGGGCCATCAAGAACGCCGGCATGGGTTGCGCCACCCGCAAGGGCAAGATGCAGCAGCACTGCGGCCTCGGTCCCACGGTCCACCCCGACCATTGCACGGGCTGCGGCCAGTGCGTGGAAGTCTGCAGCCACGGAGCCCTGCAACTGGACCTGAACGGGAAGATCCGGATCGACCGCGACAAATGCGCCGGCTGCGCGGCCTGCTTCCTGGTCTGCCGCAGCGGAGGGCTGGAGGTGGACTGGCGGGTGGACGTGAACACGTTTCTGGAGCGCATGGCCGAATACGCCGCAGCGGCACTGCTGACCCGGCCGCGCAGGAGCCTCCACCTGAGTTTCATCCAGCAGGTCAGCCCGGGATGCGACTGCATGGGCTATTCCGACGCGCCGATCTGCCCTGACCTGGGCCTTCTGGCCTCCTGGGATCCGGTGGCCCTGGACCAGGCCTGCCTGGACCTGGTCAACCAGGCCCAGCCCCTGCACCCCAGCGCCCTGCCGCCAGACATCCGGCCCGGTGAAGACAAATTCGAGGCCATCCATGGCCATGTTCGGGCACGGTACTTGCTTGAATACGCTCAGGATCTGGGCCTCGGTTCACGGGAATACACGCTGACGCCGGTCTGAACCCCGAATCCGGCCCACATTGAGGCTGGACAAACGACGTCGGGCTATTATATGTGCCCAAGCTTTGCACCAGTAGAAATTTCACCCCATTGGAGGATTGCATAATGGCTCACAAGAAAATCGAACGCATGAAAGAAATCGACCGCCGCCGCAAGCGCCGCGCCGAACGCATCAAGGAACGCATCAAGGAAGCCAAGGCCGCTGCCAAGAAGTAGGCCCTGTTTTTTGGAGGAGGTGAACATGCCCATCTACGAATATTGCTGCGAAGACTGCCGTCAGATCTTCGAGGAATGGCAGAAGGATTTTCAGGACAGGGAAAAAATCTGTCCGGTCTGCGGGGGCACGTCCCAGAGGCTTATCTCCAACACGTCATTCGTGCTCAAGGGAGGCGGCTGGTACGCCTCCGGGTACAGCAAGGAGTCCGGAGGCAACGGAAAGAAGAAGGAAACTTCTTCCCCGGCCTCGGACACGACCTCTTCGGCGTCCTGACCAAGGCAGCTCCGGCTGCCTTTTTTCATGTAAAAATTTATGGCATGGTCTCAGCCGTCGGAAGCAGGGCGGCGGGAATGACGCGACCGCAGCACGGCCCGCGGCGCCAACCAGGCGAAGCCGCGATTCTGCGCACTCCTTGACCGCGACACCCTTTTCGGCCCGGACTCCGTCCAGGCCCGAACATCAACCCCCCTCACCACCATGATCGATCGTTACACACGCAAGGAAATGGGCGAGATCTGGACCCTGGAACAGAAATTCCGGGTCTGGCTCGAAGTCGAACTGGCCATCTGCGAAGGCTGGCATGCCATGGGCGTCATCCCGGCCGAAGACATGGCCGTCATCCGCGAGAAAGCCGATTTCGAGCTGGACCGCATCCTGGAACTGGAGGAGACCACCAAGCACGACGTCATCGCCTTCCTGACGGCCGTGGAGGAGAAGGTCGGCCCCTCGTCCAGGTACATCCACCTCGGCTGCACGTCCTCGGACATCGTGGACACGGCCAACGCCGTGCTTCTGACCCGCGCCGGCAGGATCATTCTGACCGACCTGGACCGGCTCCTCGGCACCCTGCAGAAGATGGCGCAGACCCACAAGGGTCAGCTGTGCATGGGCCGCACCCACGGCATCCACGCCGAGCCCACCAGCTTCGGCCTGAAGATGGCCGTGTTCCACGCCGAATTCCAGCGCCACCGCGAGCGCTGGGTAGCCGCCCTGGAGAACATCCGCTTCGGCAAGATCTCAGGCGCAGTCGGCACCTACGCCCAGCTCGAACCGGAGCTGGAGGAGAAGGCCCTGACCATTCTCGGCCTCGAAGTGGACCCCATCTCGACCCAGGTCATCCAGCGCGACCGTTACGCCCAGTATTTCACCGCCCTGGCCCTCATCGCCGGCGGCATCGAACGCATCTGCGTGGAACTGCGCCACCTGCAGCGCACCGAAGTGCTGGAAGTCGAGGAAGGGTTCGGCAAGGGCCAGAAGGGATCATCGGCCATGCCGCACAAGAAGAACCCCATCTCGGCCGAAAACCTGACGGGCCTCTCCCGCCTGGTGCGCACCAACGCCGTGGCCGCCATGGAAAACATGGCCCTGTGGCACGAGCGCGATATCAGCCACTCCTCGGTGGAGCGCGTGATCATGCCCGACTCCACCATTATGGTGAACTACATGCTGAACCGCCTGAACGGGCTGCTGGCCAACCTGCGCATCATCCCCGAGAACATGCAGCGCAACCTGATGGGATCCTACGGCCTGTTCTTCTCCCAGCGCGTGCTGCTGGCCCTGGTCGAAACCGGCCTCGAACGCCAGAAGGCTTACGAGATGGTCCAGGCCGTGGCCATGGCCTGCTGGCGCGACCGCACCTCCTTCGAGGAGGCCGTGCGCGCCAATGCGGACATCACGGCCCGCCTTGACGCCGCCCGGCTGGACCAGGCCTTCGATCTGAACTACTATCTGCGGCACGAACAGACCGTGTTCAACCGCGTCTTCAAATAGAGGTAGGACAATGCTTGAACTGAAAAAACGCCTGGCCCGCCTGCTCATCGAGAAGTCCTATCTCGAGGGTGACTTCACCCTGACCTCGGGCCAGAAGAGCGACTACTATTTCGACTGCAAGCACACGGCCCTGCACCCCGAGGGCGCGTGGCTCATCGGCAAGTTCTTCCTGGACATGATCCGCGCCAAGGGAGGCGTGCAGGGCGTGGGCGGCATGACGCTGGGCGCAGACCCGCTGGTCTCGGCCGTGACCGTGGTTTCGCACCTCGAAGGCTATCCCCTGCCCGGCTTCATCATCCGCAAGCAGCCCAAGGGACACGGCACCAACCAGTATCTGGAGGGCCTCAAGAACTTCTCCGCAGGCATGAACGTCTGCCTGCTGGAAGACGTCATCACCACCGGCGGCACGCTGCTGAAGGCCGTGGACCGCGTTCGCGAGCAGGGCCTCAACATCGTGGCCATCATGGGCGTCCTCGACCGGGAGCAGGGCGGCCGCGAGAACATCGCAGCGGCCGGATTCGAACTGCAGACCATCTTCACCCGCAAGGAGCTGGTCGAAACCGCAAAGCTCTAGGGAGGCTCCGGCCTCCCTCCCCCCAACCATGGGCACCCGCACATTTCTCCTGCTCGCGACGCTCCTGCTCGCCGTGACCGCATCCCAGGCCCTCTCCGAAGGCTGGAATCCCTCCCTTGCCCCGCGCCCCCATCTGCCGTCCCTGTTCATGGCCGTGGACATGAATCTCCAGCGGGCGTTCCTGGTCCGCAGCCAGGACGGAACGCTCAGGAAAATTCAGGACATGGCCTGCACCACAGGCATGCGCAACGGCGGCAAGCTGCTCGAAGGCGACCGCAAGACTCCCGAAGGCGTCTATTTCCTGCAGGGCAAGGTCACTTCCGGCCTGGACTTCGACAGCTTCGGCAACACCGCCTTCCCCCTCAATTACCCCAACCCCGCGGACCGGGTTCTGGACAAGACCGGTGACGGAATCATGATCCACGGCCGCGGACGCCGTTTCGGCCCGCGCCAGACCCTGGGCTGCGTGGTCCTCGAAAACGACGCTGTGGACCGGCTGGACAGGTACGTGCGCCTGCACTCCACCCCGGTCATCATCGGCGACGGGCTGCGCTGGTCCGAAGCCCGGAAATACGGCCCCCCACCCGAGATCATCCTGGGCACCTGGGGCTGGGCCAAAGGCAGGGAACGGCGGGAGAACGCCTTTTTCGAGATTTACGATCCCAAGCGCTTTGAAAAATCTTCAGGGATGAGCTTTGCACAATTCAGGGAAAAGACCCTGCGGGAATTCTCGCAGTACGAATGGGTCGACATCCGCATGGAGGACATCCAGGTCCTCGAAGGGCCCGGGTACATGGTTTCGACCTTCGCCCAGCGGACCATGCCCGGCGGAGAGGAAGGCTGGCGGCGGCTGTACTGGATGCGCAAGGTCGAATTGTGGAAGATCGTGGGAGAGGAATGGATTCCGCAACGCCTGGGCAAACGGCCGGACTACGCCGCGCTGGCCGGCGGCGAGATCCGCGATCGGCTGAGCGAGTGCGCCCAGGCCTGGGACAGGGGGGACCTGAAGTCACTGTTGCAGGCTTACGACCGCGCGGCCAGCAGGGGAGAAGAACGCGGCCGGGAGGCCATCGGCGAATCGATCCGGCGCGAAATGGATGAAAAAAAGCCGAATCCCTACCGCGGCGAACCCGAAGTGCGGATAGCGAAACGGGGAGTGGAGGTCCGGCTGCGGCCGGCCGGGGGACACGCCCGCAGCCTTTTGTTCCTGCCCGGAAATTTCGATACCTGGCTCATCGCGCGCGAAGAGGCGGCCCCCTGATCATGGCCTTCGTCAACCTGCCCCTGCGCTACATCGAGGAACATCCCGACTATCTGGAACTCTTCCTCACCCGCGGCCTGAACCCCGAGCTGGGTTTTGACGCCCAGGCCCTGGAAGCCTTCACGCCGGACCGGCACGAAAACACCGCTCGCATTTTCCACGAGGCCGGTCTGAACTGCGCCGTGCATCTGCCATTTTTCGACCTGCATCCGGGCAGCCTCGACCCGCTGGTGCGCAGGGCCTCCATCGACCGCCTCCTGAGCGCCCTGGACGCGGCCCGAATCTACAGACCCGCCCACTTCATCGCCCATCTGGGCTACAATCACCTGACCTACGCCAACTTCCGGGAACAGTGGCTGGAAAACTCGCTGAACACCTGGAGCCTGATCCTCGAACACGCCTGCGCCCCCCTCTTCCTGGAAAACGTGTTCGAACAGGATCCGTGGCACCAGGCGTGCGTCCTGGAATCGCTGCAGGGGAAAGTGCGGGCGTGCCTGGATCTGGGGCACTGGCATTGCTTCGCCAGGGGACGGGAGCGGGGCAATCTGCAGGAATGGCTGGAGGCGCTCGATCCATTTCTGGGACATCTGCACCTGCATGACAACGACGGGGAAACCGATCAGCATCTGGGCTTGGGGCAGGGCTCCATCCCCTGGAGCGAGCTCTTTGCCTTCCTCGAAAAAAGAAAGACCCCGGTCACCGTCACCTTCGAGCCCCACACGAAGGATGATTTCCTGGCGACCGAGGCCTATCTGGCCGGACACCCCGGGCGCTGCCCGTTCTAGAAGGTCGAACTCTCCTGAACCGGCCACTCGCCCTTGTATCCCCGGCAGAGGAACAGGGTGAAGGTCTGGCCCGCGCGATCGCCCTGCATGGTGGTCACAACCTTTGGTTCGTCAACGCTCTCGAACAGATCGATCACCCTTTGGGGAATCCTGCTCTTCTCTCCCTTGACCACGAAGACCGCATTCTGCGCAGCCGGATCCGGGGACGGCCAGAAATCGTACTGGTTCATCTTGCGGTCGCCGGCAAGGCAGAAGGCGCGCTTCTGTCCCGGCACGTAAAATGACAGCTCCGCCGTGACCCCGTACTCACTCGAGAAGACAAAGGCCGACTCCATGCCGCCCAGCTCCTCCCGGGCCTGGTCCACCTGGACGCCCAGATCCTGCCAGCCGCGCAACCGGTGTACGGGGTTGCGGGGCCCATCAAAGGGGAGGAAGGCCTGCAGGTGCAGCAGCAGGAAGAGGACCGCCCCCAGCGTGGGCCAGAGAAAGGGCCATCTGGGACGCGGGTCGCGATGGACGAAGCGTTCCACGGCCAGCGCCGCGAGCATGATCCCGGCCGGATACGCCGTGGCCGACCAGTTGGCCTCGACCTTGGTGTGCAGGCTCCAGAACAGGAAAAAAAGCCACACCGGCCAGAAGAACACCGTCAGGATGATGGCCAGGGAGCGGGGCAGCCAGGGAAAGGCCGGTTCGGCCTGCCGCCGCAGGAGCTGGCGCCCGACCAGCCAGGCGCCGATGAGCAGGAAAACGAACCACCACGGCGTGACCACGCCGAGTTGGCTGCCGAGGTATTCCGGAAACTTCTTCAGCTCGAAAAAGACCTTGGCCTTCTCGCCCGCCATGGCCCCGCGGTAGAGAACATGTTTGATGCCGACCCAGCCGTTGGTGGCGTTCCAGACCAGGATGGGCAGCATGCCGGCGGCGCCGCCGATGGCCAGGGTCCTGAGCAGCCGTTTCCAGAAAAGCGCGGGCAGTTCCTGTCCCCGGCCGATCCAGAACCCGGCCCCCAGGGCCAGGGGGATGAAGAGCGCCATGGTGTATTTCGCCGTGATGCCCAGGGCCAGGAAAAGGCCCATGAAGATGAAGGCAGCCAGGCTCCCCTTGTCCACGGCGACGCTCAGGCAGACCATACCCAGAATCCAGAATACCAGGAGCGGGTTGTCCGTGGTCATGAGCAGGCCGCCGGCCATGAAGAGGAGCGTCGTGTTCAGGACGACGAGGGTCCAGAAGGCCGTGCGGATGCGGCCCAACCCCAGTCCGACCCAGCCAAGCACGGCCACCTGCATGAGCGCCGCGCCGACCATGGCTCCGGCCCGCACGCCCAGTTCCGTGGCGCCGAGAAAGGCCGTGCCGATGAAATTGATGACCGCGATGAGCGGCCCCTTGGAATAGTAGGACCACTGCAGGGTCCGGCTCCAGTCCCAGTACTGGGCTTCGTCCGGGGAGAGGTTCAGCTGTCCCGTGGCCACGAACCAGTATCTGGCCCAGGTGGTCAGGATGATGACGAAAAGGCTGAGAGCCCAGTACATGGCGGCTGATTGACGTTCGGTCATAATGCCCCCTCCTTGGCGGGAGCCTTGGCGACAAGATCGTTGATGGACCTGGACAAACCGGGCGGGACCCGGAAATCGCCGGTCCAGGGCGGCAACGTAAAAAATTCATGCCCGGGCCAGGACAGGTGGGCGGCGTGCAGGAGCAGCCCTCCGCCACGCCCGTATTTGGGATCACCCACGATGGGGTGGCCCTGGTCTGCCAGATGGACCCGGATCTGGTGGGTGCGGCCCGTGCCGAGCACCACCAGCATGAGAGTCCTCCCTCCGGCCGCAAGAAGCGCACAGACATGGGAAACAGCCCGCCGGCCCTGACCCGACACGACCTTCTCCCCTTCATCGTCACGGGCCTTGGCCAGATCCGAGACGATGGTCCTCCACCCGCCGGGAGTCCAGGTCCCTTCCACCCAGCACAGGTAGGCCTTGGTCGCCGAGGACCAGGAGGCGTGCATGGCGCGCAGGAAATCGTGGGTTCTGGCGCACAGGAGCAGGCCCGAGGTGTCGCGGTCCAGGCGGTGAACCGGAACGGGCGTGAAGACCTGGCCGGGAAAGCGGGAGCGGAGCCGGTCATGCACCGAATCGGTCCACCCGGTGCCAGCGTGGACAGGCAGGCCGGACGGCTTGTTGACGACGATCATGTCGCCGTCCTCATAAACGATGTCCAGGCCCGGCAGGGCCTTTGCGCTTTCTTCCCTGCGCTCGATGCTGACGGGCGGAATGCGCACCTTCTGGCCCGTGGAGACCCGGTCGAAGGGTTTGCAGCGGTGCCCGTCGATGCGCACCTGTCCGGTGCGCACCAGGCGCATGAGAAGACCCGGCGGAAGATTTCCCAGCCTGGCCTCCAGAAAGGTCGTGAGCTTGCGGCCGTTCTCCTCCGCCCCGACTTCCACCACCTGCACCGCCGTCCTGACCGACTGCATCGGACCTCCGCTTTGACAGGCCCTTTCTTGATGGCTACACGGGCTCTTGTCAAATGGCCCTGACAACCCCCTATGAAAAATACTCCCCGCTCCTTTCGACTGGTGTGCACCGAGGAACAGATCCCGGACGTGGAAGCCCTGCTTCGGGCGGAAGGTTTCGGCTTCGAACCCGAACCGTTCTTCTCCCTGGCCCGCACCCTCACAGCAGAGCCAGTACCCCTGGGCCGCAGCATCGCCGCACGATTCGGCTATGTCTACATCCAGGACAAGTCGTCCATGCTCCCGCCCCTGGCCCTGGCCCCCGAACCCGGAGAGCGGGTGTTGGACTTCTGCGCAAGCCCCGGCAGCAAGACAGGCATCCTCTCCCAGCTGGTCGGTCCCGCGGGGCTTGTTCTGGCCAACGAGCCGAGCCCCGACCGCCTGGCCACCCTGCGCGTGAACATGCGCCACCTGGGCTGCGTCAACGTCGCCACCTGCAAATACGAGGGACAGGCCCTGCCCCTGAATGGGGACTCGTGGCCCTCCATCCTCCTCGACGCGCCCTGCAGCGGTTGGGGCACCGTGGACAAGAACCCCAAGGCCGCGCAGATGTGGGCGGGGGAAAAGACCGCCCCCCTGGAGGCCCTGCAGCGCGAACTGCTGACCAAGGCAGCGGAGCTGCTGGCCCCGGGCGGACGCCTCCTGTACTCGACCTGCACCACCAATGAACGCGAAAACGAGGCCCAGGTCCGTTTCGCCATGGACCATCTGGGCCTTTTGCCCACGCCGCTGCCAGAGTTTCCGTCCTTCCGCTTCGCCCCCTCCCTGCCCGGCTGCCTGCTTGTGGACGGAGAAGGAAGCGCGGCGCAGGGCTTCTTCCTGGCCGGGCTGACCAAACCGGGACACGCCGGCGGGGCCATCGGCACGACACCCAGCCGCCTTCCCGGCGACACCGTCTCCCAAAAGGAATTTTTCACGCGCACGGGGCTGGACACGAGCTGGCTGCCGGAGCACAGTTTCCTGCGCGTCGGCGGCCGCATCTACCTCATCATGGAGCAGGCGCGGCAACTGCCCGCGGAGTTGCGCTGGCAGGGATTCGCCGTGGGCAAGTCCGCCGGGGATTCCATCCTGGCCGACGCCACCCTGCGCATGTTCGTCCCGCCCGGCCCCGAGCCCCAAAGCCTGGTCCTGGAAGACGCCGGGACCATCCGCAGCCTGCTGACGGGGCAAAGCCTGTCCTGGCAGGGAGGCGGAAAGCGCCGGGCCTTCTATTACCGGAGTCTGCCCCTGGGATTTCTGACGGTCAAAGGCAATCGTTGCCTGTGGTCGGATCGATAACGCACGAGGAGAACACCATGATCGGATACCTGCGCAAGGCTGCCCGACTCTTTCACCCCGAGTCCAAAAGGACCATCATCCTCCCCCTGGATCACGGCCTCTCCGAAGGCAACATCCCGGGCCTGGAGGATCTCGGCAGCCTGTTGCGAGGCGTGCAGCGCCTTTCCGTGCAGGGCGTGATCATGCACAAGGGCATGGTCATGGCCAATGCCGGGGAAGTCCGCCTGGACCAGTCCCTCATCGTGCACCTTTCGGCCGGCACCCGGCACGGCCTGCCCTCCTACAACAAGGCCCTGGTCTGCTCGGTGCCCGAAGCCCTGCGCCTGGGAGCGGACATGGTTTCCATGCACATCAACATCGGCAACGATCTCGAAGACCGCATGCTCTCGGATCTCGGCGCCTGCGTTGAAGAGGCACACCAGCTGGGCCTCCCGCTTCTGGCCATGATCTACGCCCGCGGCGGGCAGATCGTGAACGAAAACGACCCGACCCTGGTGGCCCACAGCATCCGCATCGGCGCCGAACTCGGCGCCGACGTCATCAAGGTGCCGTCCTGCGGCAACCACCCGAGCTTCGCCCGGGCCGTGGCCGCCTGCCCCGTGCCGGTGGTCATCGGCGGCGGCCCGCGCAACGGCGAATTCCGTTTCTTCCTGCGCACCGTGCGCGAAGCCCTGGACTCCGGCGTGGCCGGAGTATGCATCGGCCGCAACATCTTCCAGCAGGAAAATCCGCCCAAGGCCCTCGAAGAAGTCTGTGCCCTGGTCCACGGAAAATAGCGCAAAAAAAGGCCGGACCGCAGTTCACGCAGTCCGGCCGTTCATTTCATTCCCGTCAAAATCTCTCGCAACAACTCAGATTTCCAATATCCATACTCCACCGTCAGGGAGTTCCGGAAAACTTGCGGGGCGAAACCGTCACATCGTGGGTTCCGTCTTCCATGCCATGAGCGGAGTCCTGGCGGGAGGTGCGGTCAGATCGATGCGCACGGCCGTGACGGCGCCCATCCAGGGAAAAAGAGGGACGCTGTTCAAATGGCGTATGACCGGGAAAAGGTTCCAGGTGCAGGAGGGGCCCACCAGGATGGATCTGGCCGTCATGGTGCCGGGCGTGAGGTTCTTCTGGATCATTGACCGCATCTCCGGCCAGGTGAACCAGCGCGCCCTGGCCAGGGAGGAATGCTGTCTGCCCAGGCGGACGGACAACCCGTAGAGCGAGAGGCGGTTCAGAAACGTCACCAGTATCCCCTTGCGGGCCACCCGCGCCGCCTCCCGCAGGACCAGACCCGGGTCGTCCACGAATTCCAGCACGGTCATGATCGAGGCGTAGTCGAACTCCCGGTCCTCGAAGGGCAGGTGCTCGGCGCTGCCAAGGTGCAGATCCGCCCGATGCCCGATCTTCTCCCGGGCGCTGGCCAGCATGTCCGGGCTCAGATCCATTCCTGTCAGGTCGAACCCGCAGGACCAGAAGAATTCCAGAAAGGTTCCCGTGCCGCAGCCGATGTCCAGAAGCTTCTGCTTGCGTCTGGGCCAGGGCGCAATGATGCCCTGCAGCAGCCTTTCCTCCTGCCGCAGGGCGAAGCTCCCGCAGGTGCTCTTGGCCCATTGGTCGTAGCGGGCCGCGGTTTGGGCATCCCAGGACATCAGATTTTTGTCACCGCCCCTTTGGCCGCGGACGAGGCCATGCGGCTGTAGCGGCGCAGGATGGATGACTTGATTTCCTTGGGATAGGGTTTCCAGTCCTGGCGGCGCTTCTCGAGTTCCGCCTCGTCCACCAGAAGTTCGAGCTGCCTGGCCGGGATGTCGATCTTGATGCGATCCCCTTCCCGGACCAGGCCGATGATGCCGCCTTCGGCCGCCTCGGGGCTGATATGCCCGATGGCCGCGCCGCGCGTCCCGCCGCTGAAACGGCCGTCGGTCAGCAGGGCAACCTCCCCGCCCAGGCCCAGGCCGGAAATGGCCGACGTGGGGGTGAGCATCTCGCGCATGCCGGGCCCGCCCACGGGACCTTCGTTGCGGATGACGACCACATCGCCGGCCACGATCTTTCCTCCCAGAATGGCGGCCACCGCCTCGTCCTCACCCTCGAAGACACGGGCGATGCCCGTGCGCTGCATCATTTCCGGGGCCACTGCCGACTGCTTCACCACCGCACCGTCCAGGGCCAGGTTGCCCTTCAGAATGGCGATACCGCCTTCCTTGGAATAGGGATCGGCCAGGGTGCGGACCACTTCCGGCCTGCTGATGGCCGGCTTCAGTGCGGCCAGGTTCTCACCCAGCGTCCGGCCCGTCACGGTCATGACGTCCAGATCGATGCGCCCCCCGCCGGCCAGTTCGTTCATGACCGCGGGGATGCCGCCGGCTTCGTGCAGATCGGCGATATGATGCGGCCCGGCCGGGGAAAGCCGGCAGAGGTTGGGGGTCTTGCGGCTGATGGCGTCGAAGATGTCCAGGGTCAGGTCGAGCTCGGCCTCGCGGAAGATGGCGGGCAGGTGCAGCACGGTGTTAGTGGAGCAGCCCAGGGCCATATCGACGGTCACACCGTTGGCCACGCTCTTTTCCGTGACGATGTCGCGGGGGCGGATGTTCTTCTCGACCAGGCTCATGACCTGCATGCCGGCCTCTTTGGCCAGGCGGATGCGCGCACTGGTCGGGGCCGGAATGGTCCCGTTGCCGGGCAGGGCCAGGCCCAAGGCTTCGGACAGGCAGTTCATGGAATTGGCCGTGAACATGCCCGCGCAGGAACCGCAGCCCGGACAGGCGCACTCTTCCATGCGTTCAAGTTCCTCTTCGCTCATGCTGCCGCTTTTGACCTTGCCCACACCCTCGAAAACCGTGATCAAATCCACGGTCCTGCCGTCGAACTTGCCCGGCAGCATAGGGCCGCCGCTGACGATTATGGAAGGGATGTTCAGGCGCAGCATGGCCATGAGCATGCCCGGCACGACCTTGTCGCAGTTGGGGATGAACACGAGCCCGTCGAAAGGCACGGCCGTGGCGGAAATCTCGATGGAGTCGGCGATGAGTTCGCGGCTGGGCAGGCTCATCTTCATGCCTTCGTGGTTCATGGCCAGACCGTCGCACACGCCGATGGTCGGGAACTCCATGGGCGTACCCCCGGCCATGCGGATGCCGTCCTTCACGGCCTGGGCGATGATGTCCAGGTGCATGTGCCCGGGCACGATCTCGTTGGCCGAATTGACCACGCCGATAAGCGGTCGCTTCATCTCCTCGCGGGTCATGCCGAGGGCGAAGAGCAGGGAACGGTGGGGGGCCTTTTCCAGTCCTTTGGTCATCTTATGGCTACGATTCATGATTTTCCTCGATATTTTTTTCAATTGCGAAGGGCGACGAGGGAGCTCAGGACTCCCACTGCCGCCAGTATTGCGACGATGGCAAGGCTGTACATGGGCGGAATAAACGAGATGTTCATCCACAGCGGCGGGACGTTGAACATCTCCTCGATGCCGTTATGCAGAAGCTTCAGGAGCCCCAGGGCCAGTCCGGCCCCGAGAATTCCCTGAAAAGCCCCCCCCACGAGCAGTGGGAACTGGATGTATGCCCGGCTGGCGCCCACGAAGCGCAGAATCTCGAGTTCCTCCCGGCGGGCCAGCAGGGCGAGCTTGATGGTGTTGCCGACCACAAGGGCGACCACCACCAGCAAAAAGCCCGTCACCGGCCAGAAAGCCATCCTGGTCAGCCCGACCCAGGAGGTCAACAGGTCAACCTGCAGGGGGTTGAAAGTCACTTTCTCCACCCTGGGCAGGGACTGGAGGCGCTCCACCATGGCCGCAGCCCACTTCTTGCCGTCCTCCGCAGGAAGTTCACATTCCACAAGGGCCGTGGGCGGAAGAGGGCTGCGCCCTTTCATCCACTCCAAATCAACGCTCTTCTGAAAGGATTCGGCCAGCACTCCCAGGGCCTGGTCCGGGGTGAAGGTGCGCACGTTGACCACTCCTTCCATGGCCGACAGTCCGGCCCACACGTCGCGCACCTCTTCGGGCTTGACCTGAGCATCCCAGAAAACCTGAAACTGGACGTTCCCCTGTCTGGCCCCGATCTGCAGGTCGAGGTTGTGCACCAGCATGAGAAATGCCCCGCCCAGAAAGGAAACCAGAGTGATGGCGGCAATGGTCATGCACAGGGACCACGGCGCCCGGAACAGGTCACGGATGCCCTGGCCAAGCAGCTGGAAAAAGACGTTCATAGATCGCCTCCCGGCTCCACGCAGCCCTCGTGCATGGTACCGTCGTGCAGGGTCACGACCCGCGCCCCGGCCATGCGCTCCATGATCTCACGGTTATGGGTGGCTATCATGATCGATGTCCCGAATTTGTGGAATTGCTGGAAAATATCCATCATGCGCATGGACAGCTCATGGTCCAGGTTGCCCGTGGGCTCGTCGGCCAGAAGCAGCTTGGGCTTGACGACAACGGCCCGGGCCACTGCCACGCGCTGCTGTTCTCCGCCCGAGAGTTCTTCGCACAGCGACAGCGCCTTCTGGTCCAGATGAAGACTCCTGAGCACGGCCCTGACCCGCTTTTCGATGATGTGCCTGGCGATGCCGCGGACCTTGAGGGGCAGGGCCACATTGGCGAAGACCGTCTGGTTGGTCAGGATCTTGAAGTCCTGAAAGACCACGCTCACGTCCCGGCGCAGCAGGTGTTTGCGGCCCTCGGGCAGGGTGTTCAGGTCGTAACCGGCCACATCGACCTTGCCCCGCTGCACGGGCAGGGCGCCGTGCAGAATGCGCATGAAGGTCGTCTTGCCCGCTCCCGAAGGACCGCACAGGAAAACGAATTCACCCTGCTTCATGCAAAAATTGACATCCTTCAGGGCCAGTTGCCTGCCAAAGGAGTATGTAAGCTTGGAAATGGTGATCATAAACCCTCTCCGGGACGTCCGGGTCAATCGGACTCGTGGACATGCGCCTTGTTGATCTGGTCCAGCAGGGCCTTGGCCCGTTCGAAGCCGGGATCATTGCCCAGGGCGCGGGCCAGAAGCTCTTTGGCTTTCATGTGCTGTTTGCGGTTCACGTAGGCCACGGCGGCGTTGAACAGTATTTTCGCGTTGTCCGGCTCCTTGGACAGTGCCGTGCGGTAGATCTCCACAGCCCTGTTCAGCTCACCCTTGCGCCTGTAGGCGACGGCCATGTTGTTCAGGGTGTCGCAGGTGAGCGAGGAAAAAATATACGCCCCGAAATCGCGCTGGACCTCGTCGACCATGTCCAGGTTGACGTAGGCGTTCCAGATGTCCTGCTTGATCTGGTCGTTCTTGCGGTCGATGTTCAGGGCCGTCATGAAACTCTTGCGGGCCTCGTGCAGGTCTTCGCGGTGCAGATTGATCGTTCCGCGGAGGACGTGGTTGCTGGCGTTGTTGGGGCTGATGGATATGACCCTGTCCGCCGCCCCGAGAGCCTGCTCCAATTTCCCCTGTCTGGCCTGCAGGGTGGCCAGCGTCTCCCATGCCTTGGTGAAAAGCGTGTTGGCGGAAAGAATTGCGCACAATTCCTCCTCGGCCTTTTCGAGCTCGGAAAGATCCATCAGGAGATGCACCAGCTCCAGACGTATGCGGGGCGCATGATCCGGGTGCAGGCTTTCGAACCGGCGCAGCTTCTCCCTGGCCTTGTCGTTCTGCCCGGAAGCACGCAGGGAACAGATCTCGTTTTTGAGAATCTCGAAATCCTGTTCGAAGTTGCTTCCGAACACCGTATCGAGCGCTTCGGACAAGGCCTTGATGGTCACGGGCTTGACCATGTAGGCCGAAGCGCCGCCTTCGGACGCCAGCGCAATGTCCTCCATCTCGTACTTCGACGTCAGGAAGACGAAGGGGATGCGCCGCCCTCCCTCAATGCCGCGCACGGCCCGCAGGAGCGCCAGGCCGTTCATCTTGGGCATGTTCCAATCCGAGATGATGAGACCCGGTGAAAACGTCTCGATCTTCTCCAGGGCCTCCGCGCCGTTCTCGGCTTCCACGAACCTGCTGAACCCCAGGGCCCGCAGGAGATGAATGACCGTCTCCCGGGCCGAGAGGATGTCTTCCACCACCAGCACGGTGATATTCTTATCCATGGACGTTTCCTTCCGGAATAAAAAGAATGACGCAGAACCGGCTGCCGTGCGGCAGGGCGTCCTCGACCCATATCCTGCCCTGGAACATGGTCACGATCTTGCGGCAGACGAAAAGGCCGATACCCGTCCCCTTGATGCCGCTTTCCACGGAGTTCTTCGTGCGCACGAACTTGTCGAAAATGGATTCCTTGTAGTGCTCTTCGATGCCCTCACCGTTGTCCTCCACCCAGAATTTGAGCACCGTACGGCTTGGATCCTCGGTCCGGCGCGACTCCCAGCTGTCCATCCCAAGGCGGATGCGGCCGTTTGCCGGCGTGTACTTGATGGCGTTTGATATCAGGTTCTGCACCAGGTGCCCCAGAAGCATGGGGTCGCCCAGGACATGGACATCGAACTCGCACCCATTCTCGATGCTGATACCCTTGTCCCTGGCCAGGGGCATCAGCTGATCGAGCTGCCGGTGGACCAGAGGCAGGAAAGGAACCGCCGTCGGACTGAAACCACGCTCGTGCAGTTCGTCCACACGGGCCACATGCAGAAACTCGTCGATCATCTCCAGAAGCTTCGAAGCCCCCTTGAAGGCCGTTTCGATGATGGGCTTCTGGGATTCGCTCGGTCCGAGATAGTTCAGAAGATCCATGTTGGATATGACGGCCGAGAGAGGACTCTTGAAATCATGCACCACCATCTGGACCAGCTCGGCCCGCTCAGTGGACGCCATGATCAGCTCCTTCTGCTTGATCTCGAGCTCCTGGGCCAGTTCCCGGTAGCGCTCCTTCTCCTTTTCCAGCCTCTCCTGCACGGACAGGGTGTCGATAAGCGGCGTGATCCAACCTGCATACTCCAGCAGGACGCTGAGCTCCGTTTCCGTGAACGCCCCGCCGCCCTCCTTGTCCGAAACATTGATGACCCCGATGACCTGTCCCTGTTCCGAGAGCAGTGGCACGGACATGAGCGAGGCGGTCCTGTATGCCGCGTTGCGGCAGCAGAACCGCCCGTCGGCGGTGATGTCCGTAATGAGCAGAGGCTCACGGTACGTGCAGACATAGCCTGAAACGCTGCAGGGAGACAGGGGCTGCGTCAGCCCGACGATCTCAGGCCTGCTCGCGGCCACGACCTTGAGCTCCTTTCTGTCTTCGTCAAAAAGCATGACTGACGCCTGGGAGCTCCCAAGCCTCTCCTGAATGAGCACGCCGCCGTGATGCAGCTTTTCGGCCGGACTCTCGGACCTGCTGGCCAGGATGGCCATCATCTGGCGCAGGAACTGTCCGAGGTCCGACTCGATCCCGTTAGGCAGGTGCATGCCCCGTCCCCGTCAGCCGCATTTGGTAAAGCCGCAGGAGGGGCAGACGAAGCATCCTTCCTGGAAAACAAGCTCCGTGGAGCATTCAGGGCATTCCGTCTTGGACAGCGACTTGTCGAAGCTGCGGGGCGCGCTCCCCTGCATGTACCTGTTTTCAAGCACCCAGGACACGGCGTCCGGGATGGAGAGGAGCATGCCTTTCTTCTGGAAAACGGGATGCTCGCCGCCGATTCCCTTGAGCTGCTTGACGATTTCCCTGACATGCACGCCCGAGCGCAGGGCCAGGGACACGAGACGGCCGATGGCCTCGGCCTTGGCCGTGATGGAGCGGCCCGAGCGGCCGATGGTGGTGAACACCTCGAACGGCTTCCCATCGATCTCGTTCACGGTCAGATACAGATCCCCCAGGCCCGTGCGCACCTTCTGGGTGAACCCGTACACGATATCCGGGCGGTCCATGGGCCGGGTCTCTTCGTCCTTCTTCCCTTCCTTGCTGCCATCGCCGGTGCACAGGACCTGCACGCTCTTGCAGCCGTCGCGATAGACGGTGACGCCCTTGCAACCTTCCTCGTAGGCCATCCAGTAAATCTTGTAGATATCTTCCTGGGTGGCGGAATTGGGCAGGTTGACGGTCTTGGATACGGCATTGTCCGTATGTTTCTGGAAGGCGGCCTGCATCTTCAGGTGCCACACGGGGTCGATGTCCATGGCGGTGACGAAGACGCTGCGCAGGTCGTCGGGCAGAAACTCCATGCTGCGCACCGTGCCCTTCTCCACGACTTCGGACATGACCTTTTCGGAATAGCAGCCCGCATCATGCAGGGCCTGCACGAAAAAGCCGTTCGCCTCGGTCAGCTTCTCCCCGTCCATGACCTGGCGCACGAAGGACAGGGCAAAGAGGGGTTCAACGCCCGAAGAACAGCCGGCGATGATCGACAGGGTGCCGGTAGGTGCGATGGTCGTGGTCGTGGCGTTGCGGTAGGGCCCCAGGTTCTGGTCATGGTACACGGACGTTTCGTAGGACGGGAAGGGCCCGCGCTCCTTGGCCAGCTCCGCGGACGCAGATTTGGACTCCCGTTGCAGGAATTCCATGAGCTTCTCTGCCAGCACTATGGCGCGACGGCTGCTGTAGGGCAGGCGCAACTGGTACAGCAGGTCCGCCCAGCCCATGACGCCGAGGCCGATCTTGCGGTTGCGCCGCACGGTCTCGGTGATCCTCTCCAAGGGGTACTCCGAGGCGTCGATGACGTTGTCCAGAAAGCGCACGCTCAGATGGATGACCTCGCGCAACCTGTCCCAGTCCACATCGGGGCTGCCGTCTTTCTCGACGACGAAGCGGGACAGGTTGATGGAACCCAGATTGCAGGCCTCGTAGGGCAGCAGCGGCTGTTCGCCGCACGGATTCGTGCTCTCGATCTCGCCCTGGTCGGGGTTTGGGTTGTCACGGTTGATGCGGTCGATGAAAATTATGCCGGGATCCCCGCTTTCCCAGGCCTTGCGCACCAGAAGCTCGAAGACTTCGCGGGCTTTCAGGCGCTCGATCACCTCTTTGTTCTGCGGAGCGATCAGCGAGTATTCCTCGTCCTTCTCCACGGCCTGCATGAATTTTTCGGTCAGGGCCACGGACAGATTGAAGTTGTTGAGATCGCCCTCGCGCTCCTTGGCCCGGATGAACTCCAGGATGTCGGGGTGGTCGACGCGCAGGATGCCCATGTTGGCCCCGCGCCTGGTGCCGCCCTGTTTGACCTGCTCCGTGGCGGTGTTGAAGATTTTCAGGAACGAAATGGGACCGGAGGCCACGCCGCCGGTGGATCCCACCCGGCTATCCTTGGGCCGCAGGCGACTGAAGGAGAACCCGGTTCCGCCGCCCGACTTGTGGATCAGGGCGGCGTGCTTCACCGCGTCGAAGATCTCGTCCATGGAGTCGCCCACAGGCAGAACGAAGCAGGCGGCCAACTGGCCCAGGTCGGTGCCGGCGTTCATGAGCGTGGGGGAGTTGGGCAGGAAGTCGTATTCGGTCATCAGCGTGTAGAAGGTGCGGGCCAGGTCTTTCACCTTCCATGTGGAACCGGGGTAATTGCCTTCCATGGACGCAATGCTGGCGGCCACTCTCCAGAACATCTCCTTGGGACTTTCGATGGGGGTCCCATCGAGTCCTTTGCGCTGGTAGCGCTTCCTGAGCACCAACTCGGAGTTGGAATTGAGGGTGACCTCGGGCAGGTTCGCCGGCATTTTCATAACGTCCATGTATACCTCACTTTCCTTGAATTTGTATGAGACATATTGAAATAATTGGTTCTTCTTGATCGGTTGTTTTCTGTACTGGAGAAGGCTGAAGACTTCAATGTTGAGAAAAGGAGCACACGCCGGAATTCCTCTTTTTTTATAAAAGAAGTTTGAGAAGAGGTTGTTGGGATTATTAAGGTGGCTATTATGTGCCTAATTGATTCAACATATCGAAATAAAAATATTTTTTTAGAATAGTGACTGGTTTTAACCGGACCTTTGGTCGCGTTTGAATCTTGTGTTGGATCAGGAAACGAACAAAGGAAAAAGTTTGGAACATTCTTTTCCACATGTGTTCACATAACATGTTAAACTTTGAAATAATTATATTTAATTTATTCATCGGAGATTTCGAGGAGGTATTTCCCGTAGTCGTTCTTGGCATATTTCATTGCCAGCGTTTTCAAATGTTCGGAACTGATGAATCCTTTCCGGAAGGCGATCTCCTCGATGCAGGCTATCTTGAAACCCTGTCGCTCCTGAATGGCCTGTACGAAGCTGCCCGCTTGCTGGAGAGATTCGTGGGTCCCGGCATCAAGCCAGGCGTAGCCGCGGCCCAGCAACTCCACGTGCAGTGATCCGCGACGCAGGTATTCGCGGTTTACGTCCGTGATTTCGAGTTCTCCCCGCGGTGAGGGGCGCAGGTTTCTGGCGATGTCGACGACGTCGTTGTCATAGAAATAGATGCCCGGAACCGCATATTTTGATTTGGGTTTTTCCGGCTTCTCCTCGATGCTGACCACACGCCCCGAATCGTCGAATTCCACCACGCCGTAGCGCTGGGGGTCCTTGACCGGATAGCCGAAAACGATGCCGCCCGTGCTGAGGGTCACGCAGCTGTCGAGCACCTCGGAGAGTCCTTCGCCGTGGATGATGTTGTCCCCGAGGACGAGGCAGACGCTGTCCGTGCCGATGAATTCCTCGCCCAGGATGAAGGCCTGGGCCAGACCGTCCGGTGAGGGTTGTACTATATAGGTGAAGCGTACGCCGAGCTGGCTGCCGTCCCCGAGCAGGTCCTTGAAGCGCGGCAGGTCATTTGGGGTCGAGATGATCAGAATATCCCTGATCCCAGCAAGGAGCAGGATGGAGAGGGGGTAGTAGATCATGGGCTTGTCATAGACCGGGAGAAGCTGCTTGCTGGTGCCCAGAGTCAGGGGATAAAGGCGGGTGCCGGATCCTCCGGCCAGAATGATTCCTTTCATGTGCCTTCCTTGCGGTTGATTTAAGAAAAAACTGTATCCAAGAGCAGGGCCACGGACAAGGGGTGCGGCTCTGCGGTAATGACAACCTGGACGCCCTTTGGTACGCAGCATGGGTCCGGATACGAAAACAAAGGGGATGGGATGCGCATAACCTGGAAGAACGCACAGTCCGCCGGGACTGTGGTCATCGGCGTGGGCTCCGGTCATGTTTTGGCGCACGGCTGGATCGACGCGGCGGAATTGCGGGTCGGCGATGTGATCGCCGACGGGAATTGCAGGGTTCAGCTCGAGAGCAGAATCCGCCTTTGCCGGGAAGACGGGCTCTGCCTTCCGGCGTGGGTCGGCCAGCAGACAGGGGAGGCGGCCGCGGGCGATCGCCAATGTTCCGTTTCCCGCAGGGGTTTTTCCCTGGCCTGGATCACCCTGAGCGACAAGGGCTCGCGGGGCGAGCGTGTGGACGCCAGCGGTCCGGCGATTCGCGACACCGTCGGCGAGGCCATGGAACTGGGCCTTGCCAGGGGGATGATCATCCCGGACGAGCCTCTCGTTCTCAAGGCCGCACTGGTGGACTGCTGCCTGCACCAGGGTTTCGATCTGGTTTTCACCACCGGCGGCACAGGCGTGGGTCCCCGTGACATCACACCCGAAGTCACTCTTCCCCTGCTGGACAAGCGCCTGCCCGGCTTCGAACGGGCCATGACCCAGGCCTCCCTGGCCAAGACCCCGCATGCCGTCATATCACGAGCGGTGGCTGGCACCATGGGCCTCTCCCTGGTGGTCAATCTTCCCGGGAGTCCCAAGGCCGTGCGGGAAAATCTGCTCGCCATCCTTCCCGCCCTCAAACATACTGTGGAAAAATTGCAGGGGGACCAAAGGGATTGTGGACAATAACCCGGAACTGACCCCTTCCGCAGAATTCAAAAGCTTTTTCATAAAATTCTCCGTGATTCGCCTGGGGATCATGGTGTTTCTCCTGATGCTCGCCTTCTCCGAAGCCCTGAACCTCTCGGACCGGGGCATGCGGCTCGAGTTCTACCGCGAGACGCAGTACATCCTCTTTTTCGTGTCAGGCTTCTTTCTGAGCATCGTCTACCTGGTGGCCGCGAAGCGGTTCATCAGGTCCATGGCCCTTTTCAGATTCCAGCTGATCGCGGACCTGACCCTGACGACATGGTGGGTGCTGCTGACGGGTGGCTCCTTCAGCGCCTTCGTCTTCCTCTTCCTGCTCTGCCTGTTTTTTTACGGTCGCATCGTCGGATTCCAGACCATCGTCGTTTCCTCATTCGCCGTCTGGGTGCTTCTTTTCCTGATTTCCTGCGTGCAGTTCTATTATCCGCAATATTGGGGACAGATTCATGTCCGCGGCTCGGATCTCGCCTACAACTACAGCCTGCTCACCCTCGCGCTCATTCTCGTCAGCTCCCTGGTCAGGTTGAGCCGCACGGCCGAGAGCCGGCTCCTGCACCGACTCATCGAGCAGGAAAGCGCCCTGCGCAAGGCCGAGGAGCTCAAATACCGCGTCTTTGACTGGATCGACGCCGGCCTGCTTGTCGTCGACGGTCAGAAGAGGATCACGAGCATCAACCAGCGGGCCCTGGACTGGCTCGAAGGGTACGACCGCAGCTGGGTCATCGGCGCGTCCTTCGATTCGTTCTTCCCGGAATTTCTTCCTTTCTGGAAGGATCGCCAACGGTTCCTCTCGCTTCGCAACATGGTCGTGAGCAAGCGCCGCGATCTCGTTTTCGGGTTCAAAATGACCGAATTGCCCGAGAACGAGGGCTGGATGATCATTTTTTCCGATATCACCGAAGTGCAGAGGATGGAGCGGCAGATCAAGGAGATGGAAAAGATGGCCAGCGTGGGTGAACTGGCCG
The DNA here is from genome assembly GCA_937872685.1 of uncultured Desulfomicrobium sp. Classification (GTDB taxonomy): domain Bacteria; phylum Desulfobacterota; class Desulfovibrionia; order Desulfovibrionales; family Desulfomicrobiaceae; genus Desulfomicrobium. The sequence goes on from CALMTS010000167.1 coordinate 32,655, forward strand.
CCGGCCTGGCCCATGAAATGAAGAATCCCCTGGCCGGGATCAAGACGAGCCTGCAGTTGCTGCTCTCCGAAGACCTGGAAAAGGATTTTTCCGAACGGCTCTCCAAAGTCATCCTGCGGGACATCGACCGTCTCGATTTTCTGCTCAAGGACTTTCTGATCTTCGCCCGGCCCCAGGCTCCAAATCCCGAGCCCCTGGACCTGGCCGCGGAGATCGAGCATGTGCTCTTGCCTTTGCGGCTGCAGCACCCTCACGTCAGGATACGCGTCGACATCAGGGACGAACCCTTCAATTTCGACCGCAACCAGTTCCACCAGGTGCTCATCAACCTGCTGGTCAACGCCTTCCAGGCCCTGGAGGGAAGGGACGATCCCTGGATCGTCATTATCGAGACCCGCGAGAACGGGAAAAGGGCGCTTTTCATCTCCGACAACGGCCCGGGCCTGGCGACGGATGTCGCCGACAGGTGCTTCGACCCCTTCGTCACCACCAAACCGGTGGGATCGGGTCTGGGGCTGGCCATTGCGCGCAGGCTCGCGGCTCAGAACGGAACGTTCATCGAGCTTCGCGACAACCCATCAGGAGGGGCCAGGGCCGTCCTGGTCCAGGATGAATCATTTTTCCGCGCACGAGCGGATCAGGATGCACCGTGAACACCTACATCGCCGACCTTCACATTCACTCCCGGTTCTCAAGGGCCACGAGCAGGAACCTGACCCCGCGGAACCTGGTGGCCTGGGCCGCCGTCAAGGGTATCGACGTTCTGGCCACCGGCGATTTCACCCATCCCGGCTGGATGGAGATGATCTCCACGCAGCTCGTGGCGGGGGAAGACGGCCTCTTCCGCCTGAAGGAAGACAGGGGGCTTGAAGAGGAACTCCCCTGGTACTCCGGAAATCTCAATGTCCAGGGGATCAGGTTCGTGCTCTGCACGGAGATCAGCTCCATCTACAAGAAGGGCGGCAAGGTCCGTAAAATTCACAACCTCGTCTTCATGCCCGGTCTGGAAGCGGCCCTGAAATTCAACACGCGCCTGGCCCAGGTCGGAAACCTGGCCTCGGACGGACGCCCCATCCTCGGCCTTGATGCCCGCGACCTGCTGGAGATGGTGCTGGAGACGGACCCTTCGGCTTTCGTCATCCCTGCGCATATCTGGACTCCCTGGTTTTCCCTGTTCGGCTCAAAATCGGGGTTCGACCGCATCGAGGACTGTTTCGGCGACCTGACCGGAGAGATTTTCGCCCTGGAGACAGGCCTGTCCTCGGACCCGGAGATGAACTGGCTGTGGAGCGCTCTGGATCGCTTCACCCTGGTTTCCAACTCCGACGCGCACTCCGGCGAGAAACTCGGGCGCGAAGGCAATGTCTTCTCCGGGGAGATGTCCTATGCAGGCATGCGCCGCTCCTTGCGCCGCGAGGAGGGGGCGACGCGCTTTGAAGGTACCCTGGAGTTCTACCCGGAGGAAGGGAAATACCATCTCGACGGCCACCGCAAATGCGGGGTCATGCTGGAACCCGAGGAGACGGCGCGGCACAAGGGAATCTGCCCCGTGTGCGGCAAGCCCTTGACCATCGGGGTCCTGAACCGGGTGTTTGCCCTGGCCGACCGTGCGGCACCGGTGAGGCCGGAGTGTCAGCCTTCGTTTTTTTCGCTGGTGCCGTTGCCGGAAATCCTTTCCGAGATTCTCGGCGCTGGACCGGGAACAAAGAAGGTGCAGCGCATGTTCAGCCAGCTCGTGCGGGACTTCGGCTCGGAGTTCAACATCCTGCGTTCCGTGCCGGTCGAAGATCTGCAGCGCTCCTCCAGGGTGCTGGCCGAAGCCCTGCGCAGGATGCGCCAGGGACTGGTGCACAGGCATTCCGGCTATGACGGCGAGTTCGGCCGTATTTCCATGTTTTCGCCCCAGGAGCTCCTGGAGTTCAAGCACGGCCGCATGCTGTCCATGGCCGCTCCGGCGGCCGAAGCCGAGGAGCCGGGCCAACGCTGGCGCAAACCTCAGGTCAAGGCTGCCGGGAAGCGCGAGGAACCACTGCTGGCGCCCAACGAGATGCAGCTTTCGGCCATACTGGCGGGTCCGGGCCCGGTCCTGGTCCTGGCGGGGCCCGGCACGGGCAAGACCCAGACACTCATGGGCCGCGTGCGGCATCTGCTCGACCAGGGTGCGGACCCTGCCCGCATCCTTATCCTGACCTTCACCCGCAAGGCGGCGCGGGAACTGAAGGACCGCCTGCAGCGGGCCTGTCCGGCAGGGGCCGTGCTGCCCAAGGCCGACACCCTGCACGCCCTGGGGCTGGAATACTGGGCCTCGGTCATGGGCGAACCGCCCATCCTGCTCTCCGAGGAAAGCAGCCGCCGCCTTTTTGCGGCCGCCAACCCGGATCTGCAGGGCAAGGCCCTGAAAACGGCCTGGAACGACCAGTCCCTGGCGCGCGAAAACGGGGTCCGCATTCCGGGCGAGCACACCCGGAGGTACCTGGACCACAAGGCGCGCTTCAATCTGGTGGACTACACCGACCTTCTGGAATTCTGGCTCGAGCACCTGGAACTCGGTCACTACGCCCCGGCCTTCGATCACGTCCTGGTGGACGAGGTGCAGGACCTCTCTCCCCTGCAGCTCGCCCTGGTCACGGGCCTCAGCGGGGAGAGGGGGCGCGGCTTTTTCGCCATCGGCGACCCCAATCAGGCCATTTACGGCTTCCGTGGGGCCGTGCGGGACATCGAAGGCAAGCTGCGTGGCGTCTGGCCGGAAACCCGGCGCGTCAGACTCGTGCACAACTACCGGTCGTCCCAGCAGATTCTCGATCTGTCCGCACACCTGTTCAGCGAGCGCGAAACTCTCGTGGCCAGGAAAAGCATCGCCGCATCCATGACCCTCTTCGAGGCCCAGAGCGCCGATCAGGAGGCGAACTGGATCGCGTCCCGCGTGCGTGAACTCCTTGGCGGCACGGGGCACTGGCAGGCGGACGCCCAGGGCGGCGGCAGCCTCTCTCCGGGCGACATAGCGGTCCTCGTACGCCTCAAGGTCCTTATCCCGCCCATCGTGAAGGCCCTGGAAAACGCGGGTATCCCCGTGTCCGTGCCCGAACAGGAGCCCTTTTTCACGGACCCCCGGGTGGAGGTGGTCCTTGGTATCGCCGGCAACGTGCTCGGCATGCCCGATGCCGTGGAGCAGGAACTTCCCGTCTGCCCCGAGGGGATCGTGGAGAAGGGGCCTCTGGCCATGGCCGTACATTTCTCCGAGACGCCTCCCTTCGACGCCCTGTTTTGGAAGAGCCGGCCTTTCCTGGACCTGGTCAAGGCCCATCAGAGCTTTGGCGGTTGGCGGGGCCTTCTGAATATGGTGCGCCTGGAGACGGAACTCTGCGCCATCCGGGCCAAGGCTCAGAAGGTGCAGGTCATGACCATGCACGGCTCCAAGGGCCTGGAGTTCGAAGCCGTGTTCCTGCCGGGCCTGGAGGAGGGCATCCTGCCGTTCGCGGGCATGGACATGCTTCTGGGCAAGACCGTCGAGGACGGGGTGGACCTTGATGAGGAGCGCCGTCTCTTCTACGTCGGGCTGACCAGGGCCAAATCCATGCTGTTCCTGAGCCACTGCGCAAGCCGCCGCATGTTCGGCAAGGCCTTCAAACTCGGTTTGTCCTCGCTGGTGCGCCGCCTGCCCCAGGACATGCTGCGCAAGAGCGCCATCCGCCGCCATGTGCGGCGCAACGAACGCCAGTTGAGCCTGTTCTGAAAGACATGCATTTCCGTCTGGCGGCGCCCTCCTGCGTCATCCCCGACAGGGTCGGGCCCAATTGCCGGGCCTTGTCGCCTCTTGTGCGGGAGGTCGGGCTCATGCTCTTGGAAACGCGGGGCTGTCAGGATTACGACGATCGCGACCTGCCGCCGGACCTCCCCGCCCTGGGTCTGGCATATCATGCCCATCTGCCCCTGGATTTGCCCTGGGAATCCGGAATTCATGCGGTCTGCGGGGCGATTGCGGCCATCGAGCAAAAAATTGCCTTTCTCCACCCCTGCGGGTATGTGCTCCATCCGCCTCCGCGGGGGGAACTGACGCGCCTGGTGCGGATGCGGCCGGATCTGGCGCCGCTTCTCAGACTCGAAAACACCCGGGAGAGCGACCTTTCAGACATCTGGACGGAAATCGAGACCCTGGATCTGGGCGTGTGCCTGGATGTGGGGCATCTGGTCAGCTATGGCCAGGAACGGATTTTGCAAATTCCCGGTTTTCTTGACCGGGTACGCATGCTGCACATTTACGGGGGAGAGTCCGACCGCGGTCATGCCGGGCTTGAGCACCTGCCCGACCCCGGTCAGCTGCGCGGAATTTTGCGCGAAGTGCGCGGAGACAGCGTGCTGGTGGCGGAGGTCTTCCGTTTGGAGGAACTCCGGCGTTCCCTGGACCTGCTTCGCGCCTGGCTTTCGGAATGGGGTATGGATCATGATTGAACTGGTGCTGGGCGGCAACAAGTCCGGCAAGTCCGACTTCGGCCTGGAATTGCTCACAAGTGGACCGGGCCCCTGGACCCTGGTGGCCACGGGCAAGTCCCGGGACATGGCCTTCCGGGAGCAAATCCGGGCCCATCGCCGCGATCGCGACTCCGTCATAGCGGTGCGCGAGGTGGACACGGATCTGACCGGCGCTCTTCGCGAACTGTCCCCCCGGGGAGGCGGCGTCCTGGTGGACAGCCTCGATTTCTGGATGTTCTCCCTGGCCGCTCTCGGCCCTGCGGCCAGGCGGGACATGCAGGAGGAATTCCTGGCGGAGCTCGCCGTCTGGAGGGGGGGGAGGCTGGTCCTCGTCTCCACGGAAATGGGGCTCGGGCCTCTGGCCTATGACGGAACCGTGCGTGCTTTCGCGCGGGATCTGGGACAGCTCAACCGTGAAATTGCCAGGGCCAGTGCAAGCGTGTATCTGGTGGTTGCCGGTCTGGCCCAAAAACTCAAGTGAGAAGGTCATGGCATATTTTCGAAAGCTGGATCCGAAGCTGGCCAAGCTTCAGGAATTGCTGAACAAGAACGAGCGTTGGCTGATCCTCATCAATGCCGACCCTGACGCCCTGGCCTCGGCCATGGCCTTGAAGCGCATCCTGGCCGGCCGTGTGGAACAGGTCGCCATCGCCCACGTCAACGAGATCACCCGTCCCGACAACCTGGCCATGATCAGGCTGTTGCGCATCGCGACCAAGAAGCTGACACCGCCCCTGGCCGCCCAGTACGACCGTTTCGCCCTGGTGGATTCCCAGCCCCACCACCATCCCGATTTCGCGAACATCAATTTTTCCGTGGTCATCGACCACCACCCCAAGGTAGCCGGAACGCCGGTCAAGGCCGACTATGTCGAGATCGTGTCCGAGTACGGATCCAACTCGACCATCATGACCGAATATCTCTACAACCTGGGCCTGCGGCCGGGAAAACTGCTGGCCACGGCCCTGCTCTACGGCATCAAGACCGACACCCAGAGCTTCGAACGCGAATTCCACGACAACGACATGAAGGCCTTCCGCTACCTGTCGAAGTTCTACAGCAAGCCGCTCCTGCACAAGATCATCCGTTCCGAGTTCCGCCTGGAGTGGCTCAAGTACTTCACCCAGGCCTTCCGCAAGATGCGGGTCATGGGCAAGACCATCACCATATTCATGGGCAAGGTCGATTCAGCCGACATCCTGGTCATCCTGGCCGATTTCTTCCTGCGTGTGCACGGTCTGTCCACGACCATGGTCAGCGGCATCAGCGAGGACAAGCTCGTCGTGGTCTTTCGCGGCGACGGCCTGCGTCGCGACATGGGCAAGTTCGCCAAGCGGCTCTTCGGCGACGTGGGTTCGGCCGGCGGGCACAAGTCCATGGCCCGGGCCGAGATCCCCATGGAGAAGCTCGGCTGCCATCACGCCAGCCAGTTCATATGGGAGCGCCTGCACGGGAGTACGGAAGCCAAGAAGAAGAAAAAGGAGCCGGAAAACGCACCAAACTGCGGCGCGTAGACCGACATCAGCTCCCACACAACCGGAGGGTGCATGAGTTTGCAGACAAGGCTCGGGCTCAGGACCGAGCCCCTTTTTTTGATCGACGGCCACGCCTTCATCTACCGCGGCTTTTACGCCTACCCTGATTTCAAGCGCTCCGACGGGTTTCCGACCAGCGCCATGTACATCATCTTCAAGCTGGTCTTGCGCCTCCTGCGCGAGGAAAAGCCATCCCATCTGGTTTTCATCACCGACGGCCGCGGGCCGACCTTCCGCAACGAACTCTACCCGGACTACAAGGCCAACCGCCCGCGCATGCCCGAAGGGCTGTCCGTCCAGCTCGATCCCCTCAAGGCCGGCCTGCGCCTCCTGGGCATTCCGGTGCTGGTAGCCGAGGGCGGCGAGGCCGACGACTGCATCGCCTCCCTGGCCGCGCGCTACAAAGGCCGCCGCAGCGTGGTCATTGTTGGCGCGGACAAGGATCTGCGGCAGTGCCTGGACGAGAACGTGGTCATGTGGGACCCGGCCCAGGGCAAGGAAAAGATCGTCACCCTCGATACGTTCGTGGAGGAGACGGGCCTGCGGCCGGAGCAGTGGGCCGACTATCAGGCCATGATCGGCGATTCGGCGGACAACATCCCCGGCATCCCGAAGGTTGGTCCCAAGACGGCCATGGGGTTTCTGCGCCGCTTTCCGAGCCTGGACCTGCTCAAGGCAAATTTCGACCGCCTGACGGCCAAGGAGCAGACCCTGCTCGGGCCGCACATGGAACAGGCCTTTGTCTACCGCAGGCTGACGACGCTGCGCACGGACATGTGCACGGAGTTCGGTCTGGACGACCTGGCCCTGGGGCCCATCGACGGGTCGGCCCTGGAGTATTTCAAGGAATACGAGTTCCGTTCCCTGCTCGCCGAGTTCAAGGCGCTGGCCCCGGCGGCTCCGCGGGTATCCGGCGGAACGGAGCGGGAAGGGGAGAAGCCTTCCGACGCGGTGCCAGGGCAGGATGAGCCGGCCGGGCCGGTCCGTGTCGAGCCCCGCATCGTTTCCGATCTCAAATCCATGGCCGGGCGGGAAGTGGGGCTGCACGGCGAGTCCGGGCGCTGGATTCTGGGCATGGACGACAGCGAACTGCTCTTCATGGGGCGGGACGCGGAACTCAGCCGGGCCCTGGCCGGGGCCACGGTGCACATGACTTCCTACAAGAGCGTGCTGGAGCAGGATCGGCTGGACCTCTCGGGCTGCTCCGAAATCTTCGATATCGAGCTGGCCGCCTACCTCCTGAGCCCCGAGGAGCGGAACTATTCTCTGGAGCGCATCCGCGACGGGCTGGGAGAGGAAGTCGACGTGCACCCCGAGAACCTCGGGCAGACCGTGCTGGCCGTGGGCCGCCTGCTGCGTTCGCGCCTGGCGGGCTCGGAACTGCTCCAACTGCTGCGGGGGCTGGAACAGCCTCTGACTGAGGTATTGGTGCGCATGCAGAAGCGCGGCATCCGCATCGACCAGACCAGGTTCCGCGAATTCCTGGACATGGTCCAGACGGAACTCGACCGCCTGACCCGCAGGATCCACGAGCTGGCCGGGGGGGAATTCAACATCCGCTCCAGCCAGCAACTGGCTGAAGTTCTTTTTTCGAAACTGGGCCTGTCCAGCAGGCAGAAGACTCCCGGCGGCGCCCAGTCCACGTCCAGCAGCGTGCTCGAAGGCCTGGCCGGGCAGCACCCCATCATCGAGGACATCCTCGAATACAGGATGTACGAGAAGCTGCGTTCGACCTACCTGGAACCCATGCCGCAGCTGGCCGACGCCGGAGGGCGCATCCACACGACGTTCAACCAGCTGGCCACGGCCACGGGGCGGCTCTCCAGCAGCAACCCCAACCTGCAGAACATTCCCATCCGCGGAAGCCTGGGACCCCGCATGCGGTCCTGCTTCGTGGCCGCTCCGGGTTCCCTGCTCGTGGCCGCGGACTATTCGCAGATCGAGCTCCGGGTGCTGGCGCACATGTCCGGGGACCCGACGCTGCTGGACGCCTTTGCCGCGGGCGACGACATCCACGCCCGCACGGCCGGAATCCTTTTCGACAAGACAGAGGTCAGCGCCGACGAGCGGCGCAAGGCCAAGACCATCAACTTCGGCCTGCTCTACGGCATGGGGCCGCAGAAGCTGGGCAGGGAGCTGGGCATCAGCCTGAAGGAGGCCAAGGAGTTCATCTCTGTCTATTTCAGCAAGCTTTCGCGGGTTAGGGAGTTCTACGAGGAGATCGAGGAGGGCGCCAAATCCCTGGGTTACGTGACCACTCTGGCCGGGCGCAGGCGCATGCTGCCCGAGATCAACTCCCGCAACGTCAACCTGGCCCAGCAGGCTCGGCGCATGGCCATCAACACCGTGGTCCAGGGCTCGGCCGCGGACATTATCAAGAAGGCCATGCTCGAAGTGGACAAGAGCACGGTTATTGGCGAATTAGGCGCGAGCCTGATCCTGCAGATTCACGATGAACTCCTGCTCGAGGCCCCGCAGGCCGAAGCCCGGAAGGTGGGGGAGGCCGTCGCCTCCGTCATGGGTTCGGTCTACGCCCTGTCCGTGCCTCTGGCCGTGGACTGGGGCGTCGGTGCGGATTGGAGCGAGGCCCACAAATAACCATCATTTTCCTGGATACGACATGCTGAACAAACTTCGACTGCTGACTCCCGGGCCGACTCCGCTGCCCGAGGAAGTGCGCCTGGTCCTGGCCCGGGACATGATCCATCACCGCAAGCAGGACTTCGTGCGCGTCATGGAGCGCATCCAGCCCGGACTGCAGTACCTCTTCGGCACCAGCCAGCAGGTCCTGCCTTTGTCCTGCTCGGGAACCGGCGCGATGCACGCGGCCGTGACCAACCTCTTCGCCCCGGGCGAGAAGGTGCTGGTCATCGAGGGCGGAAAGTTCGGGGAGCGCTGGCGGGAGATCGCCCAGTCCCAGAAACTGGAAGTGGTCTCCCTTGTGCTGGAGAACGGCCAGGCCGTGACGGCTGAGGCCGTGCGGGAAGCTCTGGCCGCGGACCCTGCCGTGCGCGGCGTGCTGGTCCAGGCCTCGGAAACCTCCACCGGCGTGTTGCACCCGGTCCACGAACTCGGCGCCGTGACGCGGGACAGGGACGTTCTGCTTGTTGTCGACGGCATCTCGGCCGTGGGCATATCGCCCTGCCCCATGGACGCCTGGGGCATCGACTGCCTGCTGACCGGATCGCAGAAGGGACTCATGCTTCCGCCCGGCCTGGCCCTGCTGGCCCTGAGCGCGCGGGCCTGGGACAAGGTGCGCGCGGTCGGCCCGGCCAATTTCTATTTCAACCTGCTGGCCGAACGGGACAAGAGCCTCGTGCATCAGACCCTCTTCACCTCACCCGTCAACCTGCTGCAGGGCCTGGCCGTGAGTCTTGACCTGTTCCGGGAAGCGACGCTTGAGGGCGTATACCGCAAGCAGTGGGCCCTCACCGCCATGGCGCGGACCGGCGCGGCGAGTCTGGGCCTCGACCTTCTGGCCAGAACGCATTTCACCTGGGGCCTGACCTCCATCCGGCTGCCCGCCGGCATCGACGGTTCCCTGGTGTTGAAGGCCGCGGCCGAGCGCTGCGGGGTGATCATGGCCGGAGGGCAGGGGGAGATGAAAAAAAGCGTGATCCGGCTCGGCCACATGGGACATGTGGACTGGAGCGACGTCCTGGCCGGCCTGCATGCCCTGAAGACCGGGCTTGCGGCCGCGGGCGGATACTCAGCGGCCAAATCCTACATGGAAGAGGCCGTGCATGCCTATGAAGAGGCCCTGGACGGGGGTTATCCCGAGATGCGGGCCTAAGGAGAGAACATGAGCGAAGAAAAGAAGATGGCCGAGGAATACGAGGAACTGTCCTGCTCCTGTCCGGAGCTGCCGCAGCTGGATTTCGCCACATTCGTCCTGTCCATGAGTTCTTCGGCCCTGGTCCATCTGGGCGAGGTGCCGGAACCCGAGAGCGGGCAGATCATGGAGAACGTGCTTGCGGCCAAGCAGACCATCGACATCCTGTGCATGCTCGAGAGCAAGACCAAGGGCAATCTGACGGCCCAGGAATCCCGCCTGCTGCGGGACATGCTCTTCGAACTGCGCATGAAATACGTGCAGAAGGCGAAATAGGAGGAGCGGGCATGGCATATCGCGTCGGATTGGTCGGTGTGACCGGCTACACCGGAATGGAGTTGACCCGCATCCTGCTCGGCCATCCGGACCTGCGTCTGACCCAGGTTACCTCCCGCAAGGAGGCGGGCCAGCCCCTGCAGAAGATCTACCCGTTCCTGCAGGGTACGGAGCTTGGCGAACTGGAGATCACGGTTCCCGACAGCGCGTTTCTGGCCGCGAACTGCGATCTGGTCTTCCTGGCCGTCCCCCACGGCACGGCCATGGAGATGGCCGCCGAGTTGCGGGATAAGGGGGCGCGGGTCGTGGACCTGAGCGCCGATTTCCGCCTGCGCGACCGCGAAGTCTACGAGAGCTGGTACGGCGTGACCCACACCCGCGCGGGCCTGCTGCCGGAGGCCGTTTACGGGTTGCCGGAACTGTATGCCGACCGTATTGCGCAGGCCTCGCTGGTGGCCAACCCCGGCTGCTATCCGACGTCGTCCATCCTGGCCCTGTACCCGGCCCTGCAGGCCGGCCTCATTTCAGCCGAAGACCTGGTCATCGACTCCAAATCCGGCACTTCCGGCGCCGGTCGCAAGGCGGGCGTCGGGACCCTCTTCTGCGAAGTCTCGGACACGTTCCGCGCCTACAACCTGACAAAGCACCGCCACACTCCGGAAATCGAGCAGGAGCTTGGCCTTGCCGCCGGCCGGGACATCCGTCTCTCCTTCAATACGCACCTGCTGCCCATCAACCGGGGCATCCTGACCACGGCCTACGCCAAGCTCGCGCCGGGCGCCGGGGCGGATGAGATCCGCGCGTGCTACGAACGTTTCTACGCGGGCAAGAGGTGGGTGCGCCTGCTGCCTGCCGGCACCCTGCCGGAAACACGGTGGGTGCGCGGAACCAATTTCTGCGACATCGGCCTGATCACGGATCCGCGCACGGACCGGCTCATCGTGGTTTCGGCCATCGACAACCTCTGCCGGGGGGCTTCGGGCCAGGCCGTGGCCAACGCGAACATCATGCTCGGTCTGGGCGAGGATGTCGGCTTGCCTCGGGCTGCGCTTATGCCGTAAGGTCTTTTATGTCCGAAAAAGAACCCGAGAAGCTCTACGACAAGATTTTTGTCGCGCGGCAGCCCATTTTCAGCGAGGAGATGAAGGTCTGGGGCTACGAGCTTCTCTTCAGGCACGGGGAGACGCAGGCGGCCTCCTTTGCCGACGGCGACCAGGCCACGACGCAGGTCATCGCCGACGGGTTCACCCTGGCTTCCCGGGGCATGCGCAAGGGAACCAAGGCCCTGGTCAATTTCCCGCGCAACGTGCTCGTGGGCGATGCCCCCTACGTGCTTCCCCCGGAGCGTTGCGTGGTGGAGATCCTGGAGACGGTCCTGCCCGAAACCGATGTCATGGAGGCCTGCAGGGCGCTCAAGAAACGCGGTTACATCCTGGCCCTGGACGACTTCGTGGGGCAGCCGGGATTCGAGCCCCTGTGCGAGATGGCGGACATCATCAAGGTCGACATCCTGCACAAGACGCCGGTCGAGGTCATGGACATCGTCAGGGGCTTGCGTGGCTACAAGGCCAGCCTGCTGGCAGAAAAGGTCGAAAATCTCGACATGTTCACGGTTTGCAAACGGCTTGGGTTCGCCTATTTTCAGGGATACTTCTTCAGCAAGCCCGAAATCATTCCCGGCCGCAAGCTCTCTTCCAGCCAGACGACGAAAATCAAGCTCCTGAAGGAACTGAACGAGCCGGACACGGAACACGACAGGCTCGTCGAGATCATTCAGACGGATCTCTCCATCTCGTACCGCCTGCTGCAATATATCAACTCCGCCAGTTTCGGCCTGCGGAGCAGGATCGAATCCATCCAGCGGGCCGTGAACATGCTCGGCCGCCAGAATCTGCGCCAGTGGCTGCAGGTCATCATCCTTTCCGACATCAACAGCACGGACAAGGCCCAGGAGCTTGTGCGCATCTCCGTGAGACGCGGCCGTTTCCTGCAGCTCCTCGCGGCGGACTGGCCCACCCCCTTCGGTCCCGACAGCATGTTCCTGCTGGGTTTTTTTTCGGTGCTGGACGCCATTTTGGACCAGTATATGGATCAGCTGCTCGAGGAAATCTCCCTTGCTCCCGACATCAAGGCCGCATTGACCGATCCGCGCAATCCGAATGCCGTATGGTGCGAACTGCTTGCCGAACTCGATCGCGGCAACTGGGGCCGGCTCGAGGTCAAGGCTGCGGCCATGGGCATGCCCATGGAACTGGTGGACCGGGTTTCCATTGAGGCGGAGACCTGGGCCGAAGAGGTCATGAGCGCGGCTGTTTAGCCGGCTGTTTAGCGGGAGCGGCGGCATCTGGTTGAAAATGGTTCCGGTGAACTGTAAGGAGATTTCTGGACCCCTCTCATGGAAGAAACGTACCCGGAACAACTCTACGACAAAATATGCGTCGCCAGGCAGCCCATCTTCACCGCGGACATGCAGGTGTGGGGGTATGAGCTGCTTTTCCGCCACGAGGACGACATGCATTCCGCCGTGTTTACGGACGGCGACCAGGCCACCAGCCAGATCATTGCCGACGGGTATGGCCTGGCCGCGCCGGGGCTGCGCAAGGGCTCGCGGGCTCTCATCAATTTTCCGCGCAACGCGCTTGTCGGCGCGGCCCCGTTCGTGCTGCCTCCCGAGCAGTGCGTAGTGGAGATTCTGGAGACGGTCAGGCCGGAGCCCGAAGTCATCCAGGCCTGCCGGGAACTGAAGAACCGGGGGTACATCCTCGCCCTGGACGACTTCGTCGGGGACCCCGGGTTCGAGCCCCTGTGCGAGCTGGTGGACATCATCAAGGTCGATATCCTGCACAAGAACCCGACCCAGGTCAGGAACATCGTCGAGGGCGTCTCCAAGTACAAGGCTGCGCTTCTGGCCGAAAAAGTGGAGACCCACGAAGTGTTCAAGGTCTGCAAGAATCTCGGCTTCACCTATTTCCAGGGCTTTTTCTTCAACCGGCCCGAGATCATTCCCGGCCGCAAGCTCTCGGCCAGCCAGGTCGCCAAGCTGAAGCTCCTCAAGGAACTGAGCGCGCTGGACACCAATCCCGACCGGTTGGTGGAGATCATCCAGACGGACCTGTCCATCTCCTACCGTCTGCTCAAATACATCAACTCCGCCTTTTTCGGCCTGCAGGTCGAAGTCACCTCCATCCCGCGCGCAGTGGCCATGCTGGGGTGCCAGAACATGCGCCAGTGGCTGCAGGTGGTCATCCTGTCCGACATGAACACCACGGACAAGGCCCAGGAACTGGTCCGCATCTCCGTACAGAGGGCCCGCTTCCTGCAGCTTATAGCCATGCGCCACCCCGTGCCCTTCGACCAGGACAGCATGTTCCTGCTGGGCTTCTTTTCACTGCTCGACGCCATCCTGGACCAGTCCATGAAGACGGTCCTGGAGGAGATTCCCCTGGACCCCGGGATCAAGAGAGCCCTGGTCGATCCGGCATGCGACGATGCGGTCTGGATAGGGCTGCTTGATGAAATAGACCGGTGCAACTGGATCAGGCTGAACGCCAAGGCAGCCCGGATGGGGCTTTCCATGGCGCTCATCAGCAGGCTCTCGGCCGAGGCCACGGCCTGGACGAACGAGGTCATGGCCTGAACCCCAACCTGTCACGTTTCCATCGCGTGCCTCATGCCCGGGAGCCCCATGTTTGATCCCCTGCTTCCCCCCGCGTTTTTTTCCTTCGCCGCCCTGGTCCTCGGCTTGTGCCTAGGCAGTTTCTACAATGTCTGCGTTCACCGCTACCTTGTCGGCCAGTCCGTGGTCAGCCCGGGCTCCCACTGTCCCGCATGCGGGCATGTCCTGTCGTGGTGGGAGAACATCCCGGTCCTGTCCTACATCCTGCTCGGGGCGAAATGCCGCTCATGCAAGGGGAGGATCCACTGGCGCTACCCTGCCGTGGAACTCCTTTCCGGAATCCTCGCCCTGCTCTTCGCCATCAAATTCGGCCCTACCCTGCAGTGGGCCGTGTACATGGCCTTTCTGGGCATCTTCCTGGTGGCCAGCTTCATCGACCTGGACTCCTTCATCCTGCCGGATGTCCTGACCTGGCCCGCTGCGGCCCTGGCTTTGAGCACGCCGCTCTATCTGCCTGTGGACTGGGCCGAGACCCTGCTCGGGAGCCTCTGCGGAGCCGGAATTTTCCTGCTGCTGCAGCAGGCCTATCTGCGCCTGCGGGGCCTCGATGCCCTGGGCACCGGCGACATCAAGCTGATGCTCAGCCTCGGCGCGCTGGTCGGCCTCACGCGTCTTCCGCTCATGATTCTGCTTGCGGCCCTCTCGGCCCTGGTGGTGGCCGTGGCCTACATGCGCCGTCCGGACGCACAGGGGATGCGAACGGCCGTGCCCTTCGGCCCCTTTCTCTGTCTGGGAGCCGTCCTGACCCTGCTTTGGGGCGACGAGCTGTTGAACCGTATCATTGGGTTCTGATCTCCGTCAGGAAGCGCCGGATGGCTGTTCTTGCGGGCCAGAGCCGCAGGATTCGCGGGGTGCGTCTTTTTTCAGGGCAGGTAGGCTTTGGCGATGAGGTAGAGGTCGCCGAAAGGCACGCCGGCCTTGATGGCCGACATCATGTGCATGGACAGGTCCATCTTCATTTCCGTGGCTTCCAGGATTTCCTTTTTCACCAGATTCAGCCTGAACTTGACGAAGTCGTAGTCGAAGCCGTCGCAGATCAGCGTCAGGCCGTCCTTGAAGTACTGGGAGGAGATGTATTCCTGGTAGTCCAGCAGGGAGTCGGTCCCGCTGCGCCGGGCCAGCATGCAGTAGAAGATGAGATTGATGATCAGGGCTTCGATTTTGAGCTTGTGATCGATATTCAGGAACTTGGCCTTGTTGAGTTCGGAGTTGTCCAGGTTCTTGAGCATGACCTGGGCGACCTCGAAGACCTGCTTCTCGAAGATGGGCGCGATGTGGAATTTCGACAGGAAGCGGATCATCACCTTTTGAGGGTTTTCCTTGGACACGATGCCCAGAAGCCCGATGGCCATGAGCACATACTTGCGTTGCAGCTCGGCCAGGATGTTCTTTTTCCGGACCTGGGCCAGTTCCTCGCAACGCGAGGGGGGGAAGGACGAAGCCGCCAGTTCGAGCAGGAAACGAACGTGGGGTTCGCGCGTGTGGCGGGCCTCTTCGAGCAGGAATCCGTCGCCCTTTTTCCTGGAATCCAGGGTTTTCTTCACGGAAAGCCAGAAAGCGGCCACGCCTTCCAGCGGCATCTCCATCAGGTCGAATTCCTTCGGAGTGTCGAGGGAGCGGGCGCTGGCCCCGAGGAGCAGGTGCGCGACCTGGTCGTTGATGTTTCCTGCGCCGCCCATGGGTCTAGTCGAAGCAGAATTCGAGGGTGAAGGTCCCGGCCTCGCAGGAAAAGGGGATGGCGATGGCCAGGGCCGAGGTCATGTGCGCGATGGTGTGGTTGTCGCCCATGATGACGGACGGTGTGGAGCCCTGGAGCTTGAGGCCCATGTCGACCAGGCCGACCCTGGCCTGGCCAGAGATCATGTTCGTGATCTCTCCGACGGCGTCCTGGACGTCCTGCATGATGTCCTCAATGGCGTCCCCGAGCATCTGCTTGACGATATGCACGGCGGTCTTGCGGTCGAAGGAAATGGAGAAGGTGCCGTGTTTGTCGCCGGTGATGCCGATCACTGCCGAAACATCGCCCCGGGCCATCTTGTCCTTCTTGACATAGGGCGTCCCGGCGACGACTTCGAGGGCGGCCATGGCGGCGAGCACGTCCTTGGTGGCTTTGATGAAAGGCTTGGCCAATGCTGGGTCCATCTGGTTTCTCCTTGGGTGGCGTGCGAACTGGAAAAACTTCACACCGTGGAATTTCATAAGGACAATTCGTGTCCGGGGTCAACTCCCCGGCGTGCGGCGGAGAGGCTATCAAGGAGTTGACCGGGACGCGCCCGCTGCGCAAAGGTCTGCCCTGGCGGAATCTTCCGCTGAAAGGGGAATATGCCGTGGAAAAAAGTTTGGAGCAAAGGGTCAGGGAGCATCTCTGCCGGGTTTACGGACTGGGCATGGAGGACGTGCAGGAACTTTTCGAGATCGGACACGGGACGGTCAAGGATACGCTGCTCCGGCTCGACGAGGCCTTTGCGCGCGCGGACATGGAAAAACTGGCCGATGCCGGCCACATGCTCAAGGGGACCCTCTTCAACATGGGGCTGATGGAACTGGGCGAGACGGCGCGGGCGTTGGAGCTCGCCGGCAAGAGGGGGGACGTCGCGGAGGCCCGGTCCCTGTATCCCGGACTTCGGGAAATCCTGTCCACGTTCTAGGACGTCTGGCGATCGGCCACTTGTGTCGGCCGAGTCTGTGCACTTCAGCCCGATTCCGGAGCAAAAGAAGAGCCCGGATGGAATGCGTTCCATCCGGGCTACGGGGAACCAGGAAGCCTGTCTTCAGGGCTTGCGCCGGGGCCTGGAACCCGCGGGCTTGGGTTTTCCCCGGCGAAGCGGGGTGGAAGGCGAACCTGCGGGAGTGGAGCCGGGTGCGTCGGAGCCACTGCGGCCTGCCGCCGGCTTGGGGCCCGGCCCGGTTTTCTCCTTGCGGATGCCGCTGTCGACCGCCGGATGCCGTCCCTGGCGGGGAGCCTCCCGGTGCGCCTTGGGCCTGGGTTCGGAAGCAGGCAGTCCGGGTTCTTTTTCCGAACGGGTTTTCCCTGCCAGCTTTCCGGTTCCGGTTTTTCGAGGGCCGTATTTGCGGGGCGCAGGCGCCAGGGCTTGCGCGTTTTCGTCCTCTGCCCGGGTCAGGGCTCCGCGCACCAGGCGCACTGCTTCCATGACTATGCCGAGTTCTTCGGCATAGCGTCTGGCCAGTCGGCTCTCCGCTTCCGTCATGAGGGAGAGCACGAGCCCGGCGGCGCCGGCCCGGCCTGTGCGCCCGGCGCGGTGCAGGTAGTCCCGGCTCTGGCTCGGCACGTCAACGTTGACCACCAGTTCGACCTCGCTGATGTCCAGGCCGCGGGCGGCGATGTCCGAGGCGATGAGCACGCGGGCCTTGCCTTTGCGGAAGCTGTCCAGGGCGGCCTGCCGTTCGAATTTGTCCCGGGCGCCGTGCAGGTCGGCCACGGCCAGCTGATGGTAGTCGAGGCGTTCGGAAATGCGCTCGGCGCTGGCTCCGCGGTGCACGAAGACAAGGGCCCGGCTGGGATCGAGCCCGCGCAGGGCCTTGCGCAGCCATTCGATCTTGTCCCGCTCCTCGCAGACCAGGTAGCAGTGCCGGATGGCGGAACTGATGCCGGTCTGAACTCGCACGAACTCCAGGTTCGGGGCCAGGCCCCGGGCGATGCGCGTTGTGGCCGGCCCTTCGGTGGCGGAGACGAAGACGAAGCGGGTCTCGGGGCCGAGATCCCCGGTGATGCGCCGTATGTGCTCCAACCCCTCCTCCACGAGCAGGCGGTCCGCCTCGTCCAGGACCAGCCATGTCGCGTCCCGCAGTTTGAGCTTCCCGAGGTCCATCAAGTGGGTGATCCGCCCGGCCGAGCCGATGACCAGATGCGGCTTTTTCTTGAGGCCTTCGATCTGGCGGCTGACGGCCGCGCCGCCGATGAGGGACTGGACCCGGACGCCGAGGCCGGCCTCCTTGGCCAACTCCGTGGCCACGCGGTGAATCTGCATGGCCAGTTCGTGGGTCGGTGCCAGAACCACGGCCTGCACGTGCGGGCGCTCCGGGTCGATGCCGGCCAGGATCGGCAGGAGATAAGCCAATGTCTTGCCCGATCCGGTGCGGGAGATGATCATGGCGGATTTTCCGGCCATGAGCACGGGCACGGCTGCTTCCTGCACGGGCAGGGGGGAGTGCAACCCGCGTGCGTTCAGGGTCTGGGCCAACGTGTCGGGCAATCCGAACGGTTCGAATGTCATAAATTTCCTTGAGAAGCGGCCCGCGGCCGGCAAGAGGGGAATTCGTCCCGCGCGTGGCGAGGGCGAATCGGCTATTCGGGCGCCGTGTCGTTGGCCAAGGTCTGGTCGGGCGTCCAGACCCGGGCCTGGTTTCGACCCGAATTTTTGGCCTGGTACAGGGCCTGGTCGGCCTGTTCAAGCAACAGGTCCATGCCTCCGTCACCTTCCTCCGGTGAAGGAACAGACGTGACCAGCCCGATGCTCAGGGTTACATGGGGCGCGGCTATTGAGCTTGCGTGCTCGATGCGCAGGTCCAGCACGGCCTGCCGCAGCGTCTCCGCCATGTGCATGGCGCCTGCGCCATCGGTGCCCGGCAGGATCACGGCAAACTCTTCGCCCCCGTACCGGGCCAGCAGGTCGGCCGGGCGCTGCATGTGCAGCTGCATGACCGCAGCCACGCCGATGAGGCACATGTCCCCCTGCTGGTGACCGTACGTGTCGTTGTATTTCTTGAAGTGGTCCACATCGGCCAGCAGGACGGACAGCGGGCTTCTTTCCCGCATGGCCCGCCGCCATTCCTGCTTGAGGTAGGCGTCGAACATGCGGCGGTTGGCGATGCCGGTCA
>CALMTS010000168.1 GCA_937872685.1 uncultured Desulfomicrobium sp.
GAGAGCGCCATGGCCACGGCCCGCATCATCCATGCCCGTGTGGCGGTCGGCGCGGTGGCCATCACGGACCGGGACAGTGTCCTGGCCCACATCGGCGTCGGCGACGACCACCATCTGGTCGGGCGTCCCATTGTCACCAACGCCACGCGCGAGGTCCTGGAGACGGGGCGGCCAATGTTCGTGCAGGAAAAGGGCGGCATCGGGTGCAGCCACCCGCACTGCCCCTTCGCGTCGGCCATCATCGTTCCGCTGCAAAAGGGAGGGGCCGTGGCCGGGACCCTCAAGTTCTACGGAACCGCAGGCAAATCCCTGGACCTGCTGCTCTTCGAATTGGCAAAGGGGCTGGGCAACCTCTTTTCCACCCAGCTGGAACTCGAAAACATCCAGATCACCGAACGCATGCTTGCCCACGCCGAGATTCGCCGGTTGCAAGCTCAAATCAACCCGCATTTCCTGTTCAACTCCCTGAATACCATCACCTCGTTCTGCCGCACCAGCCCGGAAAAGGCGCGCAGTCTGCTCCAGGATCTCTCCAGCTACCTGCGCAAAAGCCTCGAAGCGAGCCGGGGCTTCGTGCCCCTGGCCGAAGAGCTGGACCAGATCCGCTGCTATCTGGCCATCGAGCAGGCCCGGTTCGGAGAGCGCATCCGGGTCAACTTCGACGTGCAGGAAGGGTGCGAGTCCTGGCCCATCCCGCCGCTCATCATCCAACCCCTGGTGGAGAACAGCGTGCGCCACGGCATCCTGGCCCAGGAAGACGGAGGCGAAATCCGCGTCCAGGTGCGCAAGGAAGACG
Source organism: uncultured Desulfomicrobium sp. (assembly GCA_937872685.1). Lineage (GTDB taxonomy): Bacteria > Desulfobacterota > Desulfovibrionia > Desulfovibrionales > Desulfomicrobiaceae > Desulfomicrobium. The sequence continues at coordinate 797 of CALMTS010000168.1, forward strand.
GGCACCTGCATGTGGAGGTCCGCGACGACGGGGCCGGCATGGACGCGAACCAGGTGGCGCGCCTCTTCGCCAAGACGCGCCTGGATTCCCGCTCAGGCGGTATCGGGGTGCGCAACTGCTTCCAGCGGCTGGAACAGCTCTTCGGTCCGTCGTACCTCCCCTCGGTGATCAGCGCCCCGGGGGCAGGCACGCGCATCGACTTCATGCTGCCCATGCCCGCCCACATCTGAACGTCCGGAAGCCCTGCAGGGTTTCCGGACTTCTGCGCCGCTGACGTTTCACCCCCCATCTCGAACATTTCGTACCGCAAAAACGACATTTTAAACCACACTCCTTGCCGACACAGCCAGAGTCGTCATAGACGAAATGTGCGTCTGCCGCCCATGACCAGGCCGGGCAATGGGCCGCAGACTGACACGAAGTGTTGAAGCCCGAATCAACAAATTTTCCAAAGGAGGGAGCTGTGTTTTACTTCTTTTTTGCGGTGGCCGCACTGATCACCGGCTATTTCGTATATGGAAAGGTCGTCGAGGCCAATTTCGGCATGGATTCCTGCCGGGCCACCCCCGCCTGCCGCCTGGAGGACGGGGTCGACTACGTCAAAATGAACCCCAAAACCATCTACATGGTTCAACTTCTGAACATCGCCGGCCTGGGCCCCATCTTCGGCCCCATCCTCGGCGCCCTCTACGGCCCGGCCGCCCTGGTCTGGATCGTGCTGGGCAGCATCTTCGCCGGAGCGGTGCACGACTATTTCTCGGGCATGATGTCCGTCCGCTATGACGGCAAATCCATCCCCGACGCCGTAGGATACAACCTCGGCAACTTCGCCAAGCAGTTCATGAACGTCTTCTCCATCGTGCTGCTTCTCCTCGTGGGCGTGGTCTTCATCCTCGGACCCGCCAAGCTCCTGGCCAACAAGATCGGATTCGACGTTGACAAGGGAACGGCTGTCATCATCTGGACCGGCATCATCTTCGCCTACTACTTCCTGGCCACCATCCTGCCCGTGGACAAGATCATCGGCCGCCTCTACCCGCTCTTCACCGTCTGTCTGCTGATCATGGCCTTCGGCCTCTCGACCATGCTCATCGTCAAGGGCTACGATTTCTTCCCCAACGGCGTGGGTCTGGCCAACGTGCACCCTAAGGGCCTGCCCATGTGGCCGCTGATGTTCATCACCATCGCCTGCGGTGCCATCTCCGGCTTCCACGCCACCCAGTCGCCCATGATGGCCCGCTGCATCCCGGATGAGAAGTGCGGCCGTCCGATCTTCTACGGCGCAATGATCGGCGAGGGCATCATCGCCCTGGTCTGGGCGACCCTGGGCATGACCTTCTACCAGACCCCCGAAGCCCTGCAGGCCGCCCTGGCCGCCGGCGGCCCCGCCGCGGTGGTCGACCAGGTCGCCACGACCCTCATGGGCCCCATCGGCGGTTTCCTGGCCATCATCGGCGTCATCATCCTGCCCATCTCCTCGGGCGACACCGCCTTCCGCGCCGCCCGCCTGATCATCGCCGACTTCAGCAAGATCGAGCAGAAGTCCATCGCCAAGCGTCTGCTGATCGCCGTGCCCCTGTTCGTCATCGGCTTCCTGATCACCAAGACCGACTTCAACGTCATCTGGCGCTACTTCGGCTTCTCCAACCAGACCCTGGCCACCATCGTCCTGTGGGCCTCGGCCATGTACCTGGTCCGCCATGGCAAGCTGCACTGGATCGCCACGGTCCCGGCCACCTTCATGACCGCGGTCTGCGCGACCTACCTCTGCGTGGCCCCGGAATTCCCGCTGCACCTGAGCGCCGACATCGGCTACCCCATCGGCATCGCCGTGGCCGTAGGCTGCTTCGTCTGGTTCATGCTCAAGGCGCGCAACACGCCGGTTGAAGAAAACGCCGCCGACTCCCCCGGAGTCATCGGATAACTGTCTCCCTCCCGCAATGCGCACCCTTTTGGACCTATAAATCCAAAGGGGTGCGCATTGCCTTTGGCTTTTCCCCAGCAGAGCATGCAACAGCGCATCCCCTCATCCAAATCTCTTCTTCGGCGCCCCGGTTGAAGAATCTCCGATCCATCAACCGATCTCCACATCAGGACTGGCCTCGACCATCCGACCTTTCCCGCCGCAATGCGTCGTCGCATCCCCAAGCCTGGCCACGGGGATGCCGTTGATGAGGACCGAATCACTCCCCGCCGAGGCTATCCAGGTGTTGGACCCGCAGCAGCGGCCATGCACGCCGCTGTCGCCGATGCGCAGCATGGCGCGACCGTTGACCGTCACATCCGGCGAACCTGCCGTGGCCGGTCCAGAAACTCCGTGGGAGCAGCAATCCTTGCCATGGGAGTCGCGAGGGCAACGGGCCTTGTCCCCGACCCTGCAAACTGGCGGCATACGACCTCCTGTGGTTACATGAACTGACGTCCTGCGTGCGTTCAACAAAAAGAAAACACAATTCGTAAACTCAATTCGTGCTGCCGGGGATGCTCACCGACAAACAGCCACCGTGGACCACCCTCCACTCCCATGAAACAGGCATCCCCGGAGAAAAGGCTGTTCCTCGCCAAGCCAGGGGAAATAAGGACGTCGTCACGTGCGCAGTGTATACGGCACTATCCGTCGAAGACCCGCAAACAACCCATGGCCGCCAAGAACCGCGCAAAGCCGTTGCGCCGTCGGCCGCCCGTGCGGGTCAAAGGAAAGGCCTTTCCGGAGTTCGCGCCACTGCGCCCGGGTCAGGACTGATGGCCTTTCGGGTCTGAGCCCCCTGGACGCGGCCTCATGGGCTGGCAGCATCCCGAAGGGATGAACGCCCGTGATCAGCTCATACACGGTGCAACCGGCCGAAAAGACATCTCCTCGCGGCTCAGGCGGCGCCCCCATCAGGCGCTCGGGACTGGCGTGCTGCCGGCTCAGGCCCGGAACACGCGCACCGCCTGGCAGCCCATGGACCACCTTGGCGCTGGCGGCCCCGGGACGCTCCGAAACCCGCGCGATATTGAAATCGAGCAGCACCGTCCGTCCGCCCTGCTCCAGAAACACGTTGGCCGGCTTGACGTCCCCGTGCGACACGCCGTGGGCATGCAGATAGGCCAGTGACTCGAAAATTCTGGCGCCCAGAACGATGCCCGCCCCACCCAGCCCGGCGGGGTGGCTGCCCAGGGCGGCATGGGCGGGCTGCCCTTCCAGCAGTTCCATGCTGAAGCATACCCCCCAGGCTTCGCGGTGCAGGTCGAAGACGCGCACGACTCCGGGATGCGCGAGATGGCGCAGGGTGAAGTATTCCTGTGCCAGGGCCGACTGGGCCTGGCGCTCGTGGGCGACCTCGGGCAGCAACCTCTTGACTGCCACAACCGGGCGCGAGTCACCGCATTCGACCCGCCTCAGATCCATGGCCGAAAAAACCTCGCACATGCCCCCTGCTCCCAGCCGGGACCGCAGGACGAACCTGCCGCCGTCGGCAACCACAGCCTCTGCCGGAGCGGGGAGTCTTGGAGAGGCGGGCGTCTCGGGGACCGTGGACCGATGTTGTCTTCTCTTTTTACCCGACACCCTCACCCTCCGGAAAGAAAGACAGTGACCACGGTGGCGTCATCGGAATGCCCGCATCCACCCAGGGCCTCAGCCATACCCAGGGCGGCGTCCCGGGCCCTTGGCCTGCCGAGATACGCAGACAAGGCCGCCGGGGAGATGCAGTTCGAAAGGCCGTCCGAGCAGAGCAGAAATCTGTCGCCCCGGCGCAAGGGGAAATTTGCCGTGTCCAGCCGCAGGACATCCCCGGCCCCCACGGCATTGGTCACTACATTGCCGCGCACCATGCGTCTGGCTTCATGATCCGTGAGTTCCTTCCTGTCGATGGCGCGTTGCCGCAGGGTATGATCACGGGTGCACTGATACAGGATGCCGCCGCGCCGCAGGTAACAGCGGCTGTCTCCCGACCACAGGCAGGCGGCGCGGCCTCCGTGAATCAGCAGGGTGACGATCGTGCTGGCCGCGTCGCCATGAGCCCCCTGCCGGAGTTCAAGGTTGGACCGCTCCAACAGATGCCTGACATTGCGGATGTGCGCATCGAGTGACGGCGGCTCAGGCGTCCGCATAAGATTTTTCACCAGAAGCCGGCTCGCTTCCCGCCCCTGACTTCCGCCCCCCACGCCGTCCGCCACGCTCCAGAGAAGATGCTCAGGCCAGTTCAGAAACGCATCCTGATTCTCCGCACGGGCATGTCCCTTTATGGTAAGTCCCCAGGATTCAACCGCGACGGCGGACTCCCGTGATGCCGGCATCATGAGCTCCCGAGTCATCGGCTGGTTGCCTCAAGAACGGCTCCGGCCAACCGCATCGCTTCTCCTCCATGATACGATCCGCCCTGCGCCGCGACCGCTGGAAGAGAAGCGTCCGGAGTCGACCGCCGCGCATCGCCATCCGCAGAACACATCAAGGCCTCGAACTCCGGCAGAGCGGACATGGCGTGAACCGCGCCAACAAACCTCGGCACGTAATCAAGCGTTTCGCTGGACAAAAGCCTGCGAAAATCACGATCCGCCCGGCAGAAGGCGGTCAATTCCGAGAGCGTTCGCGCACCCGTTCTCTCCAGCGCGCGAGCCATGGCTCCTTCGCCGCAATTGTAGGCGGCAAGGGCCAGGGGCCAGTCACGGAAGAATCGATACAGTTCGGCCAGGTACGCCGCAGCGGCATTCGTGGACCGGCGCGTGTCGAAGCGTTCATCCTCGACGCCGGAAACCCTGAGCCCGAAGCGCCGGGCCGTCTCGGGCATGAGCTGCCACAACCCTACCGCACCCGCCGGGGATACCGCCCATGGCTCGAAACGGCTTTCGATCACCGGCAGGAAAACCAGCTCCGGTGGAAGACCATGATCCACGAGGATCTCTCGAATCATGGGAATATCCCTGCGCATCCGGTTCAACATCGACGGCGGCCCATCGGCGGCGTTCAGCAAGCGCATGAACCGCCGCATGGTGTCCGCCTCGCCATGCGGAAGCCACTGGGCCAGGGTCTCGTGCAAAGCGGCGGTTCTCGGTAATTCGCCAACGTCCCCCCGGACCACTGGTTCATCGGACTCCCACATCTCTTGGGGCTCCCGGAAGGAGTGCGGAGGAGGGATGGAAGGAGCCGAGGGAAGGACGAGCACCTCGCTGCTCATCGAAACAACCCGCGACGCGAGAGGTCCGGCCCCTTCTAGACTTCCGGGCCCATTTCGCACGCAGCCCGCCCCGAGCACGAGCAGGCATATGAAGGCCACTGTCGCCTTGCTCTCGCCGGATTCACGCATGCGCTTGGATCTCCGGCGATTCAGAGCAGTGACTCCGGCAGCGAAAAGCTGCATGTCTCGGGATCGAAGGGATTGGCCTTGTTCCGAAACTGAATGAGGAACTGAGCCCACTTGCCGTTTTCACGCAACTCGGCCAGACAAAGGTTTCCCGCCAGCCGGCTGATCTTGCCGCGCTGCAGGAGTCGGAAGAGGGCCCAGTCTCCGCGCACGACCCTGTGCGCCTTGACGGCATGGATATCGGAGATGGCGAGGGAAGCCTCC
>CALMTS010000169.1 GCA_937872685.1 uncultured Desulfomicrobium sp.
CAGACTCTTGTCATCTCCCGGCTCTTGCTCTAGACATCAGCGGTCCGGGCGATCTCCGCCAAATAACACAACGTCCTGCCGGATTCCGTCTCGCATCGGCCCTGCCGGAACGCATCCCATTATCCTTTAGGAGACAACATGTTCAAGAAGATGGCATTGGTTCTTTGTTTCGTTCTCACCTGTTCCACCGCCTTCAGCGCCGAAAAGGAACACAGGGCCCTGGCCGAAGAACTGATCAAGATCACCGAAGGTGACATGGTCATGGAAAAGATGAAAGCCCAGGTGACCATGATCTTCCAGCAGATCACGGCGCAGATGAATGTCCAGGAGGCCGACAAGCCCAAGCTCGAAAAATACTCCAAGCGTTTCGAAGCCATCCTGAATGAGGACATGGCGTGGGATAAGATCAAGGTCCAGTATGTGGATCTCTACACTTCGGTCTTCACCGAAGAGGAAACCAAGGGTCTGGTGGATTTCTACAAATCCGACCTCGGGAAGAAGGTGACCGGCAAGATGCCCGAACTCATGCAGCAGAGCATGACCGTGGCCCGCACCTACATGCAGGGAGTGGTGCCCAAGCTCGAAGCCCTGACCGAGGAGATGCGTGTGGAGTTCGAGCCCAAGGCCTCGCAGGCACCCGGACAGGATGCCCCGGCCGCGCAGGCCGCGCCGGCAGAGGCGAAGGACGCCAAGAAGGAATAATCGGGTGTTGATTGACAATGAAGGCTCCGCGGCGCGCCGCGGAGCCTTTTTTTACGCCTTCAGGCCAGGAGCGCGCGGATTTCGCGTCTGGCCGCTTCGAGATACTTGGGATACTGCGCCTTGACGGGTTCGGACATTTCCATGGACCAGTCGCTGATGGTCAGGGGCTCTATGCCGATGACCATGAGTTCCGGCTTGTTCCCGATCAATTCCGCCATCTTCAGCGAATCGAGCAGATCAATGTCGTGCAGGGACAGGCGTTGCTCGTAGTTGTCGCGCAGATTTGCCTCGGTGAAGCGGTAGATGGTCCCGGGCTCCCTGCCGCCCTTGACGCAGTCAAGGACCAGGACCCGTTCATAGTCCTGAAATATGTAGAAGATATCCTGGGTGAAGGTCGCTCCGTCCAGGAAATCCACCCGGGAAAGATCCCACTCCTCTTCCTGCGCCAAATCCTGGACCGCGTGCACCCCCGCACCCTCGTCGGTCAGCAGCAGATTCCCCACCCCAAGTACCAAAAGTCGTTTCATTCCAACCTCTCCGGCTCTCGCGCAGCCTGCTGCGCGCATGTGTTCACAGATTCCGTCCGATTCAAAAAAAAGGGCCGGTTGCCCGGCCCTTTCATGGTTCAACAGAAACGCGTTAGTCAATGTTGACGACGTGTTCTTCACCGGTCTCAGCGTGCAGCACGTGCACGGCACAGCCCAGTCACGGGTCGTAGGCGCGCACCAGGCGGCCTACATTGACGGGATTCTTGATGTCGGGAACAGGCACGCCGATGAGGGCTTCCTCGATGGGGCCGCGCTGGCCCATGTCGTCCCGGGGGTTGGCGTTCCAGAGGGTGGCGGACACGACCTGGTAGTTGTCGATCTTCTTGTCTTTGATCTTCAGGTAGTGCAGCAGCGCACCGCGGGGCGCCTCGGTGAAGCCGGTGCCTTCGGAGGCGTCCGGGATTTCGGCCTTGACGTAGGTCTCGGCGCCGGGCTGGACTTCCTTGAGCCATTTTTCAACGGCCACGGCGGTGAGCCAGGTTTCTTCGACGCGGGCCACGTGGCGGCCCATGATGGAGAAGGCCTTGTCGCCCAGATCGCGGAAGTTCTTGGCCTCGATGCCGTAGAGTTCCTTGAGGAGCTTCTGGCCGACGGGGCTGAGTTCCGGATTGGTCACCCACATGCGGGCCAGGGGGCCGACTTCGCAGGGCTTGTCCTTGTAACGGGGAGCCTTGACGAAGCTGTAGGCGCCGGGCTTGTCCGGATTGGGGTTGGTTTCGCCGGAGCTGTAGTGCAGGCCGCCGGGAGCCGAATAATCGAAGAAGGAATGTCCGACGTATTCCTTGATCAGCTTGGGATCGAACTCTTCGTCCTTGCCGTCAAGATAGACGCCGGGCTTGAGCAGGAAGGACTTGTAGTCGTCGTCTTCGGGGAAAACGCCGAAGGCGATGACGTTCTTCCAGCCGATGCCGGTCTCGAAGAGGTCCGTGTAGACGGAGCCCAGGGTGTAGACCAGGGGCAGGTACTCTTCCACCACGAACTTCTGCACTTCCTTGAAACGGGCCGCGTATTCGGCGACCTTCTCGGCAGTGGGAATCTGCGTGGTTCCGCCCACGACCATGCCCTGAACGTGGGGCATGCGGCCGCCGAACATGGCCACCATCTCGTGGCAGATGCGGCGTACTTCAAGAGCCTTGAGGTACTGGTTCAGGCCGTAGGTGTTGGTGGCTTCGGCCTTGGCCGGGTCCTTGATGCGGTCCGTCAGGAGGTCCGCATTGGCGTACCGGGGCACGAAGGGGGAAACATCCGGACCCTTGACGTAGTCCAGGGCGGCCAGATGATAGAAGTGCAGGATATGGGACTGCAGGTAGTTGGCGCCAAAGATCAGGTTACGGGTGATACGGCCGTTGGTGGTGACCTTCACGCCGAAGGCGTCGTCCTGGGCCATGACCGAAGCGGTGCAGTGGGCCGTGGGGCAAACGCCGCAGATGCGCTGGACGATCTGGGAAGAGTCCCGGGGATCGCGGCCGCGCAGAATCTGCTCGAAACCGCGGAACATGCCGCCGGAACACTTGGCGTCGACGACCTTGCCGTCTTTGACCTCCACCTCGATCTTGAGGTGTCCCTCAACCCGGGTCAACGGATCGATGGCGATTTTGATTTTCCCGTCAGCGGCGGGATTAGCTGCTTGTGACACGTGCGTCCTCCTTGATTATTCCGCTACATAGAAAGGTGACTTCCCATCCGGGAAATCCGGTTCCACACAGCCGATGCACACGGCGTTCTCGACACACCAGTTGATGCCGTTGTTCCAGCGACGCTTGTAGCAGTCGGCATAGGTGGACGGACCCTTGCAACCGAGTTCGGCCTTGCAGCCGGGCTTGGTGAACGTGGGGGCGAAGTCCGACGCATCATACTTTTCGAGATACGGACAGTTTTCGTGGATGTTCTCGCCATAGAACAGCATGGGGCGCCCTTCGTCGTCGAGTTCGGGCAGCGGATGCTCAGTGGGGTTCAGCACATGGCTCCAGGCGGCGACCAGGGTGCCGACCATCCAGTCCGGATGGGGCGGGCATCCGGGCACGTTTACCAGCAGCTTGTCGATTTTTTCCTCGGCAAAGAAGTCACGCACGCTCTTGGCTTCGGTGACATTGCCCGCAGCCGCGGGGATGCCTCCGTACGCGGAGCAGGTGCCGACGGCGACAGTGGCCAGGGATTTGGGCGCCAGATCACGGATCAGCTCCATCATCGTGACTTCGCGGTGATGCCCCTTGGCGTCGAGGGTTTCACCGACAATGCAGTAACGTCCTTCCTTGGCAGTGGGGATGGCACCTTCGACCAGCAGGAAGAAGTTGCCCTTGAACTTTTCAGCGATGGCATACATGTGCTCCAGCGCCATCTCGCCTTCACTGGCCATGACGGTGGGATGGAACTCAAGGCTGATGACATCCAGCAGAATCTCCTTGATTCTGGGATGAACGGCGTTGAGCAGGGACACGGAACAGCCAGTACAGCCCTGGCCCTGTACCCAGATGACCGGAGCTTTTTTGGCTCCTTCGGTCATGGCATGCAGGATGCCCGGATGGTAAATCTGGGAGATACCCAATCCGGCGACACCTGCCGAGCACAGTTTGACGAACTCACGTCTGCTTAAACTCATACCCTCCTCCTTCAAAAAGGTAATAGCGTGCAGAGACTTCGGCCTTTTTTTCACGAGCGCTCTGATATCCTCAAATTATTCAATATGTCAACGCACTTTGGATCGAAAATCGCGATCGTCGTCATACAAATACGGCCTTGCCGGAACAGCCCCATTTAATGCTACATCGATAAAATACACACATATATCGTGTTATTAAATCATTATTAATAACACGTCAGCTCAGACAAATTGGTCAACCAAACACCGTTGCTGACATGTTTGAATCTCATGAACGGGAAATTCAGATAGTTAACATAAAAAAAGGCTCATTTTCCGCGAAAGCCATGAATCCCGCCAGGCAAAAAGGACGGGTCAAAAGGCTTCGCAATATCGGGATATCTACTTGCGCCGCGGGAAATAGGCTTGTGTCGAATTGTGCTCCCAGAGGAACTGGTGGATGTGGTAGCCGTCGGAAAAGAAGATCACCGAGCCCAGGATAGGCTCGGGGGAATCCGGTGAAGTGCCGTAGACGTAGATGAAGCGGTTGAACCGGAAAAGCTTTCGGTGCAGCCCCATGCCCTCGGCGTGCAG
>CALMTS010000170.1 GCA_937872685.1 uncultured Desulfomicrobium sp.
AGATCTACGCCCACGCCGAAAAGGACGTGAACGTGTACGTGAAAAACGACTGGAAGGAACACATCCTCCACGACCAGCACCGCACCGTGGACAATTTCTCCTACTCCGTCGTGAAAGGCGAGGACCAGCAGACGGTACACAAGGACCGCAAGGTCGAACTGCTGTCGGACGACCACCTCACGGTCAAGGGCAACAGCCACAGCCGGTTCGGGGACAAATGGCTGCTGCGCGCCGGAAACGAGATCCACGCCCGGGCAGGCCGCAAGACGGTCATCGAAGCCGGTTCGGAACTGACCATCAAGGCCGGCGGCAGCTTCATCAGGCTTAACGCCTCGGGCGTGACCATCGTCGGCCCCAAGGTGCGCATCAACTCCGGCGGCAGCCCGGGTTCGGGGACGGGGGCGAGGCCGTTTTTGCCCGGTGAAAGCATCGTCCCCAAAGAAGGGCAAGTGCCCTTCTGTCAGGCTGCGATATTCCATCAGGCTCGGTGCCAGATCCTGTCAATCGTTGAGCGATGTCCCGTCCACAACGAGGCCGTACATGAATGAGAGGCCAGATACCGCTGTGGTGATGCCGGTTTCAAATCCACGCGCAGCCCTTGACGATGCTTGGTGCCGGGGATGGAGCGTCTGGATGCTCCTTGACCATGGCTGTCATCCGCGGGCGCTTCAACAGTTGTACGCATTGGAGCCCGATACGGAGAAAACTCTCTTCTTTCTTGATTCCCCCCTTGAATACATGCACGAGCTTTCGCCCCGTTTTGCGGTCGTGGCCCGGGAGGCCGCCATGCTCGGCTGGATCGAAGACCTCGACCCGCAGGGATGGGGCATGATCCTGGTTTCGGAGGCTCCCGCGGACGAAGTCCTGGCGCATTTACGAAGCCTCGTGCTGGCAAAGACCGAAGGCAAAGAAGTCATCTTCCGGGTCTGGGACGGCCGCGTCCTGGCCCGCATCTGTTCCGCCATGCCCGCAGAGGCGCGTCACCTCCTGGGGCCCGTGCGGTTCATTCTGACGCGCACAAACGAGCAAGGCTGGATCCGGATCGAGCGGCACGAGGAAAGCACCGATGTTTCCACGATAGCGCGTCCGTGCCCTTGGTACATGTTCAGTGCGCTGCATGCGGAACTTTTCAGGGACGCACGCGCCCAGGTCCTGGCCCGCAATATAGCCGTCTCAATGTACAGCCCTGACCCCGCATCATCCCCGCCTCTGCCGCCCGGGGACGAGTCGCTCCTGACTTTTGCCGTCCGCCATATCGAGAGAGGGCTCGCCCTCGGGCTGTCCAGAGATCAGTCTCTGGAGTTGTTCGTACGCTGCTGCGTGCTCCATGGGGAATCATTCCCTGATGTCGTGGGCACGCCCGTACTTAAGCCGTTCGCGGCCTGTCCCGTGAACGAGGATGCGGCTGTCGCCGTCATGCTCAAGATCTGCGCCCAAGGAGGCTGCCATGGCTGAACCGACCTGCCTGACCTGCCCGCACGAATACTGGATAGCCTTTGTGCTGGAATCCCATGGGAACGAGGAACGCGACACGAACCGGGCTTCCTCCTTCGCCAATGAAACAATGCCTACGTATACATTCCTTCCTGCTTCCGGGGCCGACGAAAAGGGGCATCCCTTATCTCTCGTCCGCAACATCGTCTGGATTGACCGGCAGGGAAAACCGGCCAACGACGCGGCGGTCGAATACTACCTCTGTCCGGACCTCGAAGCGCATGTGAACCTGGATGAACAACCCGCCTACGAGAAATTGTCGTGATGAAAAAACAGGTCAGAATTAAATACGCCGGGGACGAATACATCAGGCCCATAATCCATGAAATGACTCCGCAGGAGATGTTCCGCCGCCGCATCGCCTCTAACCTTGAAGTGAACCGGACCCATGTCTTCCGGGTCACGCGCCAGACCCTGGCCATCGTGGTGGTGCCGGGTGTCATGGCGTCGAGGCTGAACAGCGAGGATGACACGCCCATCTGGGATCCCGATGACCTGAAGTTCATGCTGAAGGCGTATTTCTGGAGGGATCCGAAGACGCGTTACGGCCATATTTTCGGCAATGGCCGCAAGGTTGCAACCCTCGGCAGCGGGAAGACACTCAAGGACTATCCCAAGGCTGAGGAACGCGGCTGGGCCGGTCTGGCCTGGGGCTATTTCGGGAAATTTCTCGGTGGACTGCATGATTGGGACACGCCGCTGAAGGCCTTTCTGGATCTTCCGGTTTACGCTTTTGGCTATGATTGGGTGGATTCGTGCGAGGAGTCGGGCGCGCTGCTGCGACAATACATCATGGAGTCTGTCACGGCGGACAAGGTCATCATTATCTCCCATTCCATGGGCGGATTGGTAACGCGCTCCGCATTGGCCGGAGAAGGAGGCGAAGTCCTCGCCGAGAAGGTATTGGGGGTAATACACGGAGCCCAGCCCGTGCATGGAGCGCCGGACGCGTATCACCGGATGATCGCCGGCACCGGGGCGGAGGGCATCCTGGGCCGGGCCGTCAGCGAGGTGCTGGGGCCCGACGGCCCGCACATGACCGCCATCATGCCCCAAGCACCGGGAGTCCTGCAACTTCTGCCAAACCAGTCTTATCGCACCAACGAGGGAAAGCGAGCATGGCTGCATATCCAAGATCTGGACGATCAGAACAGATTCAGATCATTCCCCGTGAACGACCCGTACGAAGAAATCTACTCCGTAAGCTATCAGCAGGAATACTGGGGACCAATTCATGGTGAATGGTTTCAACCATATGAAGTGGAAAGAGGAAAAATAGAAAGGTCATTCAATCGCAATCAGGATGCAGATAAAAAGCATCTGCAGTCAAGCGTTCTTGATCAATTTGAAATGTATATTTCCAACGCAAAAGAACTTCATGGCATCATCGGACCATACTGCCATCCGCGTACGATTCAGCTCTTCAGCAACGGGAAGCACGAGACCATCACGGAAATCTGCTGGCTTGCACAGGAAATCACGAAACATGTGCTGGAGGCTCCAGTGGAGAAGTACTCGCGGGACGACAAGCCGCTGCGATACCTGCGGGATTTGACGATCGTCCCCGATTACAACCGGTTCGGGAAATATGTCGAGGTGCGCTGGCGGGTCGGGGATGGCCCGCTGGGCGACGTGGTCAAAGGCGGCGCGCTGCTTGCCACCCTGCAGAAACGTATCCGCGAGGAAGATCTGCGCCTCTATCTGCTGCGCATGACCGAGTCGGGGGAAGCGGTCCCCGGCATTACGGATCAACCCGTTTGCCACCAAGGTGATGGCACGGTGCCGCTGAGTTCCTCCACAGCCATGAAACTGGGCATGGAGGCCTGGGGAGAGTGCGCGCATCTCCTGCCTGTCTGGTTCGCAGCGGACCGGGAATGCAGGCCGTGCACGGGCCAGGTCAACCAGGAGGTCCATGCGTCGTTTTTTGTCGATGAGAATGGCCATGCATTGCGCGCTGTCAAAAAAGCCATCCGCAACCTCTGTCTTGGCTGGCTGAAAGGAGAGTTCACGTGAAAAAGCTCCCCATGCTTGTTCTGTCGCTTCTGCCTCTCACCCTATTTCTCGGAGGTTGCCTTTACATGATCATCGATAC
>CALMTS010000171.1 GCA_937872685.1 uncultured Desulfomicrobium sp.
TGAAGTTGGCTGACGCATATTTTCTACTCATTTTGACCGCAGTGCGCAACGCGCCTCGGCTGGCCGCCATCGGTGAAGATCCGGCTGGGTATTCGAGTATCTGGTACTATTACTAGGCGAAAAAAAGCCTCCCCCGGTGAAGGGGGAGGCTTGAATGTTCATGATAAATACACGCGGGGCGGTCTGAGTTCCCCTGAAGATGGTGGGGCTCCTCGTCGCGGGGACGACTCCGGGACTGGGCGCACCGTTTGCGTCTCATCCCGCGAAGGAGCGAATGTCATGCCTTCCAGGGGCATGTTCCCCCGTTACTCCGCCATGACGAACGTGCCGCCCTTGACCTGGACCATGACCATGGAGTTCACGTCCAGCCCGTTGTGGTCTTCGGGGGTCAGGTTGTAGACGCCCGAGATGCCGACGTAGTTCTGCGTCTTCTCGATTTCGGCGCGCAGGGCGGCGGGCTCGGTGCCGGCCTTCTCGATGGCCTTGACGATGAGCATGATGGCGTCCCAGGCGTAGCCCGAGTGGGTGTTGATGGGGAACTGCTTGTCGTAGCCCTTTTCATTGTAGAGCTTGATGAATTCCTGGATGACGGCCTTCTGCGGGTCCGTGTCGGGAAGTTCATCGGCGACCATGAGCTTGGTGGCGGGCATGCGGTTGCCTTCGGAGGCCGGGCCGGCCAGCTCGACGTACTTGGGATCGGGCAGGCCGTGGCACTGGAACAGGGGCTCGGCGATGCCGAGCTGGGCGATGTTCTTGGCGGCGATGGGGCCGGCGGGGCCGGTGGTCCAGACCAGGTAGGCCTGGGGATTGGCGTTTCTGGCCTTGGTCAGCTGGGCCGTCATGTCCGTGTCGCGGGCGCCGAAGGATTCCTTGGCCAGAATCTCGATGCCGAACTCGGGTCCGAGCTGCTCCATCCAGCGCAGGCCGTCCTTGCCGAAGCCGTCGTCGGCCGAAAGCAGGGCGACCTTGGTCAGGCCCTTGTCCTTCAGGTAGGTGAAGAGCCGCTCCACGGCGATCTTGGAACGCTGCGGGGACTTGAAGACCCACTCGAAGGAGCCGAACTTGCCGCCCATGATGACCGGGTCGCCGCCCACGGTCATGACGATGGGGGTCTTGCCCGAGTCCACGATCTTCTTCACGTTCATGCCCGTGTCGGTCAGGGTCGGTCCGATGATGGCCACGACCTTGTCCTTGTGGATGAACTTGGTGGCGATGTTGGCCGCCTTGGCCGGGTCGCCTTCGGTGTCGGCGATGATCAGCTCGATCTTCTTGCCGCCGATGCCGCCTTCGGCGTTGATCTTGTCCACGAGCATCTCCGCCACCAGTTTGCTCGGGGTCCCGATGAAGGACGCGCGGCCCGACAGGTCGAAGAAGCCGCCCAGCTTGATGGTGTCCTCGGCCAGGGCCGGGGCGGCCAGCAGCATGAGGCCGGCCATGAGTCCGAAAATCTTGCGCATGTCGTCTCTCCTCTCAAAGTGTTGATGCCGTTAGGGTGAAAAATCAGACGATCTCGTCCTGAATGCGGCTGTCGAAGACCCTCTGGCTCTTGCGCTCCGAGCGGGGCAGGGCGCCGTAGTCGACCAGCTCCAGGTCCACGGTGACCATGAGCTGCCGCTTGATCTGGTGCACGGCCTCGTGGGCCAGCTCCGGGCTGCGGGCTGCGGCCACGCCCTCGGCCCGTTCCGCCACCAGGCGCATGTTGTCGCGCCCGCCCTCGCCACGGGTCAGGTGGATCTGGTACTCCGACCCCAGTCCCGGCACGGCCGAGAGGATGGTGTCGATGGAGCTGGGATAGATGTTCACGCCCCGGAACTTGATGGTGTCGTCGGAGCGGCCCTTGATGCGCGAGTGGCGGGGCATGATGCTGCCGCAGGTGCACGGCCCGGGGATGATGCGCGTGATGTCGCGGGTACGGTACCGGATGAGCGGCGCCCCTTCCTTGCACAGCGTCGTGACGACCATCTCTCCCCATTCGCCGTCGGGCATGGGCTTAAGGGTTTCGGGATCCAGAATCTCCAGCAGGTAGTAGTCGCCCCAGTAGTGGATGCAGTCGTGGTCGGGGCACTCGATGCCCGCGCCCGGGCCGTAGAGCTCCGTCAGGCCGGTGATGTCGAAGAGTTCGGCCCCGCCGAACAGCTCGGAGATCTTCTTGCGCATGGAACGGCTGGAGCGCTCGGACCCGTAGATGATCTTGCGCACGGCGATCTTGTCGGCGATGCCGCGCTTGTGGATCTCCTCGGCCATGAGCAGCGCCATGGAGGCCGTGGAACAGAAGACCGTGGACTGGAAGTCCAGCAGGAACTGGATCTGCATGTCGATGTTGCCCGGCCCCACGGGCACGGCCAGGGCCCCGACCTTCTCGCAGCCCAGCTGGAAGCCCATGCCCGCCGTCCACACGCCGTAGCCCACGGCGATCTGGACCCGGTCCAGGGGCGTGATCCCGGCGGTCTGGTAGCAGCGCGCGAACATGTCGATCCAGTCGTCGAGGTCTTTCTGCGTGTAGCAGAGCACCTTGCGCTTGCCCGTGGTGCCCGAGCTGGCGTGGACGCGCACGAGCTGTTCGAAGGGCACGCTTTTCAGGGGGAAGGGGTAGCCGTCGCGCAGGTCCTCGGTGGTGGTGAAGGGCAGGCGCTGCAGGTCGTCGAGACCTTGAATGGAATCGGGGGTGATGCCGGCGGCCTCGAGCTTGGCGCGGTAGGCGGGCGAGCCTTCATAGGCGTGGCGCACGGTCCATTTGAGGCCGGCAAGCTGATGTTCGCGGAGTTCTTCGGCGGATGTGAAGGTCGGCATGAAGCTTGTGTGCATGGGCGGTTTCTCCAGACGGATATTGGTCAGCCCGGCCGCGCCGAGGCGGCTGGCCGAGGGGTTGTCGTGGCTGGCCGCGCCGAGGAAGGCGGCGCGCAGGGCCGGGTCCAGGAGCAGGTCGCGGCTCTTGCCCTGCTCCACGATTTTCCCGCCGGCCAGCAGGTAGGCCGTGTCCGAGGCGGACAGGGCCCGGGCCGCGTTCTGCTCGACGATGAGGATCGTGGTGCCGGTGCGGGCCAGCTGGTGGATGATGGAAAAGATTTCGTCGGTGATGATGGGCGCCAGGCCAAGACTCGGCTCGTCGAGGAGCAGGATGCGCGGCGCGGCCATCAGCGCCCGGCCCATGGCCAGCATCTGCTGCTCGCCGCCCGAGAGGGTCCCGGCCAGCTGGGCGCGCCGCTCCTTGAGCTTGGGGAAGCGGGTGAAGACCTCGTCCATGCGCCGGGCCTCCTCTGCCTTGGGCAGGCTCAGGGGGATGGCGCCGAGCCGGAGATTCTCCAGGACCGGGAGCTCGGCAAAGACCTCGCGCCCTTCGGGCGACAGGGCCAGGCCCAGGCGCACCATGCGCGCCGGGCTCGCGCCCGTGACGGGCTTGCCGTCGAGCAGGATTTCGCCGCCCGAAGGCCTGACCAGGCCCATGACGCATTTGAGCAGGGTGCTCTTGCCCGCGCCGTTGGCCCCGACCAGGGCCACGGTCTGTCCGGCCCCGACTTCCATGTCGATGCCGAAGAGGGCCTGGGCCGCGCCGTAATGAGCTGTCAGATTTCGTATGGTCAGCATCAGGCCGTGGCCTCCATTCTGCCGAGATATGCTTCGAGCACGATGGGGTTGCGGCGGACTTCGCCGGCCGTGCCCGTGGCGATGCATTGTCCGCTGTCCAGGACCACGACCAGGTCCGCGATGTTCATGACCAGGTCCATGTCGTGCTCCACCAGCAGGATGGTGTGCCCGGCGCGGCGCAGGTTCCGGAGCTGTTCGCCCACGGCGGCCGTCTCCTCGGCGTTGAGCCCGGCCACGGGTTCGTCCAGCAGCAGCAGCTTCGGGCGGCCGACGATGGCCCTTGCCAGTTCGACCCGCTTCTTGTCGCCGTAGGCCAGCACGCCGGCCGGCCATGCGGCCTTGTCGGCCAGCCCGAAGGCGTCCATGGCCTCCAGGGCGCGGAGCTTCAGCTGCCGTTCGCGGTGGCGCAGGTAGGGCAGGCGCAGCATGGCCATGAGCATGGACTCGCCGCCTTCGCAGGTCAGGCCCGTGAGCACGTTGTCCAGGACCGAGAGGCGCGGGAAGAGGCGCAGGTTCTGGAAGGTGCGGTGGATGCCCCGGCGCGTGACCTTGTGGGCGGGCAGCCCCGCGATTTCCTCGCCCTGAAAGAGGATGGAGCCGCACGAGGGCGCGAGGACCCCGGTGATGCAGTTGATGAGCGTGCTCTTGCCCGCGCCGTTGGGGCCGATGAGGGCCGTGAGGCGCCCGGCGGGCGCGCCAAAGGACACGTCCTTCAGGGCGGGCAGGCCGCCGAAATTTTTGCCGACGCCTTCAAGCCGCAGCATGGTCGCGCCTCCGCAGGGCCAGCCGGACCCGGATCGTGTCTGTCAGGCCCGTGATCAGGCCCTGGGGCAGGAACATGAGGACGAGCACGAGGATGCCGCCGTGCACGAAATCCTTGTAGGTGTCGAAGAACTCCACCCACTCGGGCATGAGGGTCAGGAAGGCCGCCCCGAAGACCGAGCCCCAGATGGAGCCCATACCGCCGACCACGACCATGATGACGAAGTCCGTGGAGGCGAAGATGCCGAAGGTGTCGGGGCTGACGTAGGCGTAGCAGTGGGCGAAGAGGCTGCCGGCCAGGGAGGCGAGCACGGCCGAGAGGACGAAGACCTTGATCTTCGTGGCGCGGGTGTCCACGCCCAGGGCCGCGGCCGCGGTCTCGTCCCCGGCCAGGGCGGCCATGCCCCGGCCCACGCCGCTGCGCACGAGGTTCAGGCACAGCAGCAGGCAGGCCATGGCGAAGCCCCACAGCAGGTAGTGCAGGCCGACCGCGTCGTCGATCACGGTCCCGGGCACGGTCAGGCTCGGGATGCCCGCGAATCCGCTGGGTCCGCCCGTGACCTCGTCCCACTGCAGCAGGACCGTGTGCACGACGTAGTTGAGGCCCAGGGTGGCCATGGCCAGGTAGTGCCCGGAGAGGCGCAGCACCGGGATGCCCACGGCCAGGGCAATCAGCGCGACAAGCGCGGCCACCAGGAACATGGCCGGCCAGGGGGCCAGTTCGAAGGTGACGGTGGCGATGGCCGAGCCGTAGGCGCCAAGCCCGAAGAATGCGGCGTGGCCGAGGGAGATCTGCCCCGTGTAGCCGATGAAGAGGTTCAGGCCCAGGACCACGATGGCGTTGATGGCGATGAGGTTGGTCAGGCCCAGGGTGTATGGGTTGTCCTCCACGAACGGGAACGCGAGCAGGGCCGCGGACATGAGCGTCACGGCCAGCCCGGTGCGGTGCAGGGTGAGGAAGTAGAGGAGGTTTTGTCTGCCGGTCATGAACGTCCTTTCCCCTTCGCGAGGCGCCCGGGTGCCGGGCGAGGGGGGGCTGATGGTGTCACGCGGATGCGCAGGGAAAGTATAATCGATTTCGTTTGCGGTAAAGCCCGGCGTGCAGTGCCGGCCCGCTTATTTGCCGAGCAGGCCCTTGGGCCTGACGAACAGGACCAGCAGCAGGACCACGAAGGCCACCACGTCCTTGTAGGCGCTGGACAGATACCCGGCGGACAGGGATTCCAGCAGGCCCAGGCCCAGGCCGCCGAGGATGGCGCCGGGGAAGGAACCGAACCCGCCCAGGATGGCGGCGGCGAAGCCCTTGAGGCCCAGCAGCACGCCGACGTCGTAGTTGAGCGTGGTGATGGGCGTGACCAGCACGCCGGCCAGGCCGCCCAGGGCGCCGGCGATGGCGTAGCTGGTCAGCCGGACCCGTCCGGCCGGTATGCCGACCACGGCCGCGGCCGTGGGGTTGGAGGCCACGGCGCGCATGGACAACCCCAGGGAGGTGCGGTGGAAGAACCAGGTCAGCACGGCGATGGCCACGATGGTCAGCCCCAGTATCCACAGGGCCTGGGGCAGGACGCTCGCACCCAGAATCTGCACGGGCACGTCCGGGGTCAGGGGCGGCAGGGCCATGCGGTTCTTGCCCCAGACCAGCTTGATGACGCCGCGCATGATGATGGACAGGCCCACGGTCAGGAAGATGAGCACCAGGTGGTTGTCCGAGCGCGCCGGGCGCAGCCCCACGCGCTCCACCACCATGGCCGCCAGGGCGACCATGGCCACGGCCAGGCCCAGGGCCGGGATCGTGGGCAGGCCCAGGGAGAAGAGGGCCGAGAACATGAACATGCCGCCCAGGGTGACGAAGTCGACCTGGATGAAGTTGACGATGCCCATGGTGTTGCTGACCACGCAGAATCCCAGGGCGATGAGGGCGTAGATGGCCCCGCTGGTCAGGCCGCCAAAGACGTATTGCAGGAGATCGGTGTACAAAATGACCCCAAGGGCTTGAAATGTGAAGATTGAACAACCTAGTCGAGATGGGGTGGAATTTCAAGGACGGGGAAGGGTTGCCCCGGCCCGGCGTGCAGGGGACGACGACGCAAAAAAAGGCGGCCCCGCAACGGGGCCGCCTGGTGTTTCGCGGGAAGGGAGAGCTTACTTCTTCTTGTATACGCCCTTCAGCACGGCTTCGATGCGGCGGTTTTCGGCGCGGCCGGCATCGGTGTCGTTGCTGGCGACGGGCTTGGACTCGCCGTAACCGACGGCGCTCAGCAGGGAGGCGTTCATGCCCAGCTTCGTGACCAGGTAGTCACGCACGCTCATGGCGCGGCGCTCGGACAGCTTCTGGTTGTAGGCGTCGGATCCCTTGGAGTCGGTGTGACCGTCGATCTCGACGGCGACGCCGGGGTGCTTCTTCATGAAGGCGGCGAAGTCGGCCAGTTCCTGGTGGTACTGGGCCTTGATGTCGGACTTGTCGAAGTCGAAGTTGACCTTGAGGGTCACGACCATCGGGATGGGGCAGCCTTCGGCGTCGACGGCCAGGTCGGCGGCGGTGCCGGGGCACTTGTCGATGCAGTTGTTCACGCCGTCGGCGTCATCGTCCAGGGCGCAGGGATCGGCCTTGGCGGCGCCCATGTCGTAGAAGACGTCCTTGACGAACTTCTGCATGGCGGCGTCGTCGGCGAGCTGGGCGGCGGAAGCGGAAACGCCGCAGGGCTTCAGGGCGGTGATGGCGTCCAGCAGGGCCTGGTTGCCGTTGACCGTGTCGGCGAAGCTGATGGTGTGGAAGCACACGTTGTATTTTTCAGCCAGGGCTGCGGCGACCTTCAGGGAGCCTTCACCGAGGTTCTCCTGGCCGTCGGACAGGATGATGACGGCGTTGCGGCCTTTGGCGCCCTGCAGAGCGGGTTCCAGGGCCATGAGGCCGACGCCCAGGGGCGTGGGGTTGGCGCCGATGAGGGTCGGGACCTTGGCGATGGACGCGCCGTAGGACGCGGCGGCATAGGGCGCCAGGGCCTGGATTTCGCCGGCGGGGGCCGCGGTGTTCAGGCCGCCCATGTAACCCAGTTCAGGGATCATGGCGTTCATGCGTTCCAGGACGGACTTCGCCAGAACGATCTTCTTGTCCTTGGTGCCGACATACTTTTCATCCATGGAGCCGGAACGGTCCACGAGAATGATGAAGTTGTCCACTTTGGGGACGAGGTTTTCGGCCGCCACGCTCACGGTGGCGGCGCACATGACGAGCAACAGGCTCAAGGCGATCAATTTGCAATTCTTCATGACTTCAGACTCCTCGGTTGGTATTTCATGTCAAAAAAGACCGTAAAACTCGACAGTTCAGTGGCTATATAGCAAATTGCCCCTCTATATCGAGAACTATTTTTAATATTTTATAATTTCTTGATAAAATTGGAAAATATGCGTTTTCAGGGCGTAGGGGCCGTCAGACCCGTTGCGGGAGGGGCCGATCGGCGCCACGGCCGTCCCCGGTGGTTTCCGGCATGGGCGAGGCCGCGGCGCTTCCGGACCCGGACTGGCGCCGCCTTCTGCCATCACGCGGGCCCGGCCTTCCGGACTCCGGGGCCGGACGGTCCGGAACCGTTTGCGAGCACTTCGGCCTGCGCGCTTTTGAGCGCATGCCCTGCGGCCAGGGTATCGTAAAAGGACTCCTCAACGTCCCGGTCCGTATCGGTTTCGATGCAGACCCCGTCCATTTCGGCGCCGAACGGTTCGTAATTCCGGATCATGTCGTCCAGATGGAAAAGGCGGGCGTCGGACGTGCCGCGTTCTTCCTCCCGCCTGGCCAGGCGCGACCTGATGGTTTCCGTGCTGCACATGCAGCGGACGAACACGATGCCGACATTGTGGTCCGCGGCCAGTTCCACGGCCGCCTGCCTCCATCTGGACTCGCCGAAAGTGGCGTCCAGGGCAACGGACCGCCCTTTCCGGAGTTCCTCCTGGGCCAGGTTGAGCAGTTTGGCGTACACGCGGCCGCGCAGCACGGGCCGGTATGCGCCGGCATTGAAGGCGGTCACCCCGTCGTCCGGAAAGTCCGCGTCCTGTTTCCTGACGCTGTCGGACTGGAAGAGGGGCATGAAGAGGGCTGCGGCCGCCCTTTCGGCCAGAGTCGATTTTCCGGATGCGGGCAGGCCTGAAAACACCCACAGGGCCGGGCGGCCGAAGGACAGGGCATACCGGTAGGCCAGGGAAAAGCAGCGCCCCGCGTCGGCCGGAAGCGGCTCCCGGCCATTTTTCAGGGAAAAGCAGGCGACCTTGAGCCGGACCAGGGCACGGTAGGCGGCATAGAAATCGAGCAGGGCATATATCTCGGGGTCGCGGGCGGTTCGCGCATAGGCGTCCAGCAGGCGACGGCCCGTCCGTCCGTGCCCCAGGCGCTCCAGGTCCATCATCAGGAAGGCCAGGTCCAGGGCCGCGTCGCCGTATCTGAAGCGTTCGTTGAATTCGATGCAGTCGATGACCTGCACGCCGTCATGGAAATAGACGTGGTCGGCGCGCAGGTCCCCGTGGCCGTCCCTGATCCTGCCCGTGCGCATGCGGTGGCGGAACAGGTCCTCGCGGTCCGTCCGGAACGAGCGGCTGACTTCCCGGATGAAAGCCCACATGTCCGCATCAAGCCTGCCCGCGACGAACGGCTGGATCTGCTCGAAATTTTCCTCCGTGTTGAAGCGGATGATTTCCGGGTCGCCGAAGGCGTCTATCTCGGGGCCTCGTTCGGCCCGGGCGAAGAAATCCGCCAGAGTGTCGCCCAGGGCGGCCAGCCGGCCGTCATCGAGGTCCCCTTGCTCCAGCAGGGCTGCCAGGTTCGATGACTCGGGCAACTGGGCCATCTTCACCGCGTACTCCACAATCTCGCCCTCCGGCCCGAAGGACAGGTTGCCCCGGCCGTCGACGTGAATGGCGACCACGCCGTGGTAGACGCCCGTGCTCAGGCGCTGGTTGAGCTCCACCTCGCGCCGGCAGAAACGCCTGCGGTCGGAGAGTTCCCGGAAATCGAGGAATCCGAGATTCTTCGCTTTCTTCAGCTTGTAGACCCATTGTCCCGTAAGGAACACCGCGGAAATGTGGGTTTCCCTGAACTCGATGCGCGTCACGGCGTGAGGGTAGAACGCAGGGTCCGACATGGCCTTGAGGATGTTTTGGAATTGCCCGGCGGGCTTCATGGCTACGCACCTTTGTGGAAGATGATTCTGTCAACGGATTCCCTCCCGTATCACGAATCGGCGCGGCGGGAAACTTCGGCGCAATGGAAATCGGCACCCGTCCGCAGGCGCCAGGCCACTGTCTCCGGTCCGGAACCATATCCAGGTTTTTTCATTGCCCCGCAGGCAACTACAAATTAGTGTACACATGATGCTGAACAATTCATTCTCCAGCCTGCGTATCCGTACGACTGTAGTCCTCTCCGTGATCTTCATGGCGATGGGCCTGGCATGCGTATTCGTGGTGGGGTTCATCATCACGGACCGGATCGACGGTTTCGAGCGCGAACTGGCCGCGGCCAACGTCCGGCGTGCGCGCAACGCCCTGCAGCAGGACATGAAGCGCCTGGACGACCTGCTCAAGGACTGGGCCTGGTGGGACGACACCTACGCCTTCATGGAGAATCCTTCCGAAGAATTCCTGGCCAGCAACGTCACCCCCGACGTGTTCCGCAATCAGGGCCTGGACGCCATGATTTTCATTTCCACCGCGGGAGAGGTGCTGCACGCTTCGACCCTGGACCCCGAGAGCGGGGAATTCGGCCCGCCGCTTCAGGAACTGCTTCAACATGTGCTGAAGGCGAGTGCGGCTTTTGCGGCAGAAAACATGACCGCCGGTGAAACGTCCCTGGCGAACATCGGCGGAAGCCTGTGGATAGCAGGCTGCCGGCCGGTGCTGACCTCCGCGGAGACCGGCCCGGCCCGGGGTTGGCTGTGGATGATCCAGAAACTCGACACGGCCTACATGCGCGAGCTCACGCGGCGCACGGAACTTGACCTGAACGTAACCGTCGCCGTCCCGCGCAACCTGCCCGCAGCGATGCAGGCACTGCACGGCGGCACGGCCCGCCAGGAAGCACTGGTCGTGCCCGAGGGAAAAAGAATCTGGAGCGGGCTGCTGCTGACCGACTCGGCGGGCGGACCGCCCATCGCCATCATCGCCAACGCACCCAGGGAGCTTGCGGCCTATGCGGGCACGGCCATGAAGACCAGCCTGGCCGTTGTCATCGTTTTCGGAATCGTGGGTTTCTTCAGCGGCTTCGTTTTCCTCGACAGGCGCATCCTGTCGCGCCTCGCGGCCCTGAGCCGACGGGTCATGCGCGACGCCCCGGACGTGCAGGTCAGCATGCCGGACGCCCGTTGCGACGAGATCGACCAGCTCTCGACGCTCATGAACGCGGCCTTCCAGTCCATCCGCGAAAACGAGCGCTTCCTGTCCGAGGTCCTGGCCGCGCTGAAAGTCGGCGTGGTGCTCATCCGCAAGAGCGACAGGGTCATTGTCAGCGCCAACCGTTATGCGTGCGAACTCCTCGGGCAGTCTGAACGCGTGCTCGTCGGCAGGCAGTGCAAGCGGTGCCTCTGCACGGATGAATTCGGGATGTGCCAGGGCGAGGGCCGGGGCCAGGAGTGCGACAACGCCAGAAGCATGCTGCTCGGCCCAGGCGGCGAGCGGATCGACATCCTCAAGTCCGTCTCGACCGTGACGCGCAGCGAGGAAGAATATTTTCTGGAAACCTTCCTGGACATCAGGGAGATGGAACAGACGCGCCGCCTGCTGGAGCAGTCCGAGGAACGGTACCGCGCCATCTTCATGAACACCGGCACGCCCGGCATCCTCATCAACGAGGACACGACCATCGCCGTGGCCAACACGGAGTTCCTCCACCTGGTCAGGATCAGGGAGGAGGAACTCGCAGCCCACCCGTCCTGGACACGCTTTTTCGTCGAGCAGGACGCCAAACGCATGCTGGCCTACCACGCCCAGCGCCGCCAGGCCGAAGAGCTGGCGCCCCGTTCCTACGAGGCCCGCCTCATGGACACCGGGGGCGGCATGCACTTCGTGCGCGTCACCGTGGCCCTTATCCCGGGGAGCAGGCAGTCCATCGCCTTTTTTGTCGACATCACGGACATCAAGCGTGCCGAGGCCAAGCTGCAGGAGCTGGCCTACACCGACGCCCTGACCGGGCTGCCCAACCGGCTCTGCGCCCTGGACCGCCTGTCCCGGACCCTGGAGAGCCTGCGCCCCGACTCGGGAAGCCTCGCGGTGCTGCTTCTGGACCTCGACGACTTCAAGATCGTGAACGATTCCTGGGGCCATGCCGCCGGCGACGTGGTGCTCATGGAGGTCGGACAGCGCCTGGCTTCGGCCCTGACGACATCGGAAATGGTGGGGCGCCTGGGCGGCGACGAGTTTATCATCGTTTCGGCCGTCGGCGCGGGTGAGGGCGACTGGTCCGACCTGGCCAACCGCCTCATCGCGAACCTGAGCCGTCCCTTCCAGGTGGAGGATTCGGAAATTCATCTCGGGGTGAGCGTCGGCATCGCCGTCTTTCCCAGGGACGGCCATACGGCGGGTCAGCTGGTGCGCTGCGCCGATCTGGCCATGTACGAGTCAAAATCCTCGGGCAAGAGCACGTTCCAGTTCCACTCCCCGGAGCTGACCCTGCATGTGCAGAAGCGCATGGAGATTGAACGGGAGCTCCGGCTGGCCCTGGACGCAGGGGAGATCGAAGCCTTCTTCCAGCCCGTCATCGACCTGCAGAGCGGTCGTGTCGTCGGGGCCGAGGCCCTGGCACGCTGGCGCAAGTCCGACGGCAGCCTGGTCCCTCCGGCGGCTTTCATTCCCGTGGCCGAGCAGACCAACCTCATCACCGACATCGACCTGGTCATCCTCTCCCAGGCCTGCATACGGACCCGGGGCTGGAGCGAGGAGGGGCTGGGCGACTTGCGCATCTCCTGCAACATTTCCGCGCGCCATTTTCAGCGCGGGAACCTGCTCGCGGACGTGGGCAAGGTCCTGGAGTCGAGCTCGCTGCCGGGGCGGCAGCTGACCCTGGAGGTGACGGAGACGGTGTACATGGAGAACATCGACAAGGCGCGCGCGATCCTCGAGTCGCTGCGCGAGCTGGGCATCGCCAGCGCCCTCGACGATTTCGGCACTGGCTACTCCTCCCTGTCCTATGTGCGCTCGCTGCATTTCGACGTGCTCAAGATCGACAGGTCCTTCGTCAAAAACCTGCCCGAAGAGTCATCCCTGGCCCTGGTGCGGGCCATGCTCGGCATCGCCGACAGCCTCGGCATCGTTCCCCTGGCCGAGGGCGTGGAAACAGCGGACCAGCTCGGACTGCTCAAATCCCTCGGGTGCCGGCTGGGGCAGGGGTACCTGTTCTCGCCGCCGGTGCCTGCCGCCGATTTCCGGGAACTGCTCGTCCGCCAGAACCGCGAGGGCTGATCAGTCCCGGACGGGTGCCGAGATCCAGACCACGGCCTCCTCGAACACCTCTTTTGCGTGCAGCATGGCCACGTGGCTCACGGGCCTGGTTTCACGCTCCTCCCATCCCGGCAGGCCGCAGCGCAGGGCCGAGTTGGGCAGCACCATGTTGTCCGCAGGCGAGCGCAGGGCCAGACAGCGCACATGGTCCGGCGTGGGCAGACCGGCGACTCGCGTCACGGTCTCGCCGCGGAAGCCGAGATGCCTGCCCAGTGAGGACAGGGCGAAAGGCGAAAGCTTGCTGCCCCAGAAGGGCGTGCCCAGGGTCACCAGGGTGCGGATGCGCGGGTCCCGCATGTCCGCCAGGGCGCTGCGCAGCAGGAGGCCGCCCAGACTGTGCCCGACCAGGTGGATTTCCCGTTCCTCACCCGGCAGTTTTTTCAGGTATTCCTTGAGCTCCGCCACGGTGGCGTCCCATTCGGCGCCCCAACTGGCGTACCCGAAGCAGGCCGTGGCGAAACCGCGGGCGTGGAGCCGCCGCCGGAACAGGAACCACGCGCCCGGATTGTGGAAGAGGCCGTGGACCAGAACCACCAGGGGGCGGCCATCCGTGGGTTTCGCCCACAGGCCGGGCCACAGGCCCAGGGGGTGCAGGGCGACGATGAGCAGTTCGCTGGCCGCGCTGCGCAGGGCCGTTCTGCCCGCCATGGTCAGAAAGGGCCCCAGGGGCCGGCCGGACTGGTTCGTCTCCTCGTAGCAGTAGAGGGTGTAGGTCAGCAGGATGACGAGCCCGACGAAGCCGCAGAGGGCGAGAAGGATGGCGGTGATCACGGCCGCACCCCCGCCAGGAAGGTTTCGTCCCCGTCCAGGTGCCTGACGAGTTGGCGGTGGCCGGCCGGGAAGGCCAGGGACTTGATCTGGGACCAGGTGGCCCAGCGGTGCTCCTGGGCGGCGCTCAGCACCAGCTCGGAGGGGTCCGAAAGAAGGGTCACGGAAAAGGCGTGCAGGGTCACGCGGTACCGTGTGTAGGAGTGCCTGAAGGAGCCGATGGGCACGGGATGGTTGACCGTGAGGCCCGTCTCCTCCATGTATTCGCGGATGACGGCCAGTGGCGGGGTCTCGCCTTCCTCGACGATGCCGCCGGGAAATTCCCAGAGGTTGGCCCAGATGTCGTCGGCCATCCTTTTCTGCGCCAGGACGCGCCCGTCATGGACAAGCACCCCCGTGGCCATGGTCAGATAGATGGGGGGCTGGGCCTTGGCAGTCACCGGGCGGGACTCCTGCACCCCCAGGGCCCTGGCCCGGCACCAGGCGGCCACCGGGCAGGCCGCGCAGGCGGGGTTGCGGGGCGAGCAGACCAGGCTGCCGAATTCCATGAGGGCCTGGTTGAAGTCCCGGGCCCTGCCGGGGGGCAGCAGGGCCGCGCAGCGGCGTTCGATCTCCTCCCGCGCCTGGCGGGACTTGACGGGCGCCTCGATATCGTACAGGCGGCTTGCGACCCGTTCGACATTGGCGTCGATGACGCAGACGTCGCGGCCGAAGGCGATGCTCGCGACGGCCCTGGCGGTGTACGGCCCCACGCCCGGAAGGGCCTGCAGGCCTTCCACCGTGTCGGGCAGGCAGCCTCCGTGCAGTTCGTGGACCATGCGCGCCGCCCGGTGCAGGTTGCGGGCGCGGGAGTAGTAGCCCAGGCCCTCCCATAGCTTCATGACCTCGTCCTCGTGGGCTGCGGCCAGGCTGGCCACGTCAGGGAACCGCTCCATCCAGCGCGTGAAATAGGCCACGCCGCGCTCCATCTGCGTCTGCTGGAGCATGATCTCCGAGATCCAGACGTGGTACGGCTCGTAGGTGCGGCGCCAGGGCAGGTCGCGGCGGTGTTGCGAGAACCAGTCCAGGATGGCGTCGGCGACGGCTGGTTCCGGGGTTTCGGAAGGGATGGGGGGCATGGGTGTCGTGTCCGTGGTTGAGGATGGCGGGGGCTCTTCCCCTGGAAAATTTCAGGTACGCGTCCTGCTTTGGCCAGCCCCTCCCGGGCTGTCAAGGCCGGAGCGGAACCGGCGGCCCACGGCTGCGAAAGGGGGCATGGACTGCATGATTTCGAGCGAGAGTCCGCGGGTGGCCGCATGATTTCCGTGGTGCTGCCGTGCTACAATGCCGAGGCGGGCCTGGGGCCGTGTCTGGAGAGCCTCTTGTCCCAGAGCTGCGGGGATTTCGAGATCGTGGCCGTGAACGACGGGTCTGACGACGGCACCCTTGGCGTGCTGCGCGCCTTCGCGGCGCGGGACACACGAATCCGCGTCTTCGACCGGCCCCACGGCGGCGTGGTCCAGGCCATGAATTTCGGCATGGGGCAGTGCCGCGGCGCATACGTGGCGCGCATGGACGCCGACGACGTCTGCCTGCCGCAGCGCCTGGCCCTGCAGAAGGCCCACCTGGACCGCCACCCGCACATCGGCCTGGTCGGGGGGAGGGTGCGCTTCGGCGGGGACCCGGAGGCCGGGCGCGGGTACAAGGCCTACGTGGACTGGACCAACACCCTGGTCGCGGAAGAGGACATACGCCTGAACCGTTTCGTCGAGTCGCCGTACGCCAATCCCAGCATCATGTTCCGCAAAGAGCTTGTCAGTCGGTGCGGTGCGTTTTATGACGGCCCGTTTCCCGAAGACTACGAATTTCTGCTGCGCTGGATGGCCGCGGGCGTGCGCATGGACAAGGTGCCCGAGGAGGTGCTGGTCTGGAACGACCCGCCCACCCGCCTGACCCGCACGGACCCGCGCTACGACCCCGACGCCTTCTATCGCGTCAAGGCGGGGTATCTGGCCGCATGGCTCCGCAAGCGGGATATCGCAAACGTGGCGGTGGTCGGCGGCGGACGGCTGACCCGGCGCAGGGCCCTCATGCTCGAAGAGCACGGCGTGACCGTCGCGCGCTGGCTGGAGGTGGACCCGGACAAGATCGGCCAATGCGTCGGCGGCCGCCCGGTCTGCTCCTGGCACGAACTGGGCGCCCCGGACGGGGAGTTCCTGCTGTCCTATGTGGGCAACCGCGGCGCCGGGGCGCGCATCGACCGCGAACTCCGGGAACGGGGCTGGACCCCGGGACGGAATTTTCTGCTGGCCGCGTAAGGCCGGCATCACACTTTCACCGGGAGGTGAATCATATGGATCTGATCAAATTCGCTGCGGATATGGAAAAGGTGCTGCGCAAGGTCGCCACGGAGTTCGAGCCCGTGGCCGAAGCGACCGAGGACGGGGCGCTGTGGGGCTTCGAACTCGGCGAGGACGCCAGCGGCTTCCTGTCCCTGGAGTCCAACCAGGGCACCCTGGACGTGCCCACGGTGACCGTGTCCCTGTCCCTGGGCTCCATCGAGGAAGTCAGCAAGGAAGACCTCATGGACCTTCTGACCATCAACGGCGACCTCCTGGGCGCGTCCCTGACCATCACGCCGCCCCTGGGCGAGGAGCAGGAGGAGTTCCTCATGCTGCAGACCAAGTTCGTGGCCACGGAGTTCTCCGAGGACATGTTCAACAAGTCCGTGACCTCGCTCATGACCCAGATGTCCATTTTCTTCGAGACGGAGTAGGCCGGGGCCTGTACGCAGGCCGCGGCCGGTCGTCGCCGGGCGCCGGAGTATTCCCGGCTCCCGCGGCGGCCGTGTCAAGGCATGGATCCCCGCCGTCGCGGGGATTCATGATCGCACGATGCGCCCGGCATCGCGGCGCAACACAAAAATCATCAAAAAATGTCAAAGATCACCGTTCAATCCGTTTCCAAAGCCTATTCCGGAGTGGATCTCTTCCAGGGACTGTCCATGGAGGTTCATTCCGGGACGCGGCTCGCCCTTGTCGGCCCCAACGGGTGCGGCAAGTCCACGCTGCTGAAGATCATGGCCGGCGAGGTCGCCCCCGATGCGGGCAAGGTCACCATCCCCAAGGGTTCCCAGATCGGGTTCGTGCATCAGGAGTTGGGCGGGGACGACCTGGCCAAGACCCTGCACGACTTCGTGCTGGAGGTTCTGCCGTCCTGGAGCGAATTCTGGCGCGAGTGGCGCACGGCCCTGGACGCCGGCGACGACGCGGCCCTGGTGCGCCTGCATCAGCGCCAGGAGGAACTGGAGCACCAGTTCGGCTACAACCCCGAGCACCGCGCCCACGCCATCCTTTCGGGCCTGGGCTTCGCCCCCTCCGCCTTCCCGCGCCCCGTGGGCGAGCTGAGCGGCGGCTGGCGCGAGCGGGCCAAGCTGGCACGCGTGCTCGTGGCCGGTGCCGACATCCTCTTTCTGGACGAACCCACCAACCACCTCGATCTCGAGGCCGTGGAGTGGCTCGAATCCTATGTCCTGAATTTTTCCGGTGTGCTGGTCTTCGTGGCCCACGACCGCTATTTCCTGGACCGCTGCGCCAACAAGGTCCTCTTTCTCGGGGGCGAGAAGCCCGTGCTGCGCGACGGCAACTTCTCCCAGTTTTTGGAGTGGAGCGCCGAACGCAGCGAGCAGGCCCGCCGCCAGGCCGACAGGCTCAAGGCCGAGATCGGCCGCAAGCAGGCCTTCGTGGACCGGTTCAAGGCCAAGGCCACGAAAGCCCGGCAGGCCCAGAGCCGCATGGGGCAGATAGACAGGCTCAAAAACGAGCTGGACAACATCGCCATCGAAACCAGAGGGCGCAGCCTGTCCTTTTCCTGGCCAGAGCCCGAGCGCGGCAACCAGACCGTGCTCTCGGCCGTGGACCTGTCCTTCTCCTTCGCCGACGCGCCCCTGTTCTCGAAGCTGAACTTCAACATCTACCGCGGCCAGCGCATCGGCCTGGTGGGGCCCAACGGCCGCGGCAAGTCGACTCTCATCAAGCTCATCACGGGGCAGCTGCAGCCCACGGGCGGACGCATCGTCATGGGGTCGAGCACCGTCACCGGGTATTTCAGCCAGCACCAGACGGACATCGTGCGCCCGGCCTTCACCGTCATGTCCGAGATCAGGCGCCTGGCCGCGTCCCAGGCCTCGGATTTCCAGCTCAAGAGCGCCCTGGGCCTGTTCATGCTCGGCGAGCGCTACTGGGAGAAGAAGGTCGAGGATCTGAGCGGCGGCGAGAAAAACCGCCTGGTCCTGAGCACCCTGTTCCTGAGCCGCGCCAACCTGCTCATCCTCGACGAGCCCACCAACCACCTGGACATGGAGAGCCGCGAGGCCCTCATGGACGCCCTGTCGGCCTACAAGGGGACCATGCTGGTGGTGGCCCATGACCGCTACCTCCTGTCCGAAGTGGTGAGCGAAATCTGGGAGCTCACCCCTCACGGCATCGAGGTGCACCAGTGCGGCTTCGACGAGTACCACGCGCGCAAGAAGGAGCTGGAGGCCCAGGCCGAGCGCGGCCAGCCCGACGCCCTGAAGGCCGTGCGCCAGGAGCAGAAGCAGAAGAAGCGGGAAGAGGCCGAGATGCGCAACCGCATCTACCAGCAGGTCAAGCCGCTGAAGAAGAAGTACGCCAAGCTCGAAGGGGAGCTCGAAGCCAATCTGACCGAGCAGGAGGAGCTGGAAGGGCAGCTTGCCGACCCGGCGACCTACGAGGACGTGAACCTGTCGCGGGAGCTTGGCCAGCGCTTCGCCGCCCTGCAGGCCCGTGCCGAGGAAGTCATGTCGGACATGGCCTACCTGGAGAAGGAACTGCAGGAACTCGAAGTGCAGAGGGACTCGTGACGGACGATCCCGTCCTGGTGGTGGCCGGCGTCATCGTGCGCGACGGTCGCTTCCTGGCGGCGCGGCGTTCCGAGTCCATGAGCTGCCCCGGTTTTTGGGAATTTCCCGGAGGCAAGGTCGAAGCCGGCGAGACGCTGGGGCAGGCCCTCGTTCGTGAACTGGAGGAAGAACTTTCCATTGCAATAGATGCTTTTTCCCTCTGGAAAGTAAAGGAAAAAAAGGTTACAGGTGGTGCAATTCGGCTGTTCTTTCATCTGGTGACGCAATTTTCCGGCACACCAACGCCCCGTGAAGGGCAGGAACTGGCCTGGATCACCTGTGAAGAGGCGAAGGATTACGCCTTTCTGCCGGCCGACGCGGAGGTTTTATCCGAACTTCCATGTTGTCTGCGCGCACGGTGAGGCCCACTGGGATTCAGGGCAACGCGGGGTTGCATATTTTTCCGACTCAATTTCCGGAGGACGTTCATGCCTATCTTTATTTACAGGGCGAAATCGCGCGCAGGCAGATCGGTCAAGGGTGACCTCGATGCACCAACCCTCGAATTTGCCGAGAACATACTGCGCCGGAGAGGCTACGCCGATATCCGGGTCAAGCCCAAGCCCAAGGATTTGCTGGAGGGCACCTTTCTTGAGGGCGGCGTCGCGGACCGCGACATGGTCGTCTTCAGCCGCCAGTTCGCCACCATGATCAACGCCGGCGTGCCCATACTGCAGGCCCTGCAGATCATGTGCGAGCAGACCGAGAATCCCAAGCTGCGCCGCAAGCTCTACGCCATCCGCAACGACATCGAGGGCGGCAGCTCCCTGTACGAGGCGTTGAAGAAGCATCCCGACGTATTCGACGCCCTCTACTCCAACATGGTCAACGCCGGTGAGACGGGCGGCATCCTGGACCAGGTGCTCCTGCGCCTGGCCGACTACATCGAGAAGGCCGCCAAGCTCAAGGCCAAGATCAAGGGCGCCATGATCTACCCCGGCGTGGTCGTGACCGTGGCCGTGGCCGTCATCGCGGTCATCCTCATCTTCGTCATCCCGACCTTCGAAATGATGTTCCGCGAGGCCGGCAGCGCGCTGCCCCTGCCGACGCAGGTCGTCATCGCGATGAGCAACTTCGTCATCAACAACTTCCTGCTGCTCCTGGGCGGCATCGTCGCCTTCATCGTCGGCTTCAAGTTCTTCTACAAATGGGAGAAGGGGCAGATCCTCGTGGACCGCTGGATTCTCTTCGTGCCCGTGTTCGGCCCGCTGCTGCGCAAGGCCGCCGTGGCCAAGTTCAGCCGTACCCTTTCGACCATGGTGTCGAGCGGCGTGCCCATCCTGAACGCCCTGGACATCGTCTCGCGCACCTCCGGCAACAAGACGGTGGAGAAGGGCGTGCTGGAAGCCAAGAAGTCCATCGCAGAAGGCCAGAGCCTGGCCGAGCCCCTGGAGGAGACGGGCGTGTTCCCGCCCATGGTCATCCACATGATCTCCATCGGCGAGACCACGGGCGCCCTGGACTCCATGCTCGGCAAGATCGCCGATTTCTACGACGACGAGGTGGACGTGGCCGTCGATGCCCTGACCTCCCTCATCGAGCCCATCATGATCGTCTTCCTGGGCGTGGTGGTCGGCGGCCTGGTCATCAGCATGTACCTGCCCATCTTCTCCATCGCCGAGACGGTGGCCTAAC
>CALMTS010000172.1 GCA_937872685.1 uncultured Desulfomicrobium sp.
GCCGTCCACCAGGGACTTGATGTCCAGGAAGGGCGTGCCGACGATCTTTTCAAGCTCGGCCAGGGCCGGGATGCGGATGATGCGCAGGTTCTTCTTTGTGGTCAGCACGGCCAGGGCGTCGGCGTCGAAATCAGGGGCTGCGATGACTTCGAAATAGCTGGAATTGATGAACTCGGCGCAGGCCTTGTCCAGGGTGCGGTTGACGACGATGGTGCCTCCGAAGGCCGCGATGCGGTCCGAGGCAAAGGCCCGCTGCAGGGCCGTGAACAGGCCTTCGGCCGCCCAGGCCGCGCCGCAGGGGTTGTTGTGCTTGAGGATGATGGCCGCGGGTTTGGCCGTGAGGTACTGCAGCATGTTGATGCCGTTGTCCACGTCGGTGAGGTTGATCTTGCCCGGGTGTTTGCCCGACTGGACCAGGTTCTCCTCGGTCAGGGCCGAGACGAGCTTGTGCTGGCCCTGCTGGAAGGTCACGCCGTCCATGGCGAAGGAACTCTCGACCACCTCGTAGAGGGCCGCGGGCTGGTCGGGGTTCTCGCCGTAGCGCAGCCCTTTCTGCTCACCGCCGATGTTCCAGGTCTTCTTGGCGTATCGGATGGTCTGGTCCCCGATGGTCAGGGTCAGATCGACGGGAAAGGAGTCCCGGTTCAGGGTATGGTACATCTTCTTGAGATCGCTCATCAATATTCTCCGGAAAAGTGGATTGTCGGGTCGGGGCGGCCGTGGACGCCGCGCGAATCCACGTGCCCCTAGCACAGGCCCGCCGGGACGGCAAATCCTGTGCCAGGGCGGAAATCGAGCGGGGGAGCGCGGCCGGGTTCAGCCTTTGGGCATGGGGGTGGCTTCGGGTTCGGCCCGCCATATCCGGTACCGCACCTCTGCGTCCTCGGGGGCATAGACCACCACGGGCAGGCGGCTGTTGTAGCGGATGAGGTACGGTTCCCCGGCCAGGGCGATGAACCGTTCCAGCTTGGGTGCGGCCGGGTCGACGGCCATGAGCGTCCCGGCCATGGGCCCGAGCTTGGGCAGCATGTATCGCGTATAGCCCCACCCGGGAACCGTCTCCGCCTCGATGGCGCCGCCGAAGAAATACCGGTTGGCCGCATCGGTGCGGACCGTTTTGCCGATGATGATTTCGACCTGCAGCAGGGATTCGTCCGGTTGCTCCGGCAACGGGAGAACATGGCGCACCATGCCCGGATCGGCGGGCGGAAAGGCCTTCAGATCGTTTCCGGCCCGCAGGGGTGCGCAGGCGAGGAGCAATGCAAACATCATAAATAGGACGGTCTTTTTCAAGCTGGTCTCCTGGACTGCGGTTTCAGACAAAACTGACTTCTTGCGTACTTGCGGCCACGACGTAGCAGCGCTGCGTGTTGGCCGAGGTGTCCGCCGGTACGATGAAGAAGCCGGTTCGTCCGGGCTGGTAGCCTGTTGTGGTGCCGACCATGACCTCGCCGTCCTTGAAGACCACCTTGATGCGGCGTCCGGGCGCCGGTCTGGCCGGGTCGAACTCGTTGTTGAGCACATGTCCGGGATTGCCCTCGAAGTCATTGACGAAAAACAGGGCCTTGAGATCCTTCAGGCTGATTTCGACGAGGCGGCTGCCTTCTTTATCCATTACACTGACATGGAAAAGATCCTTTGTCGGAAAGAAATCCACCGTTGTGCCCTTGACCATGCGGCCGTCGGCGTAGCGTGCCACGATTTTGTTCATTGCAGTTTCTCCGTGCCGGTGCGCTCGCGAGGGACGGGATGCGTTCGGGAGGCGTCGGGAGCTTGAACGCTGCCGGGCTTTCTCTGAATGTTGCGGCCACATGGCTTGATATTCAGCATTTTCGTGACATATTGCATGCAGGCGCTGACGGCAATGTTTTTGCTTTCCGCCCCGGCCTGACATGGCGTTCATGCGTTACTGGCGGTGTTTCCGAAAATCGGACCCGCTATAAATTGACTTCAGGGCATTGGCCCCGTAAAGAAGGGAGCCATTTGCCATTGCGCTGACGGCCAATTCATCAGACGAGGAGATCGGATTCATGGCGAATATCGTAGTCATGGGCGCCCAGTGGGGCGATGAGGGAAAGGGTAAGATCGTTGATCTGCTGACCACGGATGTGGCCGCCATAGTGCGCTTTCAGGGCGGAAACAATGCCGGGCACACCCTGGTGGTGGGAGGCAAGCAGACCATTTTGCACCTCATCCCCTCCGGCATCCTGCACCCGGGCAAGAAGTGCCTGATCGGCAACGGCGTGGTGCTGGACCCGCACGTGTTCTGTCAGGAAATGGACAAGCTCGCGGCTTCGGGGATCGACGTCAGCCCCGAACGGCTCATGATCAGCAAGAAGACCCAGCTCATCCTGCCGTACCACTGCGCCATCGACGGCGCGCGTGAAAATTTCAAGAGCGGCTCCGACAAAATCGGCACCACGGGGCGGGGCATCGGCCCCTGCTACGAGGACAAGGTCGCCCGCATCGGCATCCGCGCCGCGGACCTGGCCGACGAAGCCCTGCTGAAGCACAAGATCGAGAAGGCCCTGGTCGAAAAGAACGCGCTCCTCTCCGGCCTTTACGGTCAGGAGCCCCTTTCGGCAGAGCAGATCTTCAACGATCTCCTGCCCATCGCCCGGCGCCTGGTTCCCTATCTCGGCGACGTGTCCTCGGCCATCCAGGAGTTCTCCGCCAAGGGCGTGCTCTTCGAAGGCGCCCAGGGCACGCACCTGGACATCGACCACGGCACCTATCCCTTCGTAACCTCGTCCAACACCGTGTCCGGCAACGCCGCCGCAGGGTCCGGCTGCTCGCCGCGCATGCTCGACCGCATCGTGGCCATCGTCAAGGCCTACACCACTCGCGTGGGCGCGGGCCCGTTCCCCACGGAACTGGCCGACGGCCCCGGCGCCTACATGCAGAAGAAGGGCGCGGAGTTCGGCGCCACCACGGGGCGCAAGCGCCGCTGCGGCTGGCTGGACATCGTGGTCTTGCGCGAATCCCAGCGCCTCAACGGACCCACGGAGATCGCCCTGACCAAGCTCGACGTCCTGGGCGGCCTGGACGAGCTCAAGCTCTGCACCTCATACCGCTACAAGGGCCAGGAAGTCGCCTATCCTCCGCAGGAAGAGAATGGCATGGCCTACGTGGAGCCGGTTTACGAGAGCATGCCCGGCTGGCAGGAGGACATCTCCGGCTGCCGGACCTATGGGGAACTGCCCCAGGCCACGCGCGACTATATCGCTCGTATCGAGGAACTCCTCGGCATTCCCGTGTCCATCGTATCCGTGGGTCCTGACCGGGATCAAACCATTCTCAAGTAGTACGGGGAGGTTCGCCTCCCTTTTTTTTCATATGTCCTCACCCTGGCAGCACGTCCTCTCCACCCAGCCCCGCATCGCGGGGTTTCTGGACCGGCTGGCCGGCGACCCGCCCCGGTCCCTGCTTCTTGAAGGCGGGACCATGGAGGAGCGCCTGGCCCTGGCCCTCTTCTGGGCCGCGCGCCTCATGTGCCGCGAGTCCTCCCCGCCGTGCGGGCAGTGCCGCATCTGCCTGCAGATTGCCGATGACGCCTGCCGTGACCTTTTTCTGCTGAACGGAGCCGAGGGGTCCATCTCCATCGACACCGTGCGGGAGGTGCGCGCCGTCCTGGGCGACCCGCCCGCCGGCCAGGGGCCGCGAGTGGTCATCCTGGCCGAGGCCCAGGCCCTGGGCGACGGGGCCGCCAACGCCCTGCTCAAGTCCCTGGAGGAACCCCGCCCCGGCAATGTCTTCGCACTCCTGGCCCCGAGCCGGGAGATCCTCCTGCCGACCCTGGTCTCCCGCAGCTTCGTGCTGACACTGGGCTGGCCGCGCGGCGGAGAGGATGACCCCGGCCTGCAGGAGTGGCTGCAGGCCCTGGCGGAGTTCATCCAGTCCGGGCGCGGCGTGTGGCTCGAATGGACGGGCCGCAAGGGGAATGTGGACGCGCGCCGCGCCGACGCCATCCTGCGGGAAGTGCAGCGCGCCCTGGTCCAGGCCGGTTACGGCAATCCCGCCACGGCCCTGGCCCGCCTGCTGGCTTCGCGGCTGGACGTTGTCGCCGTGCGGCAGGTGGGCGTCATCGTGGAAAACGCCCTGGAAAGCCTGGACGCGGGGGCCAATCCCGCCGTCGTGCTGGAGTGGGCCGCCATCCGCATGTGGAACCTTCTGCACAAATAAATTATGCGCGAAATCATACTCATCCAAGTCTCCGGCACGGACCGGGACGGCCTCCTGGCCGGTATCATGGGCCAACTGGCCGCGTCGGGGGTGACCATCCTCGACATCAGCCAGTCCGTCATCCACGACGACCTTTCCCTGGGCGTGATGATCGAGGTGCCCCGCGAGAACGAGTCCTCGCCCATCCTCAAAGACCTCCTGTTCTGGGCCCACAACCAGGGCCTGCACCTCAAGTTCGCACCGGTCACCGAAGACGACTACGAACGCTGGGTGGGCATGCAGGGCAGAAAGCGCCACATCGTGACCGTGCTGGGCCGGACCATCAGCGCCGCCAACTTGGCGGCCATGGCTGAGGTCATCACGAAGAACGGCCTGAGCGTGGACTGCATCACGCGGCTCTCGGGCCGCAGGTCCGTGGTCAACCCGCCGGCCATGCCGCGCTCCTGCCTGGAATTTTCCGTGCGCGGCACCCCCGCAGACATATCGGCCATGCGCGCCGCTTTCCTGGACCTCTCCCGCGAACAGGGCATCGACATCGGTTTTCAGGAGGACAACGCGTTCCGCCGCATCCGCAGGCTGGTCTGCTTCGACATGGATTCGACCCTGATTCAGGCCGAGGTCATCGACGAACTGGCCAAGCGGGCCGGCGTGGGCGGGCAGGTCGCGGCCATCACCGAGGCGGCCATGCGCGGCGAGTTGGACTTTTCCCAGAGTCTGCGCAAACGCGTCAGCCTTCTCGAAGGCCTGCCCGAATCGGTACTGCAGGACGTCGCCGAGACCCTGCCCATGACCGAGGGCGCCGAGCGCCTCATCCGCACCCTGAAGAGCCTGGGATACACCATCGCCATCCTTTCGGGCGGCTTCAACTATTTCGGCCGCCGCCTGCAGCGGATGCTCGGCTTCGACTACGTCTACGCCAACGAGCTCGAGATACGTGACGGCAAGCTGACCGGGGGCCTCGTCGGGGACATCGTCGACGGCCCCGGCAAGGCGCGCCTGCTGAAGGAGATCGCCGCCAAGGAGCACATTTCCCTGGCCCAGGTCATCGCCGTGGGCGACGGGGCCAACGACCTGCCCATGCTCGATGTGGCAGGGCTGGGCATCGCCTTCCACGCCAAGCCGGTCGTACGTCAGGGTGCGGGGCAGGCCATCTCCAACGTGGGCCTCGACGGCGTCCTCTATTTCCTGGGTCTGCGCGACCGCGAAACCATGGACCAGCTGGCCGGCAGGGAGGCGTGATGTTCGGCAAACTCTTTCTGCTCTTCGCCCTTGTCCCTGTGGCGGAAATCTATGTGCTGGTCAGCGTCGGAGGGGTCATCGGCGTGCTCCCGACCATCGCGCTGGTGCTGCTGACGGCCCTGGCCGGCGCCCACCTGGCCCGCCTGCAGGGTCTGGCCGTCATGATGCGCATCCGAGAAAATCTCGCCCAGGGCTTCATGCCTGCCGAAGAGCTTCTCGACGGCCTGCTCATCTTCCTGGCGGGCATGACGCTCCTGACTCCTGGTTTTCTGACGGACATCTGCGGTCTGCTCATCCTGCTGCCCGTGACACGCAACGTCTTCAAGCGCTGGCTGCGTAAGAAATTCGACGAGTGGCGCCAAAACCCAAACGTGCACATCACGTTTTACAGATAGGAAGAATGCCTCCGGCGGGCAGGGGGCACGCCCCCTGCACCCCTTTCAGGTTTTATGCCCGTGCCGGCCCGTGCACGTCCGCGTCAGTCCACTCCAGCCCCCGGAGCCAGTCCCATGATCCACCGCAATCTCAGATCCTGCCTCGACGACCTCGAACGCGCCAAACAGTTGGTACGCATCGACACTCCCGTGGATCCGTACCTCGAAGCCGGGGCCATCCAGCGCCGCGTCTTCAGGGCCGGCGGCCCGGCGCTGCTTTTCACCAACGTCAAGGGCACGCCTTTTCCCATGGCCGCCAACATTTTCGGCACCCTTGAGCGCACCAAGTACATCTTTCGCTCCACCCTGCGGCGCGTGGAGGCCATGCTCGCGGCGAAGGCCGACCCCGCGTCCGTGATGAAGAAACCCCGGCTATGGCCAGGGCTGGCCCTGGGCGGCTGGCACACCCTGCCCAGAGCGGTGAAGACCGGGCCCGTCATGGCCCGCAGGGCGCGCGTCTCGGAACTGCCGCAGCTCGTGTCCTGGCCCATGGACGGAGGGGCCTACGTGACACTGCCGCTGGTCTATACAGAGAGCCCCGCCAAACCCGGCTTCATGGGCTCGAACCTCGGCATGTACCGCATCCAGCTCTCGGGCAACGATTTCGAACGGGACAGGGAAGTGGGACTGCACTATCAGATCCACCGCGGCATCGGGTACCACCACGCCGAGGCCATCGCCCGCGGCGAAAGGCTGCCGGTGAACATCTTCGTGGGCGGCCCCCCGGCCATGACCCTGGCCGCCATCATGCCCCTGCCCGAAGGCATCGCCGAGATCCTCTTTGCCGGCGCCCTGGGTGGCCACCGCATCCCCATGGTCACGGGGCACGGAGCCCTGCCCATTCTGGCCGAGGCCGACTTCTGCATCAGCGGCCACATCGACCCCTCGGCCCAGAAGCCCGAGGGCCCCTTCGGCGACCATCTCGGCTACTACAGCCTTGTGCACGATTTCCCCGTCATGCGTGTGGCGGAGGTCCTGCACCGTGCGGACGCCGTCTGGCCCTTCACCACCGTTGGCCGGCCACCCCAGGAAGACACCATGTTCGGGGCTTTCATCCACGAGCTGACAGCGGAGTTGGTACCCCAGGTCTTCGGCGGCGTGCACGAGGTCCACGCCGTGGACGCCGCCGGCGTGCATCCGCTGCTGTTGGCCGTGGGCAGCGAGCGATACGTGCCCTACGCGGGCGAGCGCCAGCCGCAGGAGCTTATCACCAACGGCCTGTCCCTCCTGGGCAACACCCAGACGTCCCTGTCCAAGTATGTCATCATCGCCGCCCGCGAGGACGAACCGGCCCTGTCCTGCCACCACGTGCCCGAATTCTTCCGCCACGTGCTCGAACGCCTCGACCTCTCCCGGGATCTGCACTTCATCACCCGCACGACCATGGACACCCTGGACTATTCGGGCATCAGCCTGAACCAGGGTTCCAAGGCGCTCTGGACCGCGGCCGGCAACCCCAAACGCACCCTGGACGCCAGGATTCCGGCCGTGTCCCTGCCGGACGGTTTCTCCGGCCTGCGCGTCTTCGCCCCGGGCATCCTGGTCCTGTCCGGCCCCCCGCACGGCCAGCCCCGCGACACCCAGGACCCGGCCATGGAAGACCTGGCCCAGGCCCTGACCCGGGCCGGTGGCCTGGAGGGCTTTCCCCTGATCGTCGTGTCCGACGACGCCGATTTCACGGCCGCGGATTGGGACAACTTCCTGTGGGTTGCCTTCACCCGCTCGGATCCGGCCACGGACACCTACGGCGTGAACGGGTTCACCCGCTGCAAGCACTGGGGCTGTTCCTCCATGGTCATCGACGCGCGGCTCAAGACGTACCATGCCCCGGCCCTCGGCAATGTGCCGGAAATCGAAAAAAAGGTTGATGAACTTGCCCTGCCTGGAAGACCTCTGTATGGAATCATCTAATCTTCCAATCTCAACGAGGGATACGCTCATGCGCACAAAGATAGTGGCCACCCTGGGGCCTGCTTCCATGGATCAGAACGTCATGAAGGAGATGGTTCAGCTCGGCGTACGGGTCTTTCGACTCAACTTTTCCCATGCCGACGCGGCCTATTTCGGCCCGGTCATCCAGAAAATCCGCGAGGTCGAAAAGGAGACGGGCATCCGCCTCACGGTCATGGGCGACCTCTGCGGGCCCAAGATCCGCATCGGCGAGGTCAAGGGCTCGCCCCTGCAGATCCGCAAGGGGGCCTACGTCTGTCTGGGTGCCCCGGACACTGAGGCGGCGGCCGAAAGCGACATTTTCATCAGCCTGGACGTGCCGGAGCTGCTCGAAGGCCTGGCCGTGGACATGCCCGTGTCCCTGTCCGACGGCATGCTGCAGTTCAAGGTGGTCAAGGTCATCGAGCCCGACCGGTTGGTCATGCTGGAGGCCCAGAACGGCGGCATCCTGACCTCCAACAAGGGCATCGCCTTCCCGGGCAAGACCCTCAGGGTCGCGGCCATGACCGACAAGGACCGTCGCGACCTGCACCAGGGCATCGACATCGGCATCGACGCCGTGGCCCTGTCCTTTGTCCAGAGCCAGGACGACATCGAGGACATCAAGACCGAAATCGCCCGCCACGGCACCTGGATTCCCGTCGTGGCCAAGGTCGAACGCAAGAACGCCGTGGAGAAGCTCGACTCCATCCTCGAAGTGGCCGATGCGATCATGGTCGCTCGCGGCGACCTTGGCCTGGAATGCAGCCCGGCGGAGCTGCCCATCATTCAGAAAAAGATCCTGCGCACCTGCCGCCATGCCCAGAAGCCGGCCATCGTGGCCACCCAGATGCTGCTGTCCATGGTCAAGAACCCCATCCCGACCCGCGCCGAATCCACGGACGTGGCCAACGCCATGCTCGACGGCGCGGATTGCGTCATGCTCTCCGAGGAGACGGCCATCGGCAGCTATCCCGTGGAGGCCGTGCGCTTCATCAACGAGATCGCCCAGTACGCCGAGCCCTACTACCTGGAACGGCTGGGCGGCCCCTATATGCCCAAGGCCGAGAAGAACCCCCCGAAGTTCCTGGCCTACTCCGCCTGCCTCATGGCCGACAACGCCGACAGCGCCGCCCTGGTCTGCCACTCGACCACCGGGGCCACGGCCCGGTACATCAGCTCGCGCCGTCCGGCCCAGCCCATCTACGCCATGACCACCGACTCTCGCATCCTGCGCTGGCTGAACTTCTTCTGGAGCATCAACCCCGTTGAAAGCCCCTTGGAGCCGCGCAGCCACCAGAAGAGGGCGGAGAAGTTCGTCCAGGAATACGCCGGCTTCAAGCCCGGCGAAAACGTCATCATCGCCAGCGGGCAGGCCACCCCGGGCATGGGGACCGTCATGACGAACGAGATCAAGGTGTACTACAAGTAAAGAGATGCCTCCGGCGGGCAGGGGGCTCGCCCCCTGCACCCCGTTCAAGGGGTTGAGGGAATGGAGGCGATTGCGTGTTGATGCCTCGTGCATGAAGTTCCAAAAGCAGACGGGCGACCCATCGGGCCGCCCGTCTGCTTTTGGAACCATGTGAAAGGGGTGCAGGGGACGCGTCCCCTGCCCGCCGGAGGCATCTCTTCTAAAAATCC
This sequence comes from uncultured Desulfomicrobium sp., assembly GCA_937872685.1. Lineage (GTDB taxonomy): Bacteria > Desulfobacterota > Desulfovibrionia > Desulfovibrionales > Desulfomicrobiaceae > Desulfomicrobium. The sequence continues at coordinate 9,426 of CALMTS010000172.1, forward strand.
AACGTCTTCTTCCAGGCAGTCGCCAGTTCCTCAACGGAGGCGCTGACAAGAGCGCTGCCCGCGGCGCGCAGGGTCAGGCGGCCATCGGCCGTGGTCTGGCCGATGGGGGCCATGAAGTCGCCTGCGAAGAGGGCTTCGAAGGCGGCTCGTTTGTCCTCGGCCACGGTGACCACGAAGCGGCTGGCCGATTCGCTGTAGAGCAGCTGCTCGGGCAGCGGGCAGTCCAGGGCGGGCACAAGGTTGACGTCGATGTCCGCGCCGACGCGTCCGGCCAGGGCCATTTCGGCCACGGCCACGGCCAGGCCGCCGTCGGAGATGTCGTGGGCCGCGGTCAGGAGTCCGGAGGTGATGGCCGCGTGCATGCGCTCGTAGCGGATGCGCGCGGATACGGCGTCAACCTGCGGAACCGCTCCGCACACGCCCAGGCTGTCGGCGTACTCGGAGCCGCCCAGCTCGTTTCTGGTCAGGCCCAGGATGTAGACGGCCTCGCCGGGGCGCTTGAAGTCGGAGGTCATGGTCTTGTTGCAGTCCTCGACCACGCCCATGACCGAGAAGAGGACCGTGGGCGGGATGGAGATCTTGGTGCCGCCGCCCGTGTAGTCGTTCTTCATGGAGTCCTTGCCCGAGACGCAGGGCACGCCGTAGGCGAGGCAGAAGTGGGCCAGGGCCTGGTTGGCGCGGACCAGCTGGGCCAGCTTGTATTCACCGTCCGGAGTCTTTTCGGACTGGACCGGGTCGCACCAGCAGAAGTTGTCCACACCGGCCATGTGGCGGATGTCGGCGCCCGTGGCCACGGCATTGCGTACGCCTTCGTCGATGGCGCCCGCCATCATCCAGTAGGTGTCCAGGTCGCTGAGTTTCGGGCAGATGCCGTTGGCGATGACCAGGGCCTTGTCGCTGCCGAGCTTGGGCCGGACCACGGCCGCATCGGCCGGTCCGTCTTCCCTGGCGCCGATAAGGGGTTTGATGACGCTGCCGCCCTGAACCTCATGATCGTACTGGCGGATGACGTACTCGCGGGAGCAGATGTTCAGGCGGCCGAGCATGGCCTGCAGGAACTCCCTGTGGTCCGCGATCTTGGCTTCGGGGGCCTGGCCGCAACAGCAGGTCTGGGGGCGTTCCCACACGGCCTTCAGGCGCATTTGCGGGGCTCCCTCATGCAGGAAGGCCATGTCCAGGTCGGCCACGATCTTGTCGCCGTAGCGCACGTGCAGGTAGCCCGTGTCCGTGAAGGTGCCGAGGTCCGTGGCTTCGACGCCCATCTCGGCGGCCAGGTCCATGAAAGCCTGGAGGCTCGAGGGCGGCACGGCCAGGGTCATGCGTTCCTGGGCCTCGGAGACCAGGATTTCCCAGGGACGCAGGCCGTCGTATTTGAGGGGGGCCTTGGCCAGGTCCATGTCGCAGCCGCCGCAGTCCTGGGCCATCTCGCCCACGGAGGAGCTCAGGCCTCCCGCGCCGTTGTCGGTGATGGCGTTGTAGAGGCCGAGGTCGCGGGCGCGCATGAGGAAGTCGTACATGCGGCGCTGGGTGATGGGGTCGCCGATCTGCACGGCCGTGGCCGGGGACCCTTCGTGCAGTTCTTCGGAGGAGAAGGTCGCGCCGTGGATGCCGTCCTTGCCGATGCGGCCACCGGCCATGATGATGCGGTCGCCGGGCAAAGCCCGTTTTTCGTGGCTGGGCTTTCCGGACACCGTGGCCGGCATGGTCCCGATGGTGCCGCAGAAGACCAGCGGCTTGCCCAGGAATCGCTCGTGAAAGACGATGGCCCCGTTGACGGTCGGGATGCCGGACTTGTTGCCGCCGTGCTCGACGCCTTCGCGCACGCCCTCGAAGACGCGGCGCGGGTGCAGCAGACGCGGGGGCAGTTCGCCCTCGTGGAAGGGCGAGGCGAAGCAGAACACGTTGGTATTGCACAACAGGTTCGCGCCCATGCCCGTGCCCATGGGGTCGCGGTTCACGCCGACGATGCCGGTCAGGGCTCCGCCGTACGGGTCCAGGGCCGAGGGGCTGTTGTGGGTCTCGACTTTGATGCACACGTTCATGTCGTCGCTGAAGCGGATGACGCCCGCGTTGTCCTTGAACACGGACAGGCAGAAGTCGTCCTTGCCCATGCGCTCGCGCAGCTTTCTGGTGCTGCCCTGGATGAAGGTCTTGTAGAGACTGTTGATTTCCGCGGAGGTCCCGTTTTCGCGGTTTTCGTAGCTGATGCGGGAACTGAAGATCTTATGCTTGCAGTGCTCGGACCAGGTCTGGGCCAGGCATTCGAGCTCGGCGTCCGTGGGCGCTGCGGGCAGGCCCTTGGCCTTGCGGTGGGCGACGACCTCGGGGAGGGCGTAGTAATCCTTGATGCAGCGCATTTCTTCCAGGTTCAGGGCCAGCGTGTTTTCGCGGCTCAGGCGCATGAGGGCCTCGTCGTTCATGACCGAGAGGTCCACGATATCGACGGTGCTCGAGGATTCGCCCGTGACGGCGGCCGTGCGGGCCGGGAATCCGGGCTTGGCGGCCCAGGAAGCCTTGTCCGCGATCTGGAAGCGCTGGATCAGTTCGTTGGCCAGGAGGTCCCTGGCGATATGCTCGACCTGGGACCGGTCCAGGCTGCCGGTGATCAGGTATTGGGTGGACGTATAGACGGCGACATCGGCTTCTTTGAGGCCCAGCACCGTACGCAGGGTCTCGCGGGCGGTGCGGCCTTCGTTGTCCGTCACGCCGGGGCGGAAACCCACCTCGATGATCCAGTCGAAGCCGGCCGCGGCAGGGGTGGTATGGGCCGTGTGCAGAACCGGGTCGTGCAGGGCCCCGGCCTCGATGGCCCGGTCAACCTGGGCCGCCGTGAGGCCTTCGACGGTGTAGACGCGGATTATGCGGACCTGTCCCACGGTCAATCCGAGCTCGCCTTGTATCTTGTGGGCGGTCTTGTTGCCCTGTGTATCGGTGACTGCCTTGCGCAGAGCCACTTCGACTCGGATCGGCATGCTGTTCTCCTGGATGGTACTTAGTTTGCTTCGTTTTCGGGTGTGTTTGTCTGCAGGTGCACAATGGCGTTTCCGCCCTGCGCCTTGGCTTGATAATTGGCTTTGTCACAGCGTTCAAGCAGGGAATGGGCGGTGTCCTCGGGTTCGAGCAGGCTCATCCCGATGCTCAGAGTGACCGCGCCGTCGTGTTGCGCCTTGAATTCCTTCTGTATTCTTTCGGCTACGGTGAGCAGGCTTGCGGCGCTGGAATTGCTTGAAATGATGACGAATTCATCCCCGCCGAAGCGGCAGGGAAAGTCCAGGCCCTTGCGCAGCACGCTGCGCAGCAGCAGGCCGAGTTCCCGCAGGGCCTTGTCGCCGCCGTGGTGCCCGTAGGTGTCGTTGAATATCTTGAACTTGTCGATGTCGAAAAAGATGAGCCCCAGCGGGGTCGCGGTGCGGCGCGAGCGGGACAGTTCGCGTTCCAGCAGTGGCTGGAGGTGGTGGCGGTTGAAGACCTGCGTCAGGGAGTCGAACAGCGCCTGCTCGCGGATCTTGCGTTCCAGCCGGCGGATGGCGGAAATGTTGCGGCCGACGATGAGGCCGTGATCCGCACCAAAGGCAAACCGGGAGAAGACCAGTTCCAGCTGGAGGTGTTCGTCGTCGAGGACGATCTGAACTTCCACGGCGGCCGGGCTCTGCTCCAGGAATTCCATGTCCCAGGGTTCCTCCTGCGCGTTCATGGGCCGGGTGAGTTCGAAGAGGTTGCGGCCGGTCAGAAACGCGCCATGGCGTCCCGAGGCGAAGGTGATGCCACCGTTGCGGTCCGTGGTCATGACCAGGTCCTGCATGGAGGAGAGCAGGTTGTTCAGGAAGTCCCGCTGATGCAGGGCCTCGAATTCGAGGATGCGGATCTCGCTCAGGTCCTGGACGACGGCCAAAATGTTGGGTTTGGAGCCCTGGCGGATTTTGTAGCCGGACAGGGCAAAGGGTGTCGAGGCGACGCTTTTGGGCCCCAGGGGGCTGTATATGGCGCAATGGGCGGCTTGCGAGGGGTCGAGCAGGAACATGTTCCACCCGTGCTGCGTGCGTTCGAATTGCTCGGCGTCCATGTCCATGCGCAGACGGTCCTCAAGCTGGGCCGCATTGCCCAGAAAGCGGGCGAACGTCGGATTGGCGCGCAGGATGCGGCCTTCTTCGTCAAGCAGGGCGACGCCGGTGGGCAGGATGTCCAGCAGTTCGGCCTTGATCTCCAGCTGGGCCACGGTGGTGATCTGTCGCCACAGGCTTCTCGCCAGCAGCCGCCCGTAAAGGATCGCCTCGGCCCTGGCTGTATCGGATTCGGGGATGTCGGAGAGACGCAGTTCACCGGCCACGCCGTCTTCGGTCTCCAGACGGACGGTGAATTCCCCGTGCGCTCTGAATTCCTTGAGGGATGCGGATACGACTGGGCCGTGCATTCCTCCTTCGTCAAAAGCGAAGCATTCCCAGTGGTTGTTGGTCGGCGCGCCGAGGATGATCTCACCTTTGCGGCAATTCCAGTTCCAGCGCAGGTGGCGGCTGATACAGGCGGCGATGGCCGCGTTGCCGCCGGTCAGGCTCTCGAGTTCCTTGGCCTGGAAGTGGAAGTCCTGGATGGCCTGCAGGGAATGGGCATAGAGCCGGCTTTCCGGCGGGGGCTCCGTGATGTTCATGGCTGCGGCCATCTCGGCGAAAAGGGCCGTGCACCGCTGGCGCAGGCCTTCCAGTCCCTCCGGCGGCAGGGCCTGCGCCCTGGTCAGGAGGAAGTGCAGCTGAGTGAGGCCGTCAGGCGCCGGGTCGGTGCGGAATTCGACCTCGGCCCATCTGGTCCCGAGAATAACGGCCTGGGTCAGGGGCGGGTGGTCGAAGACATGTTCCAGGTCATGGTGCGCGGTGATGGCCGCGATCATGTGCGGCGGGAAATTCCATTCCGTGAGCAGTTCGGCCGTCAGTTCGCAGTGGTCGGCAGGAAGGTAGTCCTGGCTGCACATGAAGGACGGGCCGGTATTGACGAAATCCGGCTGTGCAAGCTGCTGGCGCATGTGCTCCGGAAAGGAGGCGGCGTAGAGGAGCAGAGAGAGGTCCTTGACCAGGGCGCAGATGTAGGCGGTCTCCGCCTCGCGGGGTGACAGACGCCTGGCGATGAGCTCCGCGCCCAGGGCGGACCAGATGATGACGCGCCAGTTGGCGAAGGTGTCGAAGCCGCTCTTCTCCAGGGTCACGTTCAAATTCTTGTGCAGGGACAGGGACAGGGCGATGCGCAGGATCTCGTTGTTGCCGAGGATGATGGCCGCGCGCTGCAGGTCGGAGATTTTGCTGGTCTGGCCGTAGTAGGGGGAATTGACCAGGGAGAGGATGGCCGTGGCCAGGGCCGGGTCGGCCTTGAGGATGGAGGCGATGACCCCGAAGTTGGGGTCGGGTTTGACCGACTCCTGGAGGAGCTGGGTCGTGGCCGGGGAAAACGTCGCCTTCAGGCTTGCACGCAACGATGTTGCGAAATTGCGTGGTGGAAGGCGATCCTGGTGCTGCATGCTACTTGTCCCGCGTCAGAACGAAATCGACCATGGCTCTGAGAAGATTTTTCTCCAGGCAGACGGGTAGCACGTCCAGGGCCTGACTGGCTAGTGCCAGATAGGATTTTGCCGCGTCGCGGGTCTGGTCGGCGAAGCCCTTGGAAGCGATTTCGGCAATGATGCGGTCCTGGCGGGCCGGATTCAGGTCGGCGTCGGTCAGTTCCCGGATCGTGGCCTGGCGCTCTTCGTCCGGCAGCGACTCGAGGTAGAGCAGCAGCGGCAGGGTGAATTTGCCTTCGCGCAGGTCTCCGCCCAGGGGCTTGCCCGAGGTGTCGGTTCCGGAGGTGTAGTCCAGGGCGTCGTCAACGAGCTGGAAGGCGATGCCGAGGTTCAGTCCGAAGGATCTGGCTGCGCTTCGCAGGCGCTCCGAGGCTCCCGCGGCGATGACCCCGAATTCGCAGGCCGACTGGATCAGGTAGGCTGTCTTGCCGGTGATGATCTCGATGTATTCGGCCCGGGTTATCCCCGCGTTGCGCACGGCCGCAATCTCCATGATTTCTCCGCTTGCCGTCTGCATGATGGCCTGGGAGATGCACGCGGTCAGGGGCGGGTTGCCGGTGCGGGCCACGATTTCGTTGGCCAGGGCCAGCAGAACGTCTCCCGCCAGGATGGTCGGAGTGAGGCCGAAAAGCGTGTGCGCCGCCGGTTTCCCCCTGCGCAGGTCGGCGTTGTCCAGGATATCGTCGTGCATGAGGGTGGCCGAATGCAGGAACTCCAGGGAACTGGCCAGGGTGTGCAGGTCGTCGCCCCTGAAGTTCAGCGCGCGGGCGAAGAGGATCGTCAGCATGGGCCGCAGACGCTTGCCGCCGGCGTCCATGACGTGTGCGGCCACGGGACGGACCAGCGGGTGCAGGGCGTCGATCTCCGCCTGGATGGCGGCATTGATGGCCGGCAGTTCCCTGACAAAGGCTACCTTGAGTTGAGCGAAAGCGTCGTTCATGAAAGATCCCGAAATGTTTGCAGCGTGTTGAGAGCGGCCCGGCCGTCCGGCCCCATGTCCAGACTGAATCCGTTCACGTAGGCGGCAATATGTTGTTCGAGCGTGGCCGCGTCAAGCTCTCTGGCCAGGGAGGCGATAAATGGCATGACGGATGCCCGGTCCGCCCTGGCGTGGAGGATGCTTGCGCGGATACAGTCCCCGATGGCGTCATGGATGTCTTCGCCGAGTTCGCGGCGGGCCAGGATGCAGCCCAGCGGCAGGGGCAGGCCGTCTGTGCGCCGTCTCCACCATTCGCCGAGATCCGTATGCAGGGCAAGGCCGTACCGGTCGAAAACCAGGGCCGTTTCGTGGATGAGGAGGCCTGCGTCGACCTCGCCCGCCAGCACGGCGTCGACAATGGAATGAAAAATCATGGGAACTGGTGTGAACCGTCCCTCCAGCGCTGCGTTCAGAACGCACATGGCCGTGGTGTCCAGTCCCGGTACGGCGATCCTGCGCGGCGTACCGCGGAAGTCTTCGCGGGTGACCAGCTTGGGACCGTGTTCCAGGCCGAAGGCTCCCCCGCAAGGCAGGATTGTGAACCTGTCCTGCAGGCGAAGGGCGGCTGCCGCGCTGACCTTGATCACGTCCCAGGAGGCGGCGAAGGCGCCCTGGTTCAACTCCTGCACGTCGTGCCAGAAGAAGCGGCTGTCGAGCCCGGCGGGCGGTGGCGTGAGTCCCAGAATCCAGGCCCCGAAGATGAAGGTGTCGTTGGGACAGGGTGAGATGGCAACGGTGAGTGGGTTCATTTTTCGGCTCCGGCAAGGTTCGGCAGGATCGATTGCAGCGCTTCCAGGGCGAGGCGAAAATCCCAGCGCTTCTTGTCGCGGACGCCGACCGGGTTGGAGACGGTCCGCACTTCGAGGAAGGGCAGCCCGTGCCTGCGTGCCGCCAGGGCCAGGCTGAAGCCCTCCATGTTTTCCGTGGCTCCGCCGTATCGGGCCAGGAGCCGGGCGGCCCGGCCCTGGTCCCCGCTGACCCCTGCCACGGTCAGGCTCGGCCCCCGCGGCCATGCGTCCGGCACGGCGAGGCCCATGGCCGAGGCTGCGGACGAAGGGTCGAGGTCCAGCCGGTTGACCGGGTTCAGGTGCAGGTCAGGAAGCATCTGGAACGAAAAGGGTTCTTCATCTCCATTGGCGCAGTGCACGCCGTACTCTGGCCAGATTTCGGCGCTGGCCACGCAGGCCGTTCCCAGCGGGAGGTCCGGGTCGAAGCTGCCGCATATGCCCAGGTTCAGAACGCCCTGCGTCTTGGGATGGCGTTCCAGCAGGCCCCCGATGTTCAGGGCCGCAGCGACCGGGCCGACGCCAACCACGCAAACCAGGATGTCCAGGCCCGCAACGTTCGCACGCGCGCCGGAGTCCGGTGCGCATCCGGTCCGGGCAAGGGCATGGCGGCACTCCAGTTCGGTTGCGCAGGCCAGGATGATCATCGCAGGCGCATCCGGCTACAGCCTCCAGTAGGCGAAGTGCCGCGACAGGGCATCCCGGTCCAGAAACCCTTTGACGTCAATGACGATTCCAGTCTGCGGGTTTTTGAACATGGCCGCCAGCCGCCCGGCGTCCAGTTGGGCGAACTGGGCGTGCGAGACCGCCAGGATCACGGCGTCGAGGTCACGCAGCGCGTCCAGGGGACGCAGATCCACGCCGTACTCCTCTTTTGCCTCCTCGGTATCCGCCAGGGGGTCGTGAACCAGGACGTCCACGTGGTAGTCGGTCAGTTCGCGGATGATGTCCTCCACGCGGCTGTTGCGCAGGTCCGGAACGTCCTCCTTGAAGGTCAGCCCCAGCAGGCCCACCCGGGCGCCCTTGATCTGGCAGCCCGCGTTGATCATGGCCTTGATGGCCTTTTCGGCGATGAATTTGCCCATGCCGTCGTTGATGCGCCGTCCAGCCAAAATGACCTGGGGGTGGAAGCCGATGGATTCGGCCTTGAAGGTCAGGTAGTACGGGTCCACTCCGATGCAATGGCCGCCGACGAGCCCCGGCCTGAAGGGCAGGAAGTTCCATTTGGTGCCCGCGGCCCGCAGCACCTCGTTGGTGTCGATGTCCATGCGGTCGAAGATCAGGGCCAGTTCGTTCATGAGGGCGATGTTCAGGTCGCGCTGGGTGTTCTCGATGACCTTGGCGGCTTCGGCCACCTTGATGCTCGAAGCCCGGTGCACGCCCGCCTTGACGACGGTGCCGTAGAAGCGGGCCAGCAGGTCCGCCGTGGGCTCGTCCTGGCCGGCCACGACCTTGACGATGCTCTCCAGGGTGTGGACCCGGTCGCCGGGGTTGATGCGCTCGGGAGAGTAGCCCACGGTGAAGTCCTTGCCGCAGCACAGGCCGGACTTCTCTTCCAGCAACGGCACGCAGATCTCTTCGGTCAGACCCGGGTACACCGTGGACTCGTAAACGATGATGCATCCGGCGCTCATGTGCGCGCCGACAGTCGCACTCGCTCCGACCACGGGGCGCAGGTCCGGCTTGCGGTTGCCGTCGATGGGCGTGGGTACGGCCACGACGATGATCCCGGCTTCGGCCAGGCGGGCCGGGTCGTCGGTGTAGTCGACCCGCGCACGGGCCAGGCGCTCGGGCTCGACCTCGCGGGTGGAGTCCTGCCCCCGGCGAAGTTCTTCGATGCGCGGGCGCGAGATATCGAAGCCGATGACGCGGAAATGGTCGCCGAGGGCCACGGCCAGAGGCAGGCCCACATAGCCGAGTCCCACCACGGCCACGGATGTCCTGCCGGAAGTGATGTCTTCGAAGGTTGTCATATGATTCTCGATTTCAAGCGGGGGTTGGAGAAATCCTCAGAAAGCCTGCGCTTCAGTCAGGCTTTCGGGCCACATGGATGTACACGATGCCGGAGGACAGCGCCTGGCAGCCCACCTGGTCGAACCCCGCGTCCACCAGTTCGGCGGCCAGGGCCCTGGAGTCGGGGAAGGCCAGGATGGTGTCGGCCAGGTACTGGTAGGCTTCGGGGTTTTTCGAGAAGAAGCGCCCGATGCGCGGCAGGACCGTGCCCAGATAAAAATTGTACATGCCCTGCCAGATTCGGGCCTTGCCGGTTCCGAACTCCAGGATGCACAGACGGCCGCCGGGGGCGAGCACGCGCAGAATCTCCCTGTAGGCGTCGGTCCGGGGCAGGATGTTGCGGATGCCGAAGGCGATGGTCACGGTGTCGACACACCCGTCGGGCAGGGGCAGTGCGCGTCCGTCGGCCTGCACCGGCAGGATGGCGGGTTCGCGAGTGATCTTTTTCTGGCCGCGGCAGAGCATGGCCCTGGAAAAGTCGAGGCTCAGCACGCGCAGTTCGGGATGCTGGCGCCGGATCTCCCGGCTCACGTCGAGGGTGCCCGCGGCCAGGTCGAGCACTGTGCGGGTGGCACCGGACCGGACATAGCGTACCAGGCGGCGGCGCCAGTACACGTCCTGCCCGGCGCTCAGAAAGTGGTTGAGGAAGTCGTACCAGGTCGCGATGTTGTCGAAGAGGCCGGAAACCCGCTTCCCATGATCATTCGGGTTCAACGGAGGCGTCCTTCTCTGCGGCCGGGGCGGGGCCGCCCTTGGTCACGGTACGGTAGACATCGTCGTAGATGGGCTCGAAGTACTCGGAGAAATTGGAGGGGGAGATGCGGCCCACTTCAATGAACTTGACGACGATTTCCTTGGCGACTTGCAGGGCCTGCTTCTGGATCTGGTCCATGGTTTTCTCGCTGGTTGAATAATGGCAACAAAAAAAACCGCCCGGGGGGATGGTGTCGACCTGCTTTGGGGAAACCGGGCGGTTCAAAAAAGAAGGAAAAACCCGGAAGCCCTCCCTTCATTTTTTCAAAATTCCTAACACACCGGAGTTGAGGAGTCGAGGGGCCGCGCGGCGCGCCACCCGGAAGGCTCAGCCCCCCAGTTCCTTGAGCAGGGCCTGGATCTCCTCGCGGATGATCTTCGCCACAGCGGCCGGCACCTGCTGCCGGATGTACTCCTCCAGTTCCCCTTTGAGGATGCCGGCGCCGGGCTGTGCGTCCAGGCGGGCGCCCAGGGCTTCAAGCTCCTCGCGCAGCCGTTCCTCCCCTTCGCGCAGTTCCGCGATGGCCGCATCCTTTTCCGCGATGGTTCCGCGCATGTCGGCGAGGCCCTGCTCCAGACTCTGTGCAAGTGCGCGCAGCGCTCCGACACCATTTTCCAGTTCCTGCAACGCCTGGGTCGAGGGCGCCGCCAGCTTGGCCAGCATCTCGGGCATGGCAGCGACCTGATCCTGCAGAGCGCTGAGCGCGCCGCGAAATTCTTCAATGCCTTCGGACGGGGACTGGACGGCGAGCTTCGCCTCGACCTCTCCGATGATCCCGTCGCGAAGGGCAGCGAGTTCCGAAGCCGTTGCCAGCGTGGAGAGCTTTTCATCCACGGCCTGCATGATGTCGGCGCGAAGGGCCTGGGTCATGGGC
>CALMTS010000173.1 GCA_937872685.1 uncultured Desulfomicrobium sp.
GCTCGCTTCCGTAAAGAAGGAGGACGAGCCTGTCTATATAACTGCTGTTCGAATCGGTGTGTTGAGCGAGGATGATTATCTTCAGGCTGCCTCGGACTTTTTTAGTTTACAGCTTCTCAACGTACCGCCTGATTCTTACCTGCCCGCACCTTTCGCATGCTTGTCGCCCATGTTTCTGGAACAGAACCTCGTTTTTCCATGGTCTGTTTCAGAGAACGCGCTCACTTTGGTGGTGCACGACCCTTTGGGTTCTGCCGCAACCGTAATCCTCGAGCATTTTTTTCCGGGCAGGCGGCTCATTGTTCTGCTTGCTCGGGAAGATCTCATCCGGGCCTGGATCCGTGAACATTTTGGCGGAGCTGAACCGGCGCCCGAAGAATCGGCAGAGGATCGGGGACCTGCCGATGATATATCCGAGCTCAAAGACCTGGCCTCTGAAGCGCCCGTCATCAAGACCGTCAACCAAATCCTGACCAGGGCTGTGGAGACCGGTGCCAGTGACATTCATGTCGAGCCGTTCGCCGATCGCGTTCAGGTCCGTTTACGTGCAGATGGCATGCTCTTCGAGCACGAGGCTCTGCCCAAGCGCATGTTGCAGGGACTGACCACGCGCATAAAGATCATGGCCCTGCTGGACATTTCCGAGCGCAGGCTGCCGCAGGACGGGCGCATACAGATAAAAGTTGCTGGCAAGAACATCGACCTGCGCGTGTCCACCTTGCCCGTGATGTACGGCGAGTCCATCGTACTGCGAATTCTCGACAAGCAGAGCATTTCCTTTTCCCTCGGCACGCTGGGCTTTCCCGATCGCGAGTTGGAGAAGTTCAACCGCCTCATACGCCAGCCCCACGGCATCATCCTCGTCACCGGCCCGACCGGCAGCGGCAAGACGACAACGCTCTATTCCGCCCTCAACGACATCAACTCGCCGGACAGGAAGATCGTCACCGTTGAGGACCCCGTGGAATATGAGCTTGACGGGATCAACCAGGTCCAGGTCAACACCACGTCCGGACTGACCTTTGCCAGGGGGTTGCGCTCCATTGTCCGGCAGGATCCTGATGTCATCCTCATTGGCGAAATCCGCGACAAGGAGACTGCCGACATCGCCATCCAATCGGCCTTGACTGGCCACCTGGTCTTCTCCACCCTGCACACCAACAATGCTGCGGGGGCCGTGGCGCGGCTTCTGGAAATGGGGGCTCAGGACTACCTGCTGGCGTCATCCGTCATCGGCATCATGGCTCAGAGGCTGGTGAGGGTGCTCTGCCCCCATTGCAGGGACCCCTATGACATGCCGCGCGAATTGCGCACCAAATATGGTCTTGATGAATTCGGCGAGGAGCCGGTCTACCGTCCCAAGGGATGCGAGAAGTGCTCACGCACGGGCTACAAGGGCCGGGTTGCCATTTTCGAACTGCTCGAGGTCGACGACGAGATCCGGGAGTTCATCCTTCTCAACAAGACCTCTTCGGCCCTGACGGCTGCAGGCGTTGCCAAGGGTATGCGGCTGCTCAGGCAAGACGGGTTCGAGAAAGTGCAAAAGGGTATCACCTCCGTGGAGGAGGTTATCCGGGTCACAGGGGCCTGACCTCACAGCCATGCTCTACTACAAGGCGCTCGATGCGCAGAACCAGGTCGTGACGGGCAGCTGGGAAGGCCCGGGAGACAGCGAGAGGGCCGCGGTCGCCTATCTGCAGGGGCGTGGGCTGACCCCCTTGCGCATACAGTCCGCGCCATTCACGACGGCCGGGGAGAAACCTTCCGTCGCCAGGCCGCAACGACGTGCCGCTGTACTCCAATTTCGGCGAGGCTCCATCACCACGAGGGACCACATCTCCTTTGCTGAGGATGTCGGCGTGCTCCTCAGTGCAGGCGTTGCCCTGAGCCGCGCCCTGGTCATCCTGATCGAACTGCACGCCACCCGCCGCGCCTTCGCCAGGGAACTGCG
>CALMTS010000174.1 GCA_937872685.1 uncultured Desulfomicrobium sp.
TCAGGCTGATGCGCGCCATGGCCGGCCGGGACACGCAGACCATCCGCGTGGGCTGCCTGCCCATCTCCGACCACCTGCTGCCCATGATCGCCCAGCAGCGGCACGACCAGGCGGCCTTCCACGTCAGCCTGCGCAAGTTCCTGTCCTGGTCGGAACTGACCCGGGCCCTGGTCAACGAGTCCCTGGACGCGGCCATGCTCATGGCCCCCCTGGCCATGGTCCTGCACAACAGGGGCGTACCCCTGAAATGGGCCATGGACGGTCACCACGAGGGCAGCGCCATCACCATGCAGAAATCCATGGCCCGCAACCTGGCGCGCAACCGGTTCAAGGGCGAGGATCTCGCCGGGGCGACCATGGGCCTGCCCCACCCCCTGTCCACACACGGCATGCTGCTGCGCTCGGTCCTGGGTCTCGGCCAGGCTGGCGGTCCGGGCCCCTTCCGGCCCGTCTACCTGAACCCGTCCTTCATGGCCCGGCCCCTGGCCCGCAAGACCATGGACGGGTTCTTCTGCGCCGAGCCATGGGGCCTCATGGCCGAGACCGCCGGATCCGGAACCGTCCTCATCCGTTCCCATGACCTGGCGGCGGACCACGTCTGCTGCATCCTGGCCGTCCGGGACGATTTCGCCCGCGACAAACCGGACCTGCTGGACAACTATCTGAACCTCCTGCGGGGCGCCGCGGACTTTGCCCACGCCCACCCCATCGAGAGCGCGTCCATCCAGTCCCGGTTCACCGGCGTGGACAGGGACGCGGCCGCCTTCGTCCTGAACCGAGGCTTCGTGACCTTCCGCGACCTCTCGCCCGACAGCGCCCGGGCCGGGCACGTCATGCGCATGGCCATGCAGGCCGGCATGCTCGACCGCCCCTGCGACCTGAACTCCCTGCTCCTGCCCCTGGGCAACTGAGCTCTTCCCGCCGCATCGGGTCCGACCCGACCGAACCTTTTTCCTCCCACAAGGCACTCTCCCGTATGAGGGCATGCGACGCCCTCGCCAACCCGCAGCCACGAGGAGACGCCATGATCGAGATACGGCTGGTCCTGCCCAACAGACGGGAGTTCCGGCGTGACGTGTACCGCCCGGGGGTCATCTCCCTGTCGCGCATCCTGTGGGGCTCCATCGGCGCCGGCCTTTTCCTGGCCTTCATCGCCCTGGCCAGCCAGGCCACGGGCGTGGGCGTGCTCTACCCGCCCCTGGCCGCCACCTGCTTCATCGGCGCAACCTGCACGTACCTGCGCGTGGCGCGGCCCAAGTCGGTCATCGTCGGGCACTTCATCGCCACGGTGGGTGGGCTTGCGGGCGTCGCCGCCGGCGAGCAGCTCTGCGGCGGAACGTCCCTGGCGGTGCCCGTCAAACTCGGCCTGGCCGTACTCATCTCGGCCGCCCTCATGCAGATCCTCGACGCCGACCACCCCCCCGCGGCCGCCACGGCGGCCATCCCGGCCATCCTGCCGCTGCCCGCCCCGGCCCTGCTGCTGCCCCTGCACATGGCCTGGGGCGCGGTCCTGGCCGTCGTCTTCGGCGTGATCTGGAACCGCTTCTGGTTCGAGTGCCCGCCGCCCGAGGAAGGCTGCGGGCGCGCCTGGCTCAACCTCGGCATGGACAGGGCGGACATTGCCGGCGCGGGTGCCTGCACCCTGGCCACCCTGCTCATGTGCGCCAAGCCGTGGAGCCAAACCACCTACGAATGGGGACTGTGGGTCATGCTGGCGGGGCTGGCCGTCATGTCCCTGCATCATTTCTTCGGAGCAAGGGTGCTCGTGGCGGAAGCTGCGTCATGCTGCACCCTCGCCGAACCGGCAACGGGCGGGCCCGCCCCGGACTGCGGGTCAACCGAGAAGGAGGAAAAACATGAACGGTAACTGGTATCCGACGGTATGCTACCAATGCAAAGCCGAGTGCGCCATCGAGGCCCGAGTCGTGGACGGCCGGGTCACGGAGGTGCGCGGCAACCCGAAGTTCCGGGGCAAGGCCTGCGTCAAGGGCATGGCCGGCGTGACCCTGCAGTACTCCAAGGACCGGCTGACCAAACCGCTCAAGCGCGTCGGCGAACGCGGGGAAGGCAAATTCGCCGAGATTTCCTGGGCCGAGGCCCTCGACACCATCGAGGAAAAGCTCCGCAGCCTTTACGACCGCGGCGAGGCCCACAAACTGACCTACAGCTTCTTCCCGCACTCCCTGACGGACCCGAAGTGGCATTTCCTCAACGCCTACGGCGGGTACATCAACACCGGCCTGCCGCACTGCGACTCGGCCAAGATCGTGTCCCAGATCAAGTGCTGGGGCGGCATCCCCAACCACCACATCCCGCCGGCCTGGTTCACCATGCCCAAGGACGGCATCATGCTCCTGGCCGGACGCCACGCCTTCGGCTGCCTGGACGACGCCGTCGCCCCGCGCGACATCCTGGAGGCCAAGGACCGCGGGGCCAAGCTCATCGTGGTCGACCCCATCTTCAGCCCCGACGCGGCCAAGGCCGACTGGTGGATTCCCATCAAACCCTCCGGCGACACGGCCCTGTTCCTGGGCATGATCAACTATCTCATCGCCCACGACCTGTACGACAAGAAGTTCGTCGAGGAATGGGTGCGCGAGGGAGACTTCGAGAAGGTTAAAGCCCATGTGAAGCCCATGACGCCCGAGGCCATGAGCGCCATCTGCGACGTCCCGGCCAAGGACATCGTCAGGCTGGCCGAGATGTGCGCCGCCGCCCCGGCCGTGGGCGTGGACGGATTCAAGTCCATCATGCTCGGCCAGGCCCTGGACTACGGCCACGCCTGGGCCATCTTCCTGGCCATCACCGGCAACATCGACAACCCCGGCGGCCAGCCCCTGCCCGACCTGACGCCCCTGTCCCCGGTCGCGCCGCAGCCCAAGGGCCCGGCGCCCCTGCACGAAAAGGGCTTCCACCGCACCGGGCCCAACCGCGACAAATTCGCCAAGTACAGCTTCATCCTGGAGCCCACCTGGTACGAGACCCAGGCCATCAAGGACGACGGCCTCAAAATCCTCATGGTCACCGAGGCCAACCCGGCCCTGACCGAGATGGGCAGCCTGGAGTGGCAGAAGGCCGTGTGCATGAAGGACAAGAACGGCAACTACAAGCTGGAGTTCCTGCTCAACACCGACATCATGCTCTCGGAGACGGGCAAGTTCGCCGACATCGTGCTGCCCGACCAGACCCACTTCGAGCGCTGGGAGCTCCTGTACATGCCGTGGTGGTACAACTTCGGCCACGGCGTGCTCCTGCGCCAGCCCCTGGTCGACCCCCCGGGCGAAGCCAGGCACTCCAACCGCGTCTTCATCGAGCTCGGCAAGCGCATGTTCCCGGAATACTTCCAGTTCAAGGACGACGTGGAGTACTACGACATCCAGCTGGGGGGCCTCGGGCTGTCCGTGAAGAAGCTGCAGGACATGGGCGGCCGCTGGTCCCCCGGCACCCTGGGCTTCCACAAGTACCGCGAGCGGGGCTTCGGCACCCCGTCCAAGAAGGTCCACCTCTATTGGGAGGACCTGGAGGACATCGGGCAGGCCCTGCCCCGGACCATCCTCGCGCCGGAATATGACGCGGATGCCGAAAAGTACCCGTTCATCATGATCAGCTACCGCCGCATCCACATCAACGGCACCGGCCCCTGGTCCGTGAACAACGCCCAGCTGCGCGACCCGGCCTCGGGACAGCCCACTAACCCAGCCCTCATCAACACCGCCGCGGCGGCCAGGCTCGGCATCGGGGACGGCGACACCGTCACCATCTCCTCGCGGACGGGCAGCGTGACCACGCCGGTCAAGCTGACGGAGCACATCCGGCCCGACTGCATCGGCATCATGCACGGCTTCGGCGCCAGCGTGGGCCGCGTGGGCGCAGGAGCGGGCGTGAACGACAACGACCTCATCCCCGACGCTGGCTCCCACCTGCACTGGCAGGACCTTGTGGGCGGCGAGGCCCACGTCTCCACCCGCGTCCGCATCAGCAAGTAAGGAGGAAGCCATGAAACAATTGAGCCTCGCCATAGACCTGGACCGCTGCATCGGCTGCAAGACCTGCGTGGTGGCCTGCCGCAACAGCCACGGCATCGTGGACCACGAGAA
>CALMTS010000175.1 GCA_937872685.1 uncultured Desulfomicrobium sp.
CCTTGAGACGCCTGGCCGATATTCTGCGCGATGTCCCGGGTGGTCACGGACTGCTCCTCCACCGCGGCGGCGATGGTCGTCACGATGGTGTCGATATCGTTGATGACCCCCGTTATCTCTCCAATCCGCGTCACGGTCTGGTCCGTGGCGCCCTGTATGCCGTTGATCTTGCCGCGGATCTCGTCCGTAGCCGCGGCGGTCTGGTTGGCCAGTTCCTTGATCTCGTTGGCCACGACGGCGAAACCCCGCCCTGCCTCACCCGCACGCGCGGCCTCGATGGTCGCGTTCAGGGCCAGCAGATTGGTCTGGGACGAGATGGCGGTGATGGTCTGGGTTACGGAGTGGATTTCCCGCGCCATGGCGCCCAGGTGGTCCACATCGGCGGAGGTGGCCTCCGCGGCGCTGACGGCCACCGCCGTGATCTCCCTGGCCTTGGCCGTGCTGCGGGAGATCTCGTCGATGGTCGCGCTCATCTCCTCGGACGCGGCCGCCACGGTGGAGATGTTGACCGAAGCCTGTTCGGTGGCCGCGGCCACGGAGCGCATGTTCGTACTCATTTCCTCCGAGGCCGCGGCCACGGCGTCGGAGCGGGTCTGGTTGTCCGCGGCCAGGCCGGCCACGGTCGCGGAAACCGACTTGAGCTGGCCCGATGCGGAGGCCAGGGTGCCGACGCCGGAGACGATCTCCTGCATCATGGCCCGCATGTTCTCCGTCATGGAGTTGACGCTGCCCGCCAGCTGCCCGATCTGGTCCCGGCTTCTGGTCTCGACCCTGACGGTCAGGTCGCCCTTGCTGATCTTTTCGGTGGCCTCGGCCACGTTGTGGATGGGCACGAGGACGGCCCGCCTGAGGAAGAAGGACAGGCTGCCGAGGAGCACGACCAGGCCCGCGGCCATGATGCCCCCGACCTTGGCCTGGTTGCTCATCATCCCGCCCATCTGCGCGGAGATGTCCTGGGTCATGACCATGACCCCGAGAACCGGCTGGTTGGACCCGTGGCAATGATGGCAGGTCTCCTCGTTGGCGATGGACTTGACTTCGAGGTAGGCCGGCTTGCCGTTGATCTCGGTGATGCTCTGGCTCAGGCACTCCTCGCGCAGGCAGTTCTCGAGCATGCCCGCCAGCTCGCGGCTCGGAACGGCGTCGAGGATGTCCTTGCGCAGCTGCCCTTCGGTGGTTGAATAGGTGATGTTGCCCTTGAAATTGGTGAGATGGATGTCGATGTCGTCGTAGCGCGTGCCCATCTCCATGAACTTGCCCGTGGTACCCTCGTTGTCGCCGATGGACATGGGCTCGCGGATGGACATGGACAGCATTTCCGCGGTGCGCTCCGCGTTGACCTCGATCTCGTGCAGGGTGCTGGCACGCTGCATGAGGAACGTCGCCGTAAAGAGAACGCCGAAGGTCGCGACCAGAACCACGGAGGTGATGCCGAGAATCTTGGCGCCGAGGGATGTCTGGAAAATGTTCATGGCCGCCTCCTAGTGAGCCCCGCCGTACAGCAGGGGCTTGAAGTTGAAGGCCTTGACGCGGCTCTGGTTGTGACAGCTCTCACAGTCTTCCATGCTCAGCGTTCCCTTGATGAGTCCGGCGTCGCCGCCGCTCTCGACATGGTCGCTGCCCGGCCCGTGACACACTTCGCAACCGGCGTCGGCCAGATGCGGCGTCTTCTCGTAGCTGACGAATCCCCCAGGCTTGCCGTAACCCGTCGTGTGGCACCCATAGCACTCTGCAAGTTCCGCTTCCGTCAGATCCGAGGCCATGATCTGGATGGATTTCTGCGAATGAGCCTTCTTGGCGAATTTCGTGAAATTCTCATACTGCTCTTCATGACAATCCTTGCATGCGGCAGTACCGACATACGTAGTTTCCGCAACAGCGGAAAACGGCCACAACACGCATGCCAGGATAACGGCATGCAGGACATTGAGCGCGAACCGAAACTTCATCTCCCCTCCTTGCAGCAACGCGACGACGGGCACCCGTTGCCGATAAATTGTCGTCGCCATACATACATTACTGTATGACGTCAATAACACCTTGGTATTTCGGAAAAAAGAATCTTTGACAATACTGCGTCGCAAGAGATTCCAAAGTGTTTCCAGACAACGTTTCACCGCTTCCGTCATACATCTTGCGCCACAACCCCGCGGCAGGCGCAGTTGAGGGTGCGGGGGCATGACCAGGATTTCCACCCCGCCTCTTCCATCCACGAATGAAGCTTGATTTGAGCAATGATTCAGGGAAGTTTGCAGGCCGGATAGCCTGCCGTTCCCGCCGAGGCGCACAGGGCTTCGCCCTGAAGGTCCGTTGTCCTTGCGCGGCAAAAATTGATTCTTCATCATCCCGGCACCCTCCTCTTTTTTGATCAGTACACGTTTGAGTAGTGATTTACGGGAAATGCATCGGGATATGTAACGAGCAACAATACCTATTTTCTCGTATTTATGATCAGCAATCTATATGGAGTTGTACCAAAATAATTACGCATCTGTACGTACACATATCTTCAACCACCTAAAATATATGAAATTACCAGCTAAGCAACGCCAAGGGCAATTCCATTTTCAAAAACCCGTCACAAGCCTCCCGGACAAAAAAACCCCCGCCGCAAGGGGCGAGGGTTCGGGGAAGTCGTGAGCCGGAAGGACCGGGGCGGGAAAGAGTGGCCCGGTCAGGGCTGGGTCGAAAGCCAGGCAACCAGGGTCTCGATCTGTCTGTCGACGGAGGCCGGGCCTGTGCCGCCGGGCACATGGCGCCTGGCCACGGCATTTTCGTAATCCAGGACCGCGAAGACTTCCTCCCCGATGTCGCCGGAGAAACGCTGCAGGTCCGCGAGGCTCAGGTCTTCGAGCCCTACCCCGCGCCCTTCGGCGAAGGCCACTGCCGCGCCGGTGATGTGGTGGGCCTGACGGAAGGGCACGCCCTTGGCGGCCAGGTAGTCGGCCAGTTCGGTGGCGTTCAGGAAGCCGGCCTTGAGCGCCAGGCGCATGCGCTCGCGGTTGAAGCCCAGTTCGGCCAGCATCCCGGCCATGATGGCCAGGGACGGAGCCACCGTGTCGTGGGTGTCGAGAAAGGGCTCCTTGTCCTCCTGCATGTCCCGGTTGTAGGCCAGGGGCAGCCCTTTCATGAGGGTCAGCAGGCTCACGAGGTCCCCGTAGACACGCCCCGTCTTGCCGCGCATGAGCTCGGCCACGTCGGGGTTCTTCTTCTGCGGCATGATGGACGAACCCGTGGAGTAGGCGTCGGGAAGGCGCACGAAACCGAACTGCGGGTTGGCCCAGATGATGATCTCCTCGCACAGGCGCGAGAGGTGCATCATGACGAGGCTCCCGCAGAACACCCCCTCCAGCACGAAATCCCGGTCCGAGACCGCGTCCATGCTGTTGGCGAAGGTCCCGCCGAGCCCGAGCGTCGCAGCCACCTGCCCGGGGTCCAGGGGGTGCGTGGTGCCGGCCAGGGCCGCCGCGCCCAGAGGGGAGACCCGGACCCGCGCCAGGGCGTCCCGGACGCGGTCATGGTCGCGGCGGAACATCTGGGCATAGGCCAACAGATGCTGAGCCAGGCTGACGGGCTGGGCCGGCTGGAAATGGGTGCAGCCCGGCAGCAGCGAGTCCTGGTGCTCCCCGGCCCGCTGCACGAGCACGCCGACCAGGCCCCGCAGGTTCCCGGCCCACTCCTCCAGGCACGCGGCCACGAAGAGCCGGAAGTCCAGGGCCACCTGGTCGTTGCGCGAACGACCCGTGTGCAGCTTCTGGCCCGGGGTGCCGACGATCTCCGTCAGGCGGTGCTCGATGTTCATGTGCACGTCTTCGAGATCCTGGCGCCAGTCGAAGGTCCCGGACTCGATCTCGCCGCGGACCTGCTCCAGCCCCTGGTGAAGGGCCTCGCGCTCGGCATCGCTGATGATTCCCTGTCTGGCCAGCATGGCGGCATGGGCCTTGGAGCCGTCGATGTCCTGGGCGTACATCCTGGAGTCGAAGCCCAGGGAGCACGTATAGCTTTCGACCAGGGGGGCGGTGTCCCCGCTGAACCGGCCGCCCCAGAGTTTCTTTTCCTTTTTCCCTGTGCTCATGTCCTAGCCCTTGATCTTGTTCAGAAACGGCTGGCGGGACAGCAGGCGCAGGCCGTTCAGCCGGATGAACCCGGCCGCGTCGGCCTGGTTGTAGACTTCGTCCTTCTCGAAGGTTGCCAGCTCCGGATTGTAAAGCGAGTACGGAGACTTGCGGCCGAGGGGATACACGCATCCCTTGTACAGCTTCAGGCGCACGGTGCCGGTGACCGTCTCCTGGGCCTTGTCCATGAAGGCCTGCAGCGCCTCGCGCTCGGGCGCGAACCAGTAGCCGTAATAGACCATTTCGGAGTAGCGCGGGATAAGGGTGTCGCGCAGGTGCAGGAGTTCGCGGTCCATGCACACCCCTTCCAGGTCGCGGTGGGCGCGGTACAGGATGGTGCCGCCGGGGGTCTCGTACACGCCGCGGGCCTTCATGCCGACGAAGCGGTTCTCGACCATGTCCAGGCGGCCTATGCCGTGCCGGCCGCCCAGTTCGTTCAGGGCGGCGAGCATCTTGGCGGGGGAAAGGGCCTGTCCGTTCAGGGCCACGGCGTCGCCCTTTTCGAAATCGAGGGTGATGATCTCGGGGGCATCGGGGGCGTCCTCGGGGTTGACGCTCATCTGGTAGGTGCCGGGACCGGGCTCGGACCACGGGTCTTCCAGTTCTCCGCCCTCGAAGCTCAGGTGCAGGAGGTTGCGGTCGCAGGAGTAGGGCTTCTCCTTGGTCACGGGCACGGAGATGCCGTTCTCCTCGCAGAAGGCGATCAGGTCGGTGCGGGAGTTGAGGTCCCACTCGCGCCAGGGGGCGATGGTCTTCAGGTGCGGGGCCAGGGCCAGCGTGGACAGTTCGAAGCGGACCTGGTCGTTGCCCTTGCCCGTGGCGCCGTGGGCCACGGCCTGGGCGCCTTCGGCCAGGGCGATCTCGACCAGCTTCTTGGCGATGAGCGGCCGGGCGATGGACGTCCCCAGCAGGTAACCGCCCTCGTAGACGGCATTGGCCCGGAACATGGGGTAAACGTACTCGGCGGCGAACTCGTCCTGCAGATCGACCACATAGGCCTTGGTCGCGCCGGTCTTGAGGGCCTTCTCCTCCAGCCCGTCGAGTTCTTCGCCCTGACCCAGGTCGGCGGTCATGGTCACGACCTCGCACTCGTACGTCTTCTTGATCCACTTCAGAATGGCGGAGGTGTCGAGCCCTCCGGAATATGCCAGTACGACCTTTTCAATCTTGCTCATGAGATATCTCCGTTATGCAAAGCGGCGGGGCCGCGTCAGCTGTAAATCCATTCCAGAATGGCCTTCTGCATGTGCAGACGGTTTTCGGCCTGATCGAACACGATGGACTGCGGTCCCTCGAAGACGTCCTCGCTGACCTCCTCCCCGCGGTGGGCGGGCAGGCAATGCAGCACCTTGACCGACGGGTCGGCCAGGGCCAGCAGCTCGGCGTTGACCTGATAGCCCGCGAAAGCCTTCTCGCGGCGCTTCTGCTCCGCTTCCTGGCCCATGGAGGCCCACACGTCGGTATTGACGAAATGGGACCCGGCCACGGCCGCCTTGGGGTCGTCGGTGACCCAGACCTTGGCGCCCATCTTGAGGGCCCGCTCCAGCACCGAGGTCTTGGGCATGTACCCCTCCGGGCAGGCCAGGTTCAACCGGAAGCCGAAATAGACGCAGGCGTTGATCCAGGAATGGGCCATGTTGTTGCCGTCGCCGATCCAGGACACGACGATGTCTTTGAAATCCGTCGTGTGCTCGGAAATGGTCAGCATGTCGCTCATGACCTGGCAGGGATGGTAGAGGTCCGTCAAAGCGTTGACCACCGGGATGGAGCCCCAGCGCGCCAGTTCCTCGACGTTCTTCTGGGCGAAGGTGCGCACGACCATGCCCTGGACGTAGCGTGACAGCACGCGGGCCGTGTCCGCCAAAGGTTCGCTGCGGCCCAGCTGGGAATCGGCCGGGGTCATGAAGATCGTATCGCCGCCCAGGTGACGGATGCCGACTTCAAAGGAGACGCGGGTCCGGGTGGACGCCTTCTCGAAAATCATGGCCAGGGTCTTTCCAGCCAGCAGCGAGGACCGGAAATCGGAGTCCTTCATCTCCTTGGCCCGCAGGACCAGATCCCTGGCCTCGGTGGCTTTCAGGTCAAGTATGGATAAAAAATGCTTCATGATTTCACCCGATCATCCGGAGTTCAGGTTTGATTGTCGCGTATGCGAACGCAAAAAAATTTCTTCCTACAGACCTTGTCCACGGTTTGTAAAGGGAAACTCAACACGATGAAATACAAAGAAAAAAGCCGGCGCACAGGCGCCGGCCATACAACATCTCGCGACCTTCGCGTGAACTATCGGGGCAGGTAACGGATGAAGCCGTCGGCCATGCTCAGGGACAGGGCGCGCATGACCGCGTAGGTGGGGTGCTCGGGCAGGCGCGTGCTGCTGCGCACCACGACATAGTCCTTGGCCGGGCCGGCCTCCATGGCCGCGGCCTGGGCCGCGGACCAGATCAGGGTCCCGTCGGGGACCCAGTGGACTTCGGCGGTGACGCCGATGGACGTCCGCCCCGTCCCGCCGCCTTCGTAGAACTGTGACACGTTGCCCGTGACCAAAATATTGGCGCCCTTGGCCCGGGCCAGCGCCAGGGCTTCGTCCAGGCCGGGCCAGGCCCGCGAGGGGTCGAACTCCATGGTCCCGAAGACCCGCTTCTGCAGCCAGGCGCGGCGGAATATGTCCGCCATCTCCCGTCCCAGATCCTTGCGCACGGCGATGTCCTGGCGCAGGGCGAAAGGCAGGACCAGGGCGCGGTAGCCCGTGTCCGGCATGGATGCGGGCGTGACCGCCTCCACCAGTTCGCCGAGCAGGACCTCGGCGTCGTCCTGATAGTCGATCCCGTACAGATTCACGTCGAATCGGTCGGCCGCGCACCCCAGAAAAAGGATGGAACATGCGCAGAGGATGAAAAATTTCATGGCAGCATCTCCTTGGCAGGCGTTTTCAAGCAAGATAGGTACCAATGGCCGCATCAACCCGACAAGGAGCCCGCCTGTGACCGCAACATTCCGTTACCGCCTCGCCCACCAGGAGAGCCTCCTGGGAGTGGCCTACTTCACGCCGGAACCCGCCGAACCCATGTCCCTGGAGCAGTGCCTGGATCATGTCCGGAAATTTCCGAACGACGAGTTCATGCGCGCCCACGTCCGCCCACTCCTGGCCGGCATGCCCGCGGAAGAACTGCGCGGCCTCTTCGGCCAGGCGGATGAGGCGACACGCAGCCTGATCCTCGAAACCGTGCTGCTGACCCCGGCCCTGGCGAGCCTCTGGCCGACCCTGCGCGGCGCGCTGGAGGAACTCGAGGCCCGCACGCCGCAGCTCTTCCTGGCCAGCGCCGCCCTGCCGGACCACGACCTGCACGCGCGCATGAGCCGCCTCCTGTGCGCCAACATCTTCGAGCACGCCCCCCTGCCCGCGGATCTGGATGCAGAGGCCTTCGAGGCGGCCGGCGACATGCCCCCGGCGGACCCCGCCCGCATCCGGGCCGACCTGTCCCTGCCGGATCCCTGCCCCCGCAGGCCCGCCGAGGCCACCCGCGCCCTGGCCGAGGAGCGCCTCTACGGCCTGGGCGTACTGGACGGGCCGGAGATGCGCCATCACGCATCCCTGTCCCCCTGGGGCCTGCTGCGCCGCTGGCGCCTGGACCGCGCCACCCGCTGCGGCGCCTTCGACCACCGCCTGCAGGGCCTCATGACCAGCTACGGCCGTGGGCTGCGCCTGGAAGACGCGCGCGCCTCCCTGGCCATGGAGATCGTGGAGCGCTACAGCTCCTTCGCCGACATCCGCGACATGCGCGTCTCGGGCAGCCAGGACGGCGGCGAGATCCGCGTGGCCCCGTTCAGCGAACTCGCGGAGCCGGCCCTGGACCCGAACGCCATGCGCCTGGAGGCGCCCTACGCGGACCAGCCCCTGCACTGGATCCCGGGGCAGGACCGCCACGGCGCGCTGCGGCTCGTCCCGCTGCAGGCCGTGTACCTTTTCACCAACCTCGACGAGACGCGCCTCTTCACCGGCCTGGGCTCCACGGGCCTGGCCTCGGGCAACACGCCCGAAGAGGCCAAGGTCAGCGGACTGCTGGAGGTCATCGAACGCGACGCCGAAGCGGTCAATGTCTTCGGGCTGGAGCGGTGCTTCCGTCTGCGGAGCAGGGACGAGGAGGTTTCGCAGCTTCTCGAAGGCTACCGGGCGCAGGGTGTGGACCCGATCTTCCAGGACCTGACCACGGACCTGGGGGTGCCCTGCTACAAATGCTTCGTGGGACATGCCGCAGGCGGGCTGGTCAAGGCCACGGGCGCGTCCCTCTCGGGCCGCCGCGCCGCCCTTTCGGCCCTGACCGAGACCCCGTTCCCCTACCCCGGCGGGCCGGCCTCGGCCCAGGGCCCGCAGGACCTCCCCGTGCGGCTGCTCGAAGACCTGCCGGACCACTCCACGGGCTCGGCCGCGGGCGACCTGGCCCTGCTCGAAGCCGTCCTGGAGGACCGGGGGTACACGCCCCTCTACGTCAACCTGACCAAGAGGGAGCTGCGACTGCCGGTGTACAGGGCCATCGTGCCGGGGCTTGAAATCGTCTCGGATTTCGACCGGTTCACGCGCATAAGCCCCAGATTGTGGAGGGATGTGCTCAGATCGAAGGGAAAAGGCGTCTGACGGACGTTTCCGGGTCCTGAAGG
>CALMTS010000176.1 GCA_937872685.1 uncultured Desulfomicrobium sp.
GTCCCACGCAATGGCGCCGACCTTCTTCACGAAGATCGAAGCACGGGCGGCGGCGGCGGCATACAGGTTCTTGTCGATCTCAGCGGCCAGACGGGTGGCAGCAGCCTTGCCCATGCGGGTCTTGTGCACAGGGTCGCGCAGCTCCTTGGCGTCCAGCGAGAACAGTACGTTGTCGGGCGAGCGGTAGACCGTGGGGACTTGACGCTGCACCAGATCGGTGGGGGTTGCGCCGGAGATGTCCAGGCCGGTGGTCACGGTAGCCATGTAGTCCATGGGCTTGTAGAACGTGTCGCCAGCGCGCTGCATGGACTGAGGATCGGGGAACGACTTCTCTGCCTCGTTGGAGATGATGCAGGCGGAGTCGTAACCCTCCACGTATTCCTCGAACATGATTTCGAGGTCTTTGGTCAACTGGTTTGACATTTTGGGCTCCTTTGGAATGAACGGATGAATAAAAAGGGACTTGTCCCGGTTCACTCATCCGTTACGCCCGGATGGCTGGCAGTCAACGCTGCGCGTGAAGTGCGCGAATCTTTGGCGGCATGTTATCACACCGCCGTTTTCTTTCAACCAGCCTTGCGCTTGGCCTCCAGATACTTGGAGTAGTCGCCGGTCTTGTTCGCCTCTTCCCGCAGCTTCTCCAGATTTGTGGATGTCATCGCAGGCGAGCGCCCGCCAGCACCACCACGGACGACACGCTCAGGCGCCGGGATTGACTTCTTCGGTTGTTGCTTCACGTTTGCCATCATCTCTCCAATCGCCACAGCGAACTCGACAGGGTCTTTCATGGCCGAAAGTGCTTGAAGCGCCTTCGGGCTCTTGTACAGGGCATAGACCAGTTCAGCCGGACGCTTGGCACCCTTGACCATGATGCCGATTTGCGTCTGGCTCAGGGCCTCCTGTACGGTGGCTTCGGCTTCCTCAAAGTCATCGACGGGAATCGCCTTCTTCTGCGTGTCGTACTGCGTCAGCCGGTCGGTCCAAGCCTTCTGTTCGGCCTCTTGCTGCGCCTTCTTGGCCTGCTCCTGCTGATCGAATGCGGACTTGCGAGAAACCCACGCCTTGTAATCGCGGGTGAACTTCTCGTCATCAAAGCCGCAGCCCTCGAAAGTAGGCTCATCACCAACGACGACGGACTCGACCTGCTTGGTCTGGACTTCGCGCTCTTTCTTCAGCTCCTTCAACTCGCGCTGCATCTCTCGGTTGCGCTGTCGAAGCTCCTTCACCCAGTTCGGCGCGGTGGCTTCCTCTTGCGGTTCGGCTTCTTCTTCAAAGCCCGCAATGGTCAATTCGACGCCCTCGGGCTCACCTTCGGGTGCGGCACCTTCCGGGGCCAGTTCGCCGTCAGGGTTCTCAGGATCAACGTCCTGATCTTCCGGAAACATCGGCGCCGCTTGGTCGTCGATCACTTCGACTTCTTGGGTGTCAATCTCGCTCATACGCTTTCCATGCTCGGCCAATTCGGGGGCCGGTTCCCGTTACTCCGCTTGTGCGGGAATCTCACATTGTCGGTGATTGTGGCGTCTGAGGTGCCTGGATCACGTCAACCTGCGGCGCTTCTGGCGTGATCCGGTCCAACAACTGCAGCGTCTGCTCGTTGTTGCTGTTCTCGATGTTGGACAGCGTTTCCAGCGTCTTGGCCTTGGTCAGATCAGTGTCAGCCGCAGCCTTGACAGCCTTTGCCGCAGCCTCTTCCGCTGCAGCCTGAAGGTACTGTTGATTGGCGTCAGGCTTTTCACTTGCCTTCGCTTCGTCCATTTGCTTTTGCTCTTCGTCGGTCGGCTTGATTGCCCCCATTGCGACAAGGCGTTTACGTGACCATGCGTTGACGTCTGTCATGCCTTCGCCTTCCATGTTCATGAGCATCAGCGATTCCAGCACCGTGCGGGTCTGTGGGTCTTGCGTTGCCATGATGGCGCTCACAAGGCTCTGAACCATGCCCTTGCGACGGGTAGACGACGATGGACCAGGAACAGCGACCACATTGAACTTGGCCTTGCTCAAGTCGTTCTCTACCGTCTGAGCGCCATTCTTCATGTTTGGTTGCTGCATCTCCAACACCTGCGGCTGGCCTGCCTTGTCCATGCCGCGCATCTTGCGTCCCTTGACCGAGTACAGCACCTTTGCCATCGAGAGCCACACCTCAGCACTGCGCTTTTCAGCCTTGGACGCATTGCTGACGTAGATGAACGCTTGCATGTCCAGCTTGTCCTGAACCAGCTCCACAGCCTTGCCAGAGATGTTTGACACGATCTTCTCGCCGTTCTGCTGATTGCCTAGAACGTCGTTCAGATCCTGTTCCGTGACCTGCATCAACGCAGCCAGCGCAGGCGGCACCATCGGCGGCTTCGTGTAGCCCAATGGCCCGATGTGCGCGATTGTCCCGTCAGGGTTGCGCAGCGGTTCAGCCAGAAGGAATCGGTAGTCCTCGACATCATCATCAGCCCACAACTGCTGGTGGACCATGACCTGTTCAGCACTGAAAATCGGCTTTTCAACGCTGGAGAACGCAGAGATTTCCGCCAGCTTCGACCGCTGCATGTTTGCCAATCGCTGCGGGTCTTTGGCGTTGCGAACGTGGCCGATGCAGTGCTCAACACCATTCAGGAACAACTGCTTTCCGTAGACCGGAATGATGGGGATGACACCGCCAGGGATCTCCCCGCAATCCTCAAGCACCTTCGACCCGCTCAGGATGTACTTGCGCACCACCTTATCAGACACGCGGCGGCGTGACGACAGCGTGAACCCACGAGACTTGAGAGAGTCCTCAAAGCCTTCTTCTTCCAGATCCGCATCGGTCACGATCTCGACCGACTCAAGCGGGCCGGTGTACGTGTATTCCCAATACTTGCGCTCGGTCTTGCGGTAGTACTCCGCCACGTAGACGCAATCAGCCGTTGCCCATGTGAACGAACCCCAATAGCCGCGAGTATCGACCGGCCAATCGACCGGGTTGTCGTCGAACTCGTCCTTGTAG
Source organism: uncultured Desulfomicrobium sp. (assembly GCA_937872685.1). GTDB lineage: Bacteria > Desulfobacterota > Desulfovibrionia > Desulfovibrionales > Desulfomicrobiaceae > Desulfomicrobium. The sequence goes on from CALMTS010000176.1 coordinate 2,981, forward strand.
CGGCCCACCGTGTACGGCACCAGCACGAAGCATCGGCGAGCATCGGCCTTGTCCTGCCGTTTGGCGTCGAGGTCAAAGAACACCGTCAGATCGGCGTCGTTGATGGACTCGAACTTGATCCGCTGACGTTCTTCGCTTGGGTCGTCCTCGTCCTCATAGTCGGCACACAAACGCCATGCACCGAAGCCGCCTTTGATGGCCTCTTGCACGGCGTTGACCTTGACATCCTCCGCGCCAGAATCCTGCTCATCGGCCCGCATCAGCATGTCGCAGGTTTCCGCCAAGTCATCAGCCTCTACCCCATCCTTGCTCACGAAGTCAGCATCTACCGGGTTGTTCCGGTACTCGTTGACCAGCCGCTGGCAGGCCAAATGCACCTTGTTCACCTCGAAGCGCGGCTTGTTGGCGAACTGCTCACCCAGTGATCCATCCCACTGCGCGCCACGCTCATCACAGAAGCGGCGATCCTCGAAACACTCGCGGCGGATGGGCTCCTGTACTTCCCAGATGTCGCTCATCTCGGCAACAGCCTCTCGGTGCAGGTCGATCAGTGCTTGTGTCTGGCGCATGGCGGGCATTCTGTGGGGTTCGATGGGCGCATTCTATCGCGCAGGCTATCGGCGGGCAATTGGACGTGATGGCGGGATCATTTGCACAGAAACCGGCGCGACTTGAGCTGCAGCGCGTCTTGCACCTTCGCAGGCGTAGCGCAGTGCGTCAATGACGTGGTTTTTTTTGTCCTCCAGCACCGGCAGCACCTTACCCGTCAATGGGTCGGTCTTGTAGCTGTAGAGGGTCAATTCGTCAATGGTGTGAATGCAGCGCGGGTGAACGATGATGTCAAACGACTTCAGCCACTCGACACCCTCTTCCAATGACTTCGGCCCCTTCACGGCTGGCATGATCTTCGGGAAACCGTTTTTACGCATGTGCGAGATTGTCTCTGGGCGCGCCGAGTCAGCCGTAATCGGCCATTTCTCAGCCTCTGGCACAGTCATGAACAGGGCCGGGGTATCCGTGATTTCACAGCCAACCATGTACGCCTCATGGTCGATGTAGAGGCGTCGCCCGTCGATGTGGCATCGAATCAGGGTTGTAGGGTCAACCGAGAAACCCCAGTCAGCACCAAGGCGGAACACTGCACCGCTAGGCGCCTCGAACTCTTCGATGCTCCAGTTCTTGAACACCCGAGCTTCACTATTGCGGACGTATTCGCCAAGCCAAACGTGAGCGTATTTGTCTGGATCGCGCCGCTTGTCGTACTCCATTTCCTCGCGCAGCACATCCGGGAACCACGGGTTGTCCACAAAGTTCACCGGGATCACGACAGCGTTAGGAGGCGGGTTTTCACCCCTAAGCAGCACGTCTACCGGGTCTGTTGATTCGCCCGGGTTCCATGTGAACCACAGTTCTGAGCCGGGCTTGCGGATTGTTGGGCGCAACAGGTCCAGGCTGCGCTGGCTCATGCTCTGGGCTTCTTCGACCCACGCGCAATCCATACCTTCAAGCGACTTGATCGAATCAGCCGTGTGATTCTGCATGCCTTGAAACAGGATGATCCCGTCGCCAGTCACAGACTTGATACACGACTCTTGAACGTCGAAGTACGCACCGGCGTTCATGCTCTGGATCTTGGTTTCGAGTAGCCGCTTCACAGACTGATTCAGCGACTTCTGCACCTCACGGACGCAGACTGTCCGGCGCTTCTGGTCCATTACGTGCGCTTCAATGACCATTTCGGCCACGCCGTGCGACTTTCCGGACCCACGGCCACCCCACGCACCCTTGTAGCGGGCAGGCTGCAACATTGGCAGCATCCATCGAGGGGTGTCTAGGATCAGCTCACTCATGCCTTGGGGTCAACAACCCGGCGCGTGATCGTCTTGATTTCAAGCGGGCCACCATCCGGGCCGGTGTGAGCTGTTTCGTTCTTCTCGCGCCAATCCTTTGGGAATCGTGCGGCCATTGATCGGGACCAAACCGACGCCTGAAACTGTCCGGTTTGTGGCGGCATGATGAGGTTTGTTCGCCCCATCGACTCCCACCATGCTTGGCTGCACTCCCTTGCATGTGTCAAGGCTTGCAGAAATTCAGGGTTTGCGGCAGGCCAAAGCTGCTCCAGTGTGTTGCGGGCAACGCCGATATCTGCAGCCATTTCCACTACCGACATGCCGAGGCGGCCAAGCTCAATGACTCGCTCGCAATACTCTGGCCGGTAGTCTGTCGGGCGTCCTGCTGGCATTTCATCCTCCACTGCGCTCTAGCGCGATGGTGTCATTCTAGCTCAGGGCTTAGAACGAGGTTGAGTAGCTCAAGGCCACCGTGTCGCGCCGCTTTGTCAGAACCCATCCGGTGAGCTTTACGCCAACGAAAGCGCCAGCGATGTTCCACGCCATGTCCTTGCCGCTGAAGCCTGATCCGCCGCTTCGTGCGTCATGAAGCTCTTTGATGACGCCAGGGATGGTGGCGACGGCAATGGCCTCAGTGTCGGTCAGGCTTGGAAAGATCGTGCGGACGGCAGCGCCGGACACCA
>CALMTS010000177.1 GCA_937872685.1 uncultured Desulfomicrobium sp.
GAGGAGGCGCCATGAAATTGCGTGGAAATCCGTCATTCGTGTTGTTGGTGCTCTGGGCCATGTCCCTCGTCTCCCTCGGCCATGCCGACGTCTCGTCGGCGGACAAGGATGGCCCGGCCCGGGACATTCTGGTGTTTGTCCGGGATGGATGGGTATGGCGCTGCGACGGCGAAGGCAACGGGAAGGAGAAACTTTTCGAGGGGCTTTTGCCCGGCGTGAGCCCTGACGGCCGGTTCGTCGCCTTTTTCCGCCCCATGCCGGGGGCGCAAGGCGGCGGCCTGATGGAATTAGGGCTTTACGACTCCACGTCCGGCACAACGCGTCCGCTTGCCGAATCCGTTTGGCCTGCCTCGGCCCCGGTCTGGTCCGATGCCGGGTCCGTCATGGCGTTCCTGGCCCGCGACACGGATTCCCGAACGAGGGTCGCGACCCTGCGTCCCGATGGCTCGGGATTGCGTACGGTTTTCTCGGAAGGGGACGAGGGCTCAGGCTTTCTCTGTTCCCTCTCGCCTGCGCCGCAAGGGGGCTTTCTCGTTCATGACATGAAGTATGCGTACTGGCTGGCCTCCAGCGGTGGGCTGGTCGAGCGGGTGCCGCTGGATTCGATCATGGGCGGGGAGGCGGACATGGTCACCAGTTCGGATCGGCTGGCCGTCTGTCCGTCGGATCCCGGCGTTCTGGTCTTCAGCCATTCCTGTCAGGGTACGGCGCGGTTTGAGAGCGTCATGCACGAGCCAAGTTCGGCCCTGACCCTCCACGACCGCTGGCTGGGCAAGGGCAAGAACCTGCGCATCACCCCGCAGGACGTGACGTGCTTCGACCCGGTCTGGTCCGCTGACGGCAGGCGGATCTATTTCATAGGGTACAGGGACACGCAGGCGGCGGAGAAGGAATTGTTCAGGGTGTTTCGCGTCAACCGTTTCGGTTCCGGTCTTGCTGAGGTTGCGCCTGGGGAGGGCGTCAGCGCAGCTTCCAGGGTTTCCGGGAAGTAGTCCTGGAGTTTGCGCCTTGCCTGAAGGCCATGAAACACAGGAAGGCACCGGCGGCCAGGATGGCGATTTTGCCGGCATCAAAGCGGGTTTCCCGCTCGAGGGCGTTCACCCATGGCAGGCCAGGCAGATAGAGCACGCCGGCTTTTCCCTTGGCAATGCCGGAATTGAAGGAGGATCCGATGACTTTTGTGTTGCCGTGGATGATTCTGCCGTCCGGAAGGGTGAACTCGTAGCCGACGGAATAGCTGTACCGGTTTGGCAGTGGGTCGGAGCGTTCTCCCAGTTCGCGTCGAACCGTGGTTATCTCGCCCGTGGCGCGCTGGCCGATGAAGGGAAGCAGCGGCGTGACCGCGCCATAGAGCAGGAGAAGCAGGCCTGCGGCAAGCAGGAAGATTTTCCCGGGCAGACGGTTGGGACGGGATTTCATGAGCGCAGCGGGGAGTTTATTTTTGGTAGACCCTGGGCATGGGCAGGCCCCATTTGTCGTAGATGGGACCCAGCTTTCCCTGTTCCGCCAACATGCGCATGCCCTGCTCGAAGGCCTCGCGCAGCTCGTTCCCCCGTTCGGACAGGGAGAAGACCGGGAAATATTGCCTGAACCCTACGGATTCAATGCGATAGTCCTTCTCGTCGATGGCGTCCGGATAGCTGCGCACGGTCTCCATGATCAGATGAAGGTCGTCGACGTAGAAATCAGCAGCACCGCGCAGCACCCGTTTCAGGGCGTCCGTCCCGGTGGTGGTCTCCCCGTACTCGATGGGCACCGGGAAATCCTTCGGCGCGTAGTACCCGAGCCTCCACACCAGGCGCTTGTTCGACATGGACGCCGGCCCGTTCCATTGCGGGACCACCTTGGTCAGGAACAGGGCATGGTACTCACCTTCGTACATGGGCAGCTGGGCGAGCTGCAGCCCGGCCACCGACTCCGCCTTGCATGTGTAGATGTCGGCCTGGCCTTCGCGGACCATGATCAGCCCGCGTTTTGCCGGCACATCCAGATGCCTGACCGTGTCCCCGCGAAGCTGGAATACGGCCCGCATCAGGTCGGGGTAGAGCCCCTGGCCGTCGGGGCTTGTGAACCCTTTCCAGGAGGGGGAAGCGGTGAGCACTTCGCCCGCATGTGCGCAGAAGGCAAAGAGGATGAAGACCAGAGCAAGGAACGCGATTTTTCGGCTTCGTTGGCGAATCATGGCCCGGAACGTTACGTCAGGACGGCCCAGGGAACAAGGGGAAACTTCCCTTTTTTTGGGTGATTCCCGCTCGGGGCTTGCGCCCGCAGCTCCGAAATGTTCTTCTCGATAGCGGGCCAACCGGCAGGGATGCCGGACAATCAGACCCGTTTTCCTGCAGGCGGCGCCATCGTGCACGCCGTGTCCGCAGTTCATCATCGCAATCGTATTCGACGCCGGGAGGCAAACATGCAGGACAGAGATGACCGGGCCAGACAGATCGTTTCGCTCCTGGACCTGACGTCCCTGTCGGGGGTCGAGACCGCCGGGGATATCGACGCGCTCTGCGCCAGGGCCGAGGGGCCCTGCGGGCGCGTGGCCGCATTGTGCGTTTTTGCCCGGCATCTGCCGCGTGTGCGCGACAACCTGGCCGGACGAGGGCTGGCCGGGATCGGGCTGGCCACGGTGGCCAATTTTCCGGACGGCGGCCTGGATCTGGGGCGGGCCGTTCGGGATATTCGCACGGCCCTCGAATCGGGCGCGACCGAGGTCGACCTCGTTTTTCCCTACGGGGCTTTTCTCGACGGCCGCACAGATGCGGTGCGGAATTTTTTGGAATCCTGCCGCCGGGAATGTCCGCTGCGTCTCAAGGTCATCCTCGAGAGCGGCGTGCTTGGCGCACCTGACGTGATCCGTGCGGCCGGCCGGCTGGCTCTGGACTGCGGGGCGGACTTCCTGAAGACGTCGACGGGCAAGGCCGCGGTGCACGCCACGCCCGAGGCGGCCCGGGCCATGCTCGAGACCATCGCCGAGCGCGGCGGGACGGCGGGCTTCAAGGCTTCGGGAGGCCTGCGCACCATGGCCGATGCCCTGGTGTACCTTGAACTGGCGGAAGAGATCCTTGGCGCGGGCTGGGTCGGCCCCGGAACATTCCGTTTCGGGGCCAGCGGCCTGCTGGACGACGTGCTGGCCGCGGCGGCCGGGAAAGGGAAGTCATGCGCCGGGCCTGTCTGATCGTGCTCGATTCCCTGGGCGTGGGGGGCGCGCCGGACGCCGCACGTTTCGGGGACGAAGGGGCCGACACCCTCGGGCATATCGCCCGGGCCTGCGCCATGGGCCTGGCCGACGAGGGGCGCAGGGGGCCGCTGGTCGTGCCGAATCTCGCTTCGCTGGGGCTGGGGCTGGCCGCGGAGCTGTCCACGGGGTTCATGCCCGAAGGCCTGCGTCCGCCGGGTCGCATCCGGGGCGCATACGGCTGCGCCACGGAGATCAGCCGGGGAAAGGACACCCCCAGCGGCCACTTTGAGATGACCGGGGCTCCGGTCCTCTTCGATTGGGGCTATTTCGAGCCCGCCGAGAATTCCGTGCCGCGGGCCCTGCTGGATGATCTCGCGGCCCGCGCGGGGCTGCCCGGAGTGCTCGGCAACTGCAAGGCCTCGGGTACGGAGATTCTGAAGCGCCTGGGCGAGGAGCACCTGCGCACGGGCCGGCCCATTGTCTACACTTCCGCGGACTCGGTGCTGCAGATCGCGGCGCACGAGACCCGGTTCGGCCTTGACCGCCTGCTCGAAGTCTGCGCCGTGGCCCGGACCCTCGCCGACCGGTACCGCATCGGCCGGGTCATCGCCCGACCCTTCGTGGGCGAGGACGCGGCAACCTTCACGCGCACCGGCAACCGCCGCGATTTTTCCATCCCCGCGCCCTCTCCCACCATCCTCGACATCCTGACCGGGGCGGGCGGCACCGTCGTGTGCGTGGGCAAGGTCGGGGATATTTTCGCCCATCGGGGCGTGAGCGAGAGCATACGCGCCCATGGCCAGGACGGCCTCATGGACGCGACGCTGGCAGCCTGGGACAGGGCCGGGGACAGGACCCTGGTCATGACGAATTTCGTTGATTTTGATTCCGTTCACGGCCATCGTCGGGACGTGTCCGGATACGCCCGGGCGCTTGAGTCTTTCGATGCCCGTGTGCCCGAGCTCCTTGGCCGGCTTGGGCCCGAAGACCTCTGTATCCTGACCGCGGATCACGGCTGCGACCCGACCTGGATCGGTACGGACCACACCCGCGAGCGCGTGCCGATCCTGGCCGTGGCTCCGGGACGGGGGCCCCGTTCCATCGGGGTCCGTGACAGCCTGGCCGATATCGGCGCGTCGGTGGCCCATTTTCTGGGCGTGGACGGCACCGGGCACGGACAGTCGTTTCTCGGCGGGACACTTCCCGTAAACTTTCCTGAGGATACCGCATGAATCTGGATTGCAATCCCAACCAGGCAGGCCTCGCCGAGCGCGCCATGCCGACACTGATCAGAATTCTGGTCTGGGGCGGCGTCTTTGGCGTCGTCTTCATCCTGCGCTCGTTCTTTCTCCTGCTCTTTCTGACCTTTGTCTTCGGGTACGTGCAAAATCGAGGCGTCAACCGCCTTGAGCGGCTGATCCCCCACAGGACGACCCGGGTCGTCATGGTCACTGCCCTCTTTTTGGGCGTGCTTGTCGCCGTGGGTGTCTTTCTGGTGCCCCGGGCCAAGGAGCAGACCGTGATTTTCGTCACGGACCTGCCGCGGTATGTCCAGCGCCTGGACCAGGAACTGGCGACCCTGGGCGAAAGGTACCCCATGATCGCCAACGCCATTCCGGAACTTGGGGTCGTGGGCGAACCCGGCGCCCCCGGTCTCGGCAAGTCCAGGGTCGCCGCCCTGATCCAGCAGATATTCAACCTCGGCGAACACCCCGAAGGGCAGAACAAGGTCAATCAACTCCTCGATCTGGTACGCGGCGTGGGTGGCAGTATCGCCGCCATCGCCTCTGCCTTTCTCCTTGCCCTGCTCTTTTCCTTCCTCATCGTTCTCGACCTGCCGCGTCTGAGCGCGAGCGTGCGTTCCCTGGAGCGGTCCCGGCTGGGTTTCGTCTACCGCGAGGTGGCGGGCAGCATCCGCGACTTCGCCACGGTTCTGGGCAAGTCCCTGGAGGCGCAGTTCACCATCGCCGTGGTCAACGCCATCCTGACGGCCCTGGGCGTGGCCATGCTGGGACTGGGATCGACCATGGCTTTTTTGACGGTCATCGTTTTTTTATGCAGTTTCATTCCTGTCCTGGGAGTCTTCATCAGTTCCGTGCCCATCTGCCTCATCGCCCTGCAGGCATCCGGCCTGACGACCATGTTCCTGGCCATCGTCATGATCACGGTCATCCATCTGATCGAAGGCTACGTGCTCAATCCCAGGATCTATGGCTCATACATGCGTATCAACCCGGTTATCGTGCTCTTCATCCTGACCATAGGGGCCAAATTGTTTCATATTTGGGGTCTGGTTCTGGGAGTGCCGATCTGTACGTATATTTTCGGACTCGTTGCCCAGCGCCCCGAACCGGAACAGCAGGCCGTACAGGAGAACGCAACGGACCAGGCGGGGGATTGACGGCCCGGCTTTTCCCGGTCCGCCCGGCGCAGGGCCGGGAATGTGGCAACGTGGACACTACCTGAGGGAGCTTCGCGTGAAGAAAGGACTGAACATAGTGATCGTCGAGGAGCCGTGCCTGTCACGCAACGTGCTGCTCAAGGCGCTGCGCGTCTGGGGGTACGATTGCGTTGTGGCGGAGTCGGAGGCGCAGGCCTGGGCCGCAGTGAAGGGCTGCGGGGAGCCACGGCTGGTCCTGGCCGACTGGCATGCGGATTTTCTGGAGTGCGATGAATTTTTCGAGCGCCTGCGCGCCAATCCGGCCTTCCAGGGCACCTTTATCCTTGGCGGGGTGCCCCGCGGCGCAGTCGGGGCCATTCGGCGATGTGTCACGGCCGGTGCCGACGATTGCATCTCCAGGCCCTATGACCTCGATGAGGTTCGCCTGCGGCTTCGCAACGCGTCCCTGGTCATGGGCCTGACTCCCGACGGGCCTGTTTTTCCTGAAGAATAGGGTGGCCGTCCGCGGGCAGGCCGGGCGCAAGGACGCGCCGTCTCCGCGCAACAGGCGATTCCGGCATTGCTGCCGATGACACCGCGCCTCGGGCTTTTGTCCGGGGCGCGCATGTTTTCAGAGGGTGGCGGACCAGAACAGGGCGTTTTTCTGGATGGCCATGTTCATTTCAGGCTGGATGAATTCATGGCTTTCTTCCACGAAGGGCAGGTATTCGATACGCGCCTCCAGTGGTTTGATGGAGCCGCCCTGGATTTTCGGGAAGAGATTCTTGCGGGCCGGAGCGAGACGGCCCAGCACAACGGGCACGGCCTGGAAGGCTTCCTCCCTGGGCAGGGTCACGGGGTGCAGTGGGACGCGGGGCAGGGACTCCTGTTCCGGGGCGTCGGGCTGGTAGAGGCTGACCTGGGCGCTGAGGTTCAGGAACAGTTCCGGCCGGATCTTGAAGGCCGGGATGCGAAAGGAGAAGGCCGTGGATTCCATCCAGGGCAGGAGCGCCCGGGGGAGGTTGGTCAGCCGGATCAGGTCGGCCCAGGTCTGCAGGCGAAAGCCCTTGGCGCGGATGCGCAGGTTCCAGAAGGGCAGGTACAGGGCCGGCTTTTCGGGGGTTTGCAGGAAGTGCGGCGTGATGCGCGACCCGCCTTCGGGGCCCGGCTCCCAGGCCGTATCGCAGTGCGGGCAGGTCTGGACGAGGCTCTGCCGATCGCCGACGAGGTCCCAGCCGCATTGCGGGCAGAGGGTCGAGGCGAAACGGAGGTGGCTGCCCGCCTGTTCGAGGCCTGCGGTGTCGATGCCCGCCGGGCCGAGAAGCTTGCCCGTGATCCCGTCAACGAGTTCGTGGCTTTGAAAAACGGGCAGGTGAATGAGGGACAGCACGTCGCCGATGCAGGCCGTGAGCCTGGGGCCGGAGGATGCTTTGAGCCCTGGGATGGCTCTGAGCAGCCTGGCCTTGAACTCCGCGCTCCTGACGCTTGGCGGCAGAAAGAGCCCCTGTGTGTTCGGCTCCACGAAGGACAGGGGCATGGCCTGGCTGCGCAGGCCAAGGGACGGGGGCAGGCTGTTGTTGTCCACGGCCAGGAGGCTCGAGTCGAGGATCTTGTGCCGCGTGTCCAGGGGGTCGAGGACGAAGGCGTTGCCCCGGAAACGCCAGTAGGGGACGTAGATCAGCGTCCCGGGGTGCTCGATATGCGGCTTCAGATAATAGCGGAACGGGCCGTCGGCGTGGATGAAGAGACGGACCTGACAGAACGGACAGGAAAAGATCCTGTCCGTTTCGTCGAGCTCCACCGGCGCGCCGCACTGCGGACATTGGTGGGAGAGTTGCGCCTCGGTCATGTTCAGGCCATGCGCTCACCGCAATGGTTGCAGAACGTGGACGACGAGAGGTTTTCCTGCCCGCAGGACGGGCATTTGACCGTTTCGCGCACGCTGCCGGCCTGCTGGCCGCAGCGCGGGCAGAAGCGCGTGCCCGGGGCCAGGTTCTTGCCGCAGCCCTTGCATTGCTCGAAGACCACGAGCTGATGTCCGCAGGACGGGCAGAACCTGTCGTCCTGGCGGATGGGCTGGCTGCACTCGGGGCACTTCAGGCCCGGGGCTGCCGGGGCCTGGGGGGCCGCACCCGCGGACTGCCCGGCCATTTGCATGGCCTGGGCCATGAGGGACGGCATCATGAAACCCACGCCGAGCCCCATGGACTCTCCGGCCGAGCCCGGATTGGCGGCGGCCTTCTCCATGGCGCTGGCGGCCTTGAGCTGCATGAGCTTGTTCATGTCATCGAACATGCCGAGCCTGGTCTTGTCGTCCATGGCCTTCTGGACTTCGGGCGGCGGGGTGATGGCGTTGATGTAGAGCTGGTTCAGGGACAGGCCGAAGTGTCTGAAATCCTCCTGAAGCCTTTGGCGCAGGCCGTCGGACCATCCTTCGTAGCGGCTGGGCAGGTTCAGGATGGTGTCCATGTTTTCGCCGAGATAGTCGTTGAAGCGCGAGACGATGACCTTGCCCAGGTACTCGCTCAGGTCGGGGACGGAGAACGAGCCCATGGTGCCGACCAGGGAGTTGATGAAAAGCAGGGGTTGAACCACCTGGATGTTGAACATGCCGTAGGCCCGCAGCCGGATGAGCCCAAGCTCCGAGTCCTTGAAGGCCACGGGTTCCCGCGTGCCCCATTTGAGGTTCGGGAAGACCTTGGTGTTGATCATGTAGGCTTCGGCCCGCAGCGGGCTCTCCAGCCCCCAGGGGATGCCCATGAGCTTGTTCAGGATGGGGATGTTGGCGGTCTTGAGGGTGTGCCGGCCGGGCCCGAAGACATGCACGGCCTTGCCGTTGTAGAAAAAAATTCCGGCCTGGGATTCGCGCACGACCATCTGCGCGCCGTATTTGATCTCCCCCGATCCTTCCTGGGGAAAGCGGCGGGCTATTTCCTGTCCGCTGTCGTCAAACCATTCGATGAGTTCCAGAAAGAAGACATTGTTCGCGCCCATGCGACCTCCGCGGCTGTGGTTTCAAGCCTTTGTCCATAGGATGAATCGCTTGCAATTACAACTTGAGGCACTTAGTGAACAGGTCGTGTCATGAACCCACGGAGGACCCCCATGCACCCAAGCAAGGAAATCATGTCCGCGGCCGACATGGAACGCTGCCTCGACCGCCTGGCCTGTCAGATCCTGGAGCAGGTTCCCGACCACGAGTCCATCGCCCTGGTGGGCATCCAGCGCCGGGGGGTCGATCTCGCCGGACGGCTGTGCCGCCTCCTGTCCTCGCGGACCAAGTGCGGCACACCCTGCGGCGAGCTGGACATCAATCTCTACCGCGACGACTGGACCACCACCAGCAGCACCCCGAACATCAACGCCACGCGCATCGATTTTCCCGTGGAGGACAAGACCGTCATCCTCGTCGACGACGTGCTTTTCACCGGCCGCACCATCCGTTGCGCCCTGGAGGCTATCCTCGACTTCGGCCGACCGCGGTGCGTGAAGCTGCTGGTGCTCGTCGACCGGGGGCACCGCGAGCTGCCCATCCAGGCCGACTTCACCGGCAAGACCGTGGTCACGGAGCGCGGCCAGCAGGTCAACGTGTACCTGCAGGAGCGTGACGGAAAAGACCAGGTCGTGCTGGGCTGATTTTTCCGGATGCAAGAAAAACGAAGGCCGCCTTCCCGCAAGGGAGGGCGGCCTTTTTGTGTTCAGTGTCCGGGGTTAGATGAGTCCCTTTCCCGCCAGGAAGGCGCGCAGGCTTTCGGCGTTGGCCGGGCTCATGGGCACCAGAGGGAGCCTGAGGTCCAGCTTGATGCGGCCCATGAGGGCCAGGGAGGTCTTGACCGGAATGGGGTTGGTCTCCAGGAACATCATGCGCGAGAAGGAGGCCAGTTCGTAATGCAGGTCACGGGCCTTCTGCAGATCGCCACCGAACCAGGCCGAGCACATGCCGCTCATCTTGTCCGGCAGGATGTTGGAGACCACGGAGATCACGCCGCAGCCGCCGACGGACAGGAGCGGCAGAACCGTGAAATCGTCGCCCGAGAGGACCTGGAAGTCCGGGCCGCAGAATTCCAGCACCTGGGACACCTGGTTGAGGTCACCCGTGGCTTCCTTGATGCCGATCACATCCGCGATGTCCTTGTTCAACCGGGCCACGGTGGGCGGGAGCAGGTTCACGCTGGTCCGGCCGGGCACGTTGTAGAGGATGAAGGGCATGGAGACTTCTTCGGAGATGCGCTTGAAATGCTGGTAGAGGCCTTCCTGGGTCGGCTTGTTGTAGTAGGGGGTGATCAGCAGCGCCCCGTCGGCCCCGGCCTCCTTGGCGTACCTGGTCAGTTCCACGGCTTCGGCCGTGTTGTTCGATCCCGCTCCGGCCAGGACAGGCACCCTTCCTTTGACCTGATCCACGCAGATGCTGATGACCCGCTTGTGTTCCTCGTGGCTCATGGTCGCGGATTCGCCGGTGGTGCCGCAGGGCACGACGCCGTTGATCCCGCTCTCCAACTGCCATTCGATCAGCTGCCGATAGGCCTCCTCGTCAAGCAGGCCGTTTGAAAACGGAGTGACCAGGGCTGTGAAGGCTCCTTTGAATTGCATCGTTTCCTCCCGGGGTTGGGCTGTGGTTGTTGGTTTGGCCGTTCCCGGCCTCAAAGGCCCATGGCGGCGGGGCTGAATTCGCCCTGATAGACGACTTGCGCCTTGCCGCGCAGGAAAATATCCGCTCCGTCCACGGTGATCTCGAGGATTTCGCCGCCGGAGGTGGTCACCCGGGCCTTGGCCTCGCACAGGCCCAAGGCGTGACCCACGGCCACGGAGGCCGCCGCGCCGGTGCCGCAGGCGTAGGTCTCGTTCTCCACGCCGCGTTCGTAGGTGCGCAGCAGGAGTTCGCGGGGGTTCAGCACCTGGATGAAGTTGGCGTTGGTCCCGGCCGGGGCGAAGCGGTCGTGGTAGCGCACCTTGGCGCCGAGGCCCCTGATGTCGAGGGCCTTCACGTCATCGGAGACGATGACCGTGTGCGGCACACCGGTGTTGGCGAAATGGGCCGTCCAGGCGTCGTCCCCCAGTTGCAGGGAAAAGTTCAGGGCCAGGTCCCGCGCCGGGGTCAGCTGGACCTCGACCTCGCCTGCTTCGGGGAAGACCTTGGCGTGGACCGGGCCGGCGTCCGTCAACATGAGGTGCTCGGCCGGGGCCATGCCAAGGCGGTGGGCCAGCAGGGTCGCGCAGCGCGAACCGTTGCCGCACATTTCGGCCCTTGAGCCGTCGGCGTTGAAGAAATGCCAGCGCGTGGCGGCCTGCCCGGAAGCGTCTTCCTCAAGAAAGATGATGCCGTCGGCGCCGATGCTGAAGGCGTGGGGGCACAGGGCCTTTGCCCAGCGGGGCATGACGTCGGGGGATATGGAACGGGCGCGGTTGTCGATGACGATGAAGTCGTTGCCGCTGCCCTGCATTTTATAGAAGGCTTGGGTTGGGCCGGGGAAAATGGACATGTCGGTTCCTTGCGGGCAATCTATTATTGGTTCTCAAGTTAGGGGGAATCGGGCCAAAATGCAAGAAATTGGCTTATTGATTGAAGATGGCCTGGATTTCCGGGTCCGAGGGCAGGCCGTCTCCCAGAGGCGCGGTCAAGGTCTTGACGGAAATCTCGGGAGACCAGACGACTTTCGTGCCGGCCGGCGGCAGCGCAGGCATGGCCACGCTCAGCAGGCTCTTGCCCTTGGTGAAGGAGCGGACCCAGAGCACCTTGTTGTCCTTCAGGTACAGGCCTGCATACCCGGGACCCTCGCCGGACCCCAGGACGATGTCGAAGACGGCATCGTGCTGCTCGATGAAGCCGCTTTCGCGCGTCGCGCCCCAGGTGCTCACCCCGACAATCAGGTTGTACTTCCCTTCGTCGCGCAGGGCGCGGGCGAAGCGGTCCAGGTTTTCCTCCATGGCGGGGTCGGGATGGCCGGAATCCGGGAAGAGGACGAAGGCCAGACGGCCTCCGGGCACGTCCTTGACGACGAGGCCGGGAGCATCCAGGGGCAGGCGCCACCCTGGAGATGCGGCGATGTTCGTGTTCCGCAGCACCTCAGCATCGGCCGGGCTCAGGAGGAAGATGTCATAGCCCAGCAGGTCGTAGGCGCGCTTCAGCTTCCCGATGGCCGCCGGGTGCCTGTCGGATTCCGTGCCGGGGACGGCGAATTCGTAGCCCCCGCCGATGAAGACGGCCGGGCTCGTGCCGCGGATGGTCTTGAAAAAGGTGGCCCGCCGGGCCAACCCACCGTAGGTCTTGCCCCCTCAGGACGGGCAGGGCGAGTGTTCGCCGTAGGTGTTGCCGGACA
>CALMTS010000178.1 GCA_937872685.1 uncultured Desulfomicrobium sp.
TGGGCCATGCCGGGCAGATCTCCCTGGGCCATGCAGGCTTTTACGGCCTGGCCGCCTATTCGAGCGCCTGGCTGAGCACGACGGCCGGGTGGCCCGTGGAAGCATCCATGCTCGCGGGCGTGGCGCTGACCGTGGTGGTCAGCGTGCTGGTTGGGATGCCGTCCCTGAAGCTCAAGGGGCACTACCTGGCCATGGCCACCCTGGGTTTCGGCATCATCCTTTCCATCCTTTTCACCGAGACCGTGGATATCACCGGCGGGCCATCGGGGTTCGTGGGCATCCCGCGGTTGTCCCTTTTCGGCTGGGAGGCAAAGAAGGACCTGGCCCTCTACCGCGTCGTGGCCGTGGCCCTGTGCGCTGCCGTGTGGCTGGCCTTCAACCTGCTGCACAGCCGCATCGGCCGGGCTTTGCGCGCGCTGCACACCTCCGAGAAGGCGGCCCAGGCCATGGGCGTGGACATTGCCCGCTACAAGCTCTTCGTCTTCGTGCTCTCGGCCACGTTTTCGGCCGTGGCCGGCGTGCTCTACGCGCACTACCTGACCTTCATCGCGCCGTCGTCCTTCGGGTTCATGTTTTCGGTGGAACTCATCGTCATGGTCGTCCTGGGAGGCATGGTCAGCGTGCCCGGGGCCATCGTCGGTGCCTTCTTCGTCACCGTCCTGCCCGAGTTCCTGCGCGCTTTCGAGAATGTCGAAGTCGTGCTTTTCGGCGCCATCCTCATCCTCTGCATGATGTTTTTGCCCGACGGCATGGCCGGGGGCTGGAACCGGCTGTGGGCCTGGGGCAGAAGGGCGCGGGCGGCGCGTTCCGCTTCGGGGGCGGCCAATGGATAGGGCAGTGCTGGCCACGAAGGGAGTGTCCGTGCGCTTCGGCGGGGTGCACGCCCTGGCCGAAGTGGAGTTCATGGCGGGGCGGGGGGATATCACGGCCATCATCGGCCCCAACGGGGCGGGCAAGACCACGCTGCTCAACGTCATTTCCGGCATGGTCCCGCCGAGCGCCGGTTCGATCTCCTTCGAAGGACGCGATATCACCGCGGCCCCGGCCCATGAGCGGGCCCGGGCGGGCATGGTGCGCACCTTCCAGAATCTGGAGATATTTTCCAACATGACGGTGCTGGAGAACGTGGCCATGGGATGCCACGGCCGCATGAGCGTCCCGGTCTGGCACAGCATGCTGCGCACGCCGAGGGCGCGGCGCCTGGAGGAGGAGATCCGGGAAGAGGCCCTGGAGGCGCTGAAGTTCGTCGGCATGGCGGAGTACGCCGATGCCACGGCCAAGGATCTGGCCTTCGGACGGCAGCGCCTGCTGGAACTGGCGCGCGCCCTGGCCGCCCGGCCCAGGCTCCTGCTCCTGGACGAACCCGCCGCCGGCCTGAACATCGCCGAGACCCAGGCCCTGGCCGACCTGATCGTGCGCATCCGGGACACCTACGGCCTCTCGGTCATCCTGGTGGAGCACGACATGGAACTGGTCATGGGCATCAGCGACGCCATCATGGTGCTGTGTTTCGGGCAGACCATCAGCCGCGGCACCCCGGCCCAGGTCCAGCAGGATCCCAGGGTCATCGCGGCCTATCTGGGAGGGGACGACGAATGAGCATGCAGCCGACCCTTCTCTCCCTGAAGAACATGGACGTCTTCTACGGCCGCATCCACGCCGTGCGGCGCGCCACCCTGCACGTTCGGCAGGGCGAGATCGTGGCCCTCATCGGCGGCAACGGCGCGGGCAAGACGACCATGCTGTGCACCATCTCCGGCCTCATCCGCCCCGGCCAGGGCAGCATCCTCTTCGGCGACGACGACCTGGTGCGCAGAAGCCCCGAGCAGATCGTGCGCGCCGGCATCTCGCACGTGCCCGAGGGACGGCTTGTCTTCAGCCCCCTCTCGGTGGAGGACAACCTGCGCCTCGGGGCCTACACCCGTCCCCGCTTCCGGGAGCGTGCGGGCATTGCCGAGGATCTGGAGACCATGTTCAACATGTTCCCCGTCCTGCGCGAGCGCCGCGCCCAGGCCGCCGGGACCCTGTCGGGCGGGGAGCAGCAGATGCTGGCCATCGGCCGCGCCCTCATGGCCCGGCCCCGGCTGCTGCTCCTGGACGAGCCGGGCATGGGGCTGGCCCCGCTGGTGGTCAGGGATATTTTCCGGCATATCGTGGAACTGCGCGACCGCCTCGGCCTGACGGTGCTTCTGGTCGAACAGAACGCGCGCAGCGCCCTGAAGATCGCCGACCGCGGCTACGTGCTCGAGAACGGGCGGGTCACCCTGCAGGGGACGGCCGCGGAGCTGCTGGCCAACAGGGATGTGCAGCGGGCCTATCTGGGCAGGGAGCAGGACGCTTGAAAAGGACTGACCGCCGCGTTGCCGCGGACGTAACGGGCCCTCTTGCGTTGCGTCGCTTCAGCCCTGGCATGGCCTTGCGTCGTGCACTCGAACCTTTTCAGGCGCCCTGCGCAGGGATTCCACCGCAACAGGCGTCCAGGGGGAGAAAAGATGTACTGGCAAAGTGATTTTGAATGCATGGAGCGGGGCGAACTGGAGCTGCTGCAGCTGGAACGGTTGCAGGCCACCCTGAACCGCGTGGCGCGCAACGTGCCCCTGTACCGCAGGCGCTTCGCGGAACTGGGCATCGACCCGTACGACGTGCAGTCCATCGAGGACGTGCAGCGCCTGCCCTTCACGACCAAGGCCGACCTGCGGGACAACTACCCCTACGGCCTTTTCGCCATGCCCCTGCGCGACGTGGTGCGCATGCAGGCCTCCTCGGGCACCACGGGCAAGCCGACGGTGGTCGGGTACACCTCGGGCGACGTGCGCCGGTGGTCCGAACTGATGGCCCGCATCCTCACTGCCGGCGGCGTGACCAAGGACGACGCCGTGCAGATCGCCTTCAACTACGGACTCTTCACCGGCGCCTTCGGCTTCCATTCCGGAGCCGAACTCATCGGCGCCTCGGTCATCCCCAGTTCCGGGGGCAACGCCCGGCGCCAGATCTCCATCATGCAGGACTACCGCACCACGGCCCTGGCCTGCACACCGAGCTACGCCCTGCACCTGGCCGACACCCTCGACGAGATGAACATCAACAAGACCTCCCTGAGCCTGCGCTTCGGCCTCTTCGGCTCCGAACCCTGGACCGAGGAGACGCGTCTGGAGATCGAGGAGCGCCTGGGCGTGCAGGCCACGGACAACTACGGCTTGAGCGAGATCACCGGCGTGGCCGGGGAATGCCTGGAGCGGGCCGGACTGCACATCAACGAGGACCATTTCCTGGCCGAGGTCGTGGACCCCGAGACGGGCGCGGTGCTTCCCGCGGGGCAGAAGGGCGAACTGGTCCTGACCACCCTGACCAAGGAGGCCTTTCCCCTGATCCGCTTCCGCACCGGCGACCTGACCACCCTCATCGACGCCCCCTGCGCCTGCGGCCGGACGCTCAGGCGCATGACCCGCATCCCGGGCCGCAGCGACGACATGCTCATCATCCACGGCGTGAACATCTTCCCGGCCCAGATCGAGACGGTCATCGCCTCCACGGGCCTTGGCGATCCCCACTACCAGATCGTGCTGGACCGCCAGGGCCACATGGACCAGGCGTCCATCCTGCTTGAAGCCCCCGAGTCCTTCTGCACCGATTCCATCAAGCAGTCCCAGCGCATCCTCGAAAACGTGCGCATCCGTCTCCAGACCGAACTGGGCGTGCCTTTCGAAGTGCGCCTGGTCGAACCCCGCACGCTGCAACGCGAGCGTGACGGGCGGATCGTGGACAGACGCAAGATGTAGCGTTCCCGAAACTGAAGTGAAAGACGCCCCGGTCCGTTTGTGGCCGGGGCGTCTTTTTTTTTGCTGCCAGTGCATTTAATCTCAATCTCGCCTAAAATTTTCTAAAATATACATATATATAAGTATTAAATTTTTTATATTATAACAATAGTGTTTTTATTGTACTTATTTTATTTTGAGCATAACTAATAAATAGTTCTTATATGTAATTAAGTATATTAATTAATCACTATTTTGAATAATTAACACTATACTGTATTGTTGTCTTTATTCTGTTTGTATAGTCCTTCCTCTTCAATTTTATGCAATATCCTCCTGAATGTGCGCCGTCATGCCGCATGTCCCGGGGGAAGAGAGGAAGATGTGTTCAGTGTCCGTGGATTGTACTCGTGTCCTTCAGTCGCATTTTTTCTTTTCCTTTGTATTGGGCTGTGCGGCACTCCCGCATGGTCCGGCCCCCTGGATGATGCGCTCCGGCTGCAGGAAAGGGCGCTCCAGGATCAGGAGCGGCGCCTGCGGGAGCTCGAGAGCGAACACCGCGAAATCCTGAACTCTCCACCGCAGGGCACGGACAGTCGATTGCCCGAGTCGGAAGGCGATCTCCCCGGGGCTCCTTGTCTGGAAACGCATTCCATCAGCTTTGCGGGCGCGACCCGCCTCGGAACGCGGGAGCTTCAGGCGCTGGCGGCCCCGTATGTCGGCCGCTGCCTGGGCCTCAAGGATGTGGACAATCTGCTGCGGGCCGTGACCAACGCCTACATCGACAGGGGTTATGTCACCACGCGCGCCATGGTCTCGCCACGAGGGCACGTCCAAGGGCGTCTGGATATCCTCGTGGTCGAAGGACGTGTCGAGGCCATCGAGTCCGCGGATCGTGGGACCGGCGCCCTTGAACTGAAAACGGCGTTCCCGGGAGTTGCCGGAGACGTCCTGAACCTTCGGGACATCGAACAGGGGCTGGACCAGATGTCCCGTCTGCCCTCCAACAACGCCACGCTGGAACTCGTGCCGGGCGAAGCCCCCGGAACAACCCGCATCCGGATATGCAACCAGCAAGGGCGGACCTGGCGGGCCTCCGCGGGGCTGGACAACAGCGGCCAGGATGCCACGGGGCGTGATCAGTACTCCCTGAATTTTTCCAAAGACAATCTTCTCGGTGTGAACGACCTGCTGACGCTTTCCGCCAGTGGCGACACGGACGGCCTCCGTGGCCATCATCAGCGAAGCTCCTCATATTACGGACTGTACTCCGTGCCTTACGGCTGGTGGACGTTCACCGCCTCGCTGGGTTTTTCCGACTATGCCTCGACCGTGTCGGGGAGCGGTCTGGAATATTCCACCGATGGGGACACGACCACTGCCGCTTTCGACATCGACCGCGTCATCCACCGCGACGGCGTGAGCAAGACCGCCATGGGCCTTTCCCTGAGCCGGCGGGAGACGCGCAATTTCCTCGAAGACCAGAAACTGGACGTGAGCAGCCGCACCCTCTCGGTGCTCGGGGTGTCCCTGAACCACAGTCGTCGCCTGGCCGGGGGCGTCGCCTCCGGCCGTCTGGAGTGGAGCCAGGGGCTCCCCGTCCTCGGCGCTCGCCGCGACGACAGCCCGGAAGGGGACGAGCCACGGAGCCAGTTCGGGAAGGTGAGTCTGTCGGGCGCTTTCCATCGCCCCTTTTCCCTCGGCGGCGCGAACCTGTCCTGGAACACGCAGGTCTACGGCCAATGGTCCCCCCACACGCTTCCGGGAGAGGAGCGCATCGCCATCGGCAGCCGTTCGACCGTGCGCGGGTTTCATGAGGACAGCCTGAGCGGGGACATCGGCGCGTACATCCGCAATGAACTGGCCCTGAACATTTTCGACGCGGCGGGCGCTCCATCCGTACTTTCGGACTGGGTGGAGTCCGTCGAGTTCTATGCCGGTTACGACGCCGGCTTCATTTGGCGCGATGACAAGGAGGACGAGGAGCGCGGTGAGGTCCAAGGCGTCACGGCCGGGATGCGCTCCACCGGCGGCAGCCTGATCACGGACATCGCCGTTTCGCATGCCCTGGATGCGCCGTCCTTTCTCGAACGCGACGGCCTCGAAGTCTACGCAACCTTCACCTACGCATTCTGATCAGGAGCCCGGGACATGAAGGATCAATTTCGCCGCATCCTGTGCAATTTTCTGGCTTTTCTCATGCTTTGCCCGCCGCAGCTGCTGGCGTCGGGGGCATTCAGATGGATGCGGCCGCGCCCGCCAGCAACCGGGCGAGCCTCGACGCTGCGCAGAACGGCGTGCCGGTGGTCAACATCGCCAGGCCGAACGGCGGCGGCCTGTCCCACAACAAGTTCAGCGAGTTCAATGTCGATGTCCAGGGCGTGATCATCAACAACAGCGTCCGTCCCGGCGTGTCGCAGCTGGGCGGGGCG
>CALMTS010000179.1 GCA_937872685.1 uncultured Desulfomicrobium sp.
CAGTTCGCCATCATCACCGATGTCGGACGCAAGGTGAAAATGTCCCTCATCAGCCGCTCCCTGACGCCCAACGTCTCCATCATCGATCCGGACATGCTCACGACGGCCGACGACGACCTCATCGTCTCCTCGGCCGTGGACGCCCTGGCCCACGCCGTGGAGTCCTACGTGTCCCTCATAGCCCACACCCTGACCGAGACCCAGGCGCTCAAAGCCGTCCACCTCATCCTCGACAACCTCCATGCGGCGCTCAAGACCCGCGATCCCCTGGCCCTGGAGTACCTGTCCATCGCAGCCACGGCGGCGGGCATGAGCTTCAGCAACGCAAGCCTTGGCGCCTGCCATGCCATCGCCCATTCCCTGGGCGGGTTCTTCGACACCACCCACGGCATGGTCCACCCGGTCCTGCTGCCTGCGGTCATGAGCTACAACCTCCCGGCCTGCGAAGCAAAAATGGCCACCATCGGCGAGATCATCCTCAAAAAGCGACTGTCTTCCTCGCGCCAGACCGGCGAAGGCGGCATCGAGCGTCTGAAGGAGATTTTCGAGGAACTGGGCACCGAGACCCGCTTTCGCAATATCGTCAACGACAGGACCGCCTTCCCCCAGATCTGCGAGATGGCCACCAAGGACGCCTGTCTGCTGACCAACCCCCGCACGGCAACGGCCGAGGAGTTGCTGGCCATCTGTGAAGAGGTCTGGTGATGAACAAGACGAAGCTCTCCGACATCGTAGGGCCTGAATACACCAAGCTCGGCTTTTTCCGCGAAGTGCAGGAAAAGATGGCCGAGCTCGAGACCTACAACGCCGAACTTGAGCGCAAAAAGCAGGAGATCCAGGATATCCTGAACGGCATCATGGACCTTCTGGCCGTTGTTTCGCCGGATTATCGCATCGTCTATGTGAACAGGGTCTTCACCACGTATTTCGACATTCCCCGCCCCGAGGGGATGCACTGCTATCAAGTCTTCCGGGGCCGTCCCGGACCATGTCCGGTCTGCCCACTGCGCACCGCCCTGCAGACCGGCAAGCCCGACCGTGCGTCCTATATCGATCCCCGTTCAGACCGGAACCTGCACTTTGAAGTCGTTGCTTCGCCCATGTTTGACGACAAGGGACAGGTCCGCACCGTCCTTGTGTCAAAACGCGACGTGACCATGGAAAAGGAATACCAAGCCAAATACTACCAGGCCGAGAAGATGGCCACCATCGGCTTGCTGGCCGCGGGCGTGGCCCACGAAATCAACAATCCCCTGGCAGCCATCAGCGGTTTCTCCGAGGCGCTCAAACGCCGCATCCCCTTTCTGGCCACCCTCCTGGCCAAGAACGAGGACAAGGCCATCCTGGAAGACTTCACCGACTATACGACCACCATCCTGGAAGAATGCAACCGCTGCCGTGACATTGTCGGCAACCTGCTCTCATTCAGTAGCCAAAAAACATGTAAATTCAATACTATAGATCTTAATACACTGGTCACGGACTCCCTCAAAATTTTGCATCACCAGATCAAGTTGCGTCCGGGCATCAACCTGGTTCTCGACACCAATCCCCTGCCGGTCACCATCCAGGGGGCACAGGGAGAACTCAAACAGGTGCTCTTGAATCTGGTTTTGAACGCCATGGACGCCATCGAGTCCGAAGGGACAATAACGATCCGCACCAGCCTGGACAGGCCTGGACACGCGGCCCTCATCGTCGAGGACACGGGCCAGGGCATCCTCCCCGAAACCCTGGGCAAGCTCTTCATACCCTTCTTCACCACCAAGACCAAAGGGCACAGCATCGGCATCGGCCTGTCCATCTGCTACAACATCATCAAAATGCACGGCGGAGAAATTCACGTCTGCAGCGAACCGGGCAAGGGCTCCGTCTTCCGGGTCATGCTCCCCACCGGATTTTCCGGGAACAACAAGGAACAAAACTTATGAGCATCTTCAATTCCATAGAGATTCTCGTCGTCGACGACGAGTCCAACATACGCAAGCTCTTCTCGCGGGAACTGGCCTCACCGGGCCGCACCATCAGTACCGTGGGCAGCGCGGCCGAGGCGTTCGAGCACCTTCGAAAGCATTACTGCGACATCATCATTCTGGATATCCGCCTCCCCGACGCCAACGGGCTCGAGCTGATGTCCAAGCTGCTGGAGACCGTGCCCAACGTGGCCATCATCCTCATCACGGGCTACGCCGACGTGGACAACGCCGTGGAGGCCATGAAGAACGGGGCCTACGACTACATCACCAAACCCTTTTCCCTGGAGCGCATGGAGCAGGTCATCGAGAAGGCCTATCAACGGGTTCGCCTGCAGCGGGAAAACGAACTGCTTCGGCACAACTCCGAACTCAGGTCCATGCCCAAGTTCATCGGGCACTCCAAATCCGTGCAGCAGGTCCGATACCTGATCGAAAAAGCAGCCCCCACGGATGTTCCGGTACTGCTGACGGGCGAGAGCGGCACGGGCAAGAACGTGGCCGCCGCCGCCCTGCACGCCCAAAGCCGCCGCGCAGACCAGCCGCTCATCATCAAGAACTGCGGCACGTTCGACAAGGAACTCCTGCGGAGCGAGCTGTTCGGGTACTGCAAGGGAGCCTTCACCGGCGCGGAGCGAAGCACCGACGGACTGCTGACTCTGGCGCACAAGGGCACGCTCTTTTTCGACGAAGTCGGCGAACTGAGCCTGGAGTTGCAGGGCGCCCTGTTGCGGGTGCTGGAAACGCAGCATTTCAGACGGGTGGGCGACAAGGAGGAGCGTTGCGTGGACGTGCGCTTCATCTTCGCCACAAACAAGAACCTGGCCAAGGAAGTCGAGGCGGGCCGCTTTCATGACGCCTTCTTCCACCGCATCAACGTCTTCACCATCGAACTCCCGCCGCTGCGTGAACGACGCGAGGACATACCATCCCTGGTAGAGCACTTTCTCATGTCCCTGGCCAAGGACGGGCAGGAGTACAAGATCTCTCCCCGCGCCATGCAACAGCTCATGGACAACCCCTGGCCCGGCAATGTGCGGGAACTCAAGAACATCATCGAGCGCGGCATGATCCTGGCCGAAAACAACCTCATCAACGTCAAGGCCCTGCCCTTCTGCCAGAAAAGCTGCCAGAACCCGCGGGAAAAGGGGTTTTCAACCCTGGAGGAACTGGAGCGGTCGCACATCAGCATGGTCATGCACGCCGTGCAGGGCAACAAGTCCCGGGCGGCCCAGCTGCTG
The DNA here is from genome assembly GCA_937872685.1 of uncultured Desulfomicrobium sp. GTDB lineage: Bacteria > Desulfobacterota > Desulfovibrionia > Desulfovibrionales > Desulfomicrobiaceae > Desulfomicrobium. The sequence goes on from CALMTS010000179.1 coordinate 3,215, forward strand.
GGCATCGGCCGCAAGACGCTCTACCGCAAGCTCGAGGAATACCGTCTCACGGACGTCGGCGGTCAGGACACCGGGTTCCTGAACAAGTAAACGTATCATTTCGACCCATTCCCGGCCGCCATTCCCAGAGGCCCGGCAAGAGGACTGGCGACCTGCAGGGACTCATCGAACGAAGAACGGCGAGCAACGGTTGTCTTTTATGGCGCCATGGCCTAGCCTGATCAACTCCGGATCCACCGGAGTTTGACCAGCCGGACCAACGGCTCAAGCCATGGAGGATTCGCCGGTGCCGACGGTTATGTTTTTTTGTGACGCAACGGGCCGGGTCATCGAGACCCACGCAGAGCAATCTCCCGAATGGGACCTCCTGCCAGGCACGCTGCTGCGGGAGGCTCTCGGCATCGATGACGCCGAAATGGACGCCCTGTTGTCCAGGGTCCCCCCGGGCAGCGCCCACAGCCTGACCGGCCCCCACGGCCAGCCCCTGATCCTGCGCCTGATCCCCTTTCCCCAATCGCTTTCCCCTGCGGGCGGATATCTCGCAGCCCTGACCCTTGCAGCCCTGACCCTGGCCGCGCCCCCGGCCGTCAACACCCCTGCGCAGTCTGCATCAACCCTGGATTACGCCGTCTTCAACGCGGTCTTCAACGACGTCCAGGACGCCATCCTGCTCACGGACGACGCGTTTCGCATTCTGGCTGCAAACCGCAAGGCGCACGCCCTCTATGCCACCGGCGACGAGTGTCTGGACGGCTCGGCTCTCCCACGCATCCTGCATCCCGCGGACGAGGGCAGAGTCCTGGCAGCTGCCCGGGCCCTCAAAAGCGGGATGTCCTGGCGCGGCTCCCTGACCACGCTCGGGCCGGACGGGCAGGAGACTCCTGTCAGGATCACAGTGCGCTGTCTGAGCGTCGGGGAAGTGCGCCTCTATCAGTTCATGCTGGGCGACCTGCGCAGGCGCATGGCACTGGAGCGCGACCTGGCCAAAAGCCGCATGCAGGTCGCGGACATGAACACGGCCCTCAAGCAGGTCCTGCGCAACGTGGAGGAAGAGCGCCAGGAGCTCAAGGACGGCCTGGTGCAACAGGTCCGCGAGGAAGTTCTGCCCACGGTGGAACGCATCGTCCAGGAGGACTCGCATCTTGTACGCCAGGCCTACCGCTCCGCCCTGGAAGAAAAGATCGCGGATATGGTTGAAACCTCTCCCGACGCGGCCAGCCTCTTCGCCCTGCTGACCCCCCGAGAAATGGATATCTGCCGGCTCATCCAGCAAAGCTGGCAGGGACGGGCCATCGCCGAACAACTCGGCATCTCCTTCGAGACCCTGCAAACCCACCGCAAGAATATCCGTCGCAAACTCGGCCTCAAAAACGGGCCCGTCTCCCTCTCCGCATTCCTGCAGCAGCAGCCTCCCCTCTGATTATCGGGTATATCCGCATACCCGATTCATCCCCGTCCCATCCCCTTGCTCCCCTCTGCGTTTCGCCTATTCTACCCAATGCTGAAAAAAGGCCTGCCGCCTGTGGCTGCACGCCTCCGAACCCGAAGCCAAGGAGATTGAATGGCTAAAATACATGTTGAAGGACTTTACAAAATTTTCGGCCCGAATCCGAAGAAAGCGATGCACATGCTTTCCCAGGGCAAGACAAAAGACGAGATCATGGCCGCCATTCGCCACGGAGTTGGCGTGGACAACGCCTCCTTCGAGGTGAACGAAGGCGAGATCGTCGTCATCATGGGCCTCTCCGGCAGCGGCAAATCCACCCTGGTGCGCTGCCTCAACCGTCTCATCATGCCCACCGCCGGCAAAATCCTCATCGACGGCCAGGATGTCATGACCATGGGCGACGATGAACTCAGGCAGCTCAGACAGCGCAAGATGGGGATGGTCTTCCAGAATTTCGCCCTGTTCCCGCACCGAACCGTGCTCGAGAATGCGGCCCTCGGGCTGGAGATTCAGGGAGTTGGCAAAGAAGAACGGCTCAAGCTGGCCGAGGAAGCTCTGTCCATGGTCGGTCTGGACGGATGGGGAGAGTCCTATCCGCGCCAGCTCTCGGGCGGCATGCAGCAGCGCGTGGGCCTGGCCAGAGCCCTGGCCCTGAGCCCCGACATCCTGCTCATGGACGAGGCCTTCAGCGCCCTGGATCCCCTTATCCGGCGCGACATGCAGGACGAGCTCATCAACCTGCAGGAGAAGATGCACAAGACCATCGTCTTCATCTCCCATGATCTGGACGAAGCCCTGAAACTCGGCGACCGCATCATCCTCATGAAGGATGGCGCCATCGTGCAGATCGGCACGCCTGAACAGATCCTCACGTCTCCGGCCACCGACTATGTGGCCCGCTTCGTGGAGGATGTGGACATCACCAAGGTCCTGACGGCCGAATCCGTCATGAAACGCAGCGAAGCGGTGGCCTATCTGCGCACCGACGGACCGCGCGCGGCTCTGCGCAAGATGCGCAAGCACAACATCGCCCACCTCTTTGTGGTCGATCACAACCACCGGCTTGTCGGCATCGTCTCGGCGGATGCGGCCGCAGCCCTTGCCGCACGCGGCGAGGAACAGTTGGCCGAGGCCGTGTGCACGGACATCAAGACCGTCTTCCCGAACACCCCGGCCCAGGATCTTTTCACCATCATGGCCGACCTGCCCTATCCCCTGGCCGTGGTCGACGAGAACAACAAATTCAAGGGAGTCATCGTACGCGGCACACTCGTCGCGGCCCTTGCTGAACGAGGAGGCGCCGCATGAACCAGTTCAAACTGCCTGTTGGCGAACTCATCGAATCCGGCATCGATTTTCTGGTTGAGCACCTGTCCTTCATCACCAAGGCCAGCGCCGCCGTGGTCGAGACCATGCTTGGGGGCATGGAGCACGGCCTGCTGCTGATCCCCATCCCGATCTTCATCGGTCTGATCGGGGCCGGCGTGTGGCTTCTGACCAGGGACCGCAAACTGACCCTGGGCAGCGCCCTTGGTCTGGCCCTGATCTGGAACATGGGGCTGTGGACCGCCACGGTCAGCACCATCGCCCTGGTCGTGGTGGCCACCCTCTGCGCCATCGCCATCGGCGTGCCGCTGGGGATTCTCTCGGCCATCAGCAAACGGATGTACCAGGTGGTCATGCCCGTGCTGGACGTGATGCAGACCATGCCTGCCTTCGTCTATCTCATCCCGGCCATCCCGTTCTTCGGGCTGGGCAAGACCGCGGCCATCTTTTCCACGGTCATCTTTTCCATGCCCCCGGCCATACGCTTCACCTGCCTGGGCATCCGCCAGATTCCCACGGAACTCGTGGAGTGTTCGACGGCCTTCGGCGCGACGCGCATGCAGCGCCTGCTCAAACTCGACCTGCCCCTGGCCGCGCCGACCATCATGGCCGGCATCAACCAGACGGTCATGCTGGCCCTTTCCATGGTCGTCATCGCGTCCATGATCGGCGCCAAAGGACTGGGCGGCGAGGTCTGGAAAGCCATCCAGCGCCTGCAGATGGGCCGTGGCTTCGAAGCGGGCATCGCCATCGTCATTGTGGCGATGATCCTGGACCGGGTGCTGCAGAAGCTTGGCACCCGCAAAGAAAAATAAAACAAGGAGAAACGAATGAAGAAAATCCTGCTTACCCTGATCTGTCTGATGTTCATCGCCGTGCCCGCCATGGCGTCCAAAGGCAAAGTCCGCATCGCCTACGTCGAGTGGGACTGCGCCACGGCCAGCACCATGACGGCCAAGGCCGCTCTTGAACAGATGGGGTACGAGGTCGAGACCCTGCCCGTCGCCGCGGCCGCCATGTGGCAGGCCCTGGGCACGGGAGACGTCGACGCCATGGTCACGGCCTGGCTGCCCGTGACGCACGCCGACTACTACGCCAAGGTCAAGGACAAGGTCGAAAAGGTATCCGTCGTCTCCGGCGGCGCCAAACTGGGCTGGGCCGTGCCTGCCTACGTGACCATCGACTCCATTGAGGAACTCAATGCCAATGCCGACAAATTCGACGGCAAGATCATCGGCATCGACCCCGGCGCGGGCCTCATGAAGCTGTCCGAGCAGGCCATCGCCGACTACGGCCTGGACAAGCTGGAACTGATGGAAGGCAGCGGCGCTACCATGACCGCGGCCTTGAGCGACGCCATCAAGAACAAGAAGTGGGTCGTGGTCACGGCCTGGTCCCCGCACTGGATGTTCGGCAAGTGGGACCTGAAGTACCTCAAGGACCCCAAGGGCGTCCTGGGCGGCGAGGAGCAGATCGAAGCCATCGTGCGCAAGGGCCTGGCCAAGGACATGCCCGAGGTGCACGCCTTCTTCTCCAACTTCAAGTGGGATTCCCCGAACCAGCTGCAGATGGTCATGGCCTGGAACCAGGAAGGCGGCAGCCCCGAAGAGAACGCCCAGCGCTTCCTGAAGGAATACCCGGACACCGTGAAGAAATGGATGGGCAAATAACCGCGGGTTGAATGACGCGCATGACGGCGCGGGCCGGGGACTGCTCCCCGGCCCGCGCTTTTTT
>CALMTS010000180.1 GCA_937872685.1 uncultured Desulfomicrobium sp.
TGCCCTTCGCCACCCTCGGCGACGGACTTCACGGACTTCTCCTTGGCCCAGGCCGCTGGGCCCGCCAGGGCAACGGCCAGCGCTGCGGCCAGGACAACGCGGACGAATCGATTCTTTCCCGTTTTCACAAGTATTCTCCTTTTCGGTTATGCTGTTCCGGCAACCCCGGAGTGCGATCATGGTGCGCGGGCGACAACGCCCAAGTCAGCCACACAAAAAAAGGCACTATCTGTGCCAAATAAAATTCACTCATAATTTCAAAATATTAATTAAAAAATCGAGCAACCCTCTCCACGAGACGTGCGCAGTGATGCCCGACACCTCAGGACCGTGCGCGGATTCTCGCACAACAGCCGTGCGTCAGGCCTTTTCAGGGAGAAAGGAGGTGAAGGACTGGACTAAAGAGGAGATGTGTCGGGAAATTCCAGGGAAATCATCGCGCCCGACCCTGGTGACGATTGCGCGAAGATCAGGCCCCCATGGCTGCGCACGATGCGCTGGCACAGGTAGAGGCCGAGTCCCACGCCCGTGGGCTTGCCGCTGGTGAAAAAGAGGTCGAAGATGCGCAGCAGGTTTTCCCGGGGTATGCCCGGGCCATTGTCTCCAACGCACAGGGAGGTCCCGCCAGACGCGGCGCAGGTCCGGACCAGGATGACCGGAGCCTTCACGGACGCAGAGGACATGGCCTCGTGGGCGTTGAGCAGCAGGTTGAGCAGGACGTGCGACACGAGGTGGGCGTCCCCGCGCATCCACGCGCCTCCCCGGGCGAGGTCCGCCCGCACCTCCACCCCCTTGAGCCTGTGCCGCATGAGCTGAAGGCAATCCTCGACAACATCGTTGAGATTGATGCCCGTGACCTTCATCTCGCCGGTTTTGGACAGCAGCAGCAGGCGCTGCGACAGGGACCCCATGCGTTCCAGACTCCTCGACATCGCCATGAGCCCCTGGCGTTCCTCCTCGGGCAGGTCGAGGGTCTGCAGGTTGTCGACATTGGCCTGGATGATGGCCAGGGGATTGTTGATCTCATGAGCGAAACCGGCGGCCATGGCGCCGACGATGGCCAGCCGGTCCTGCTCCTGCAGGGCCCGCTGCATGGTCTTTTCCTGCGTGACGTTGCGCAGGAAGCAGCAGGTCAGAACCGAATCGTTGGCCACCGGCCTCTCCACAGCGACGATCTCGACCTCCACGGCGTCCTGGCCGGGGCGCAGGAACGTCAGGTTGACCGAAGAAGGCGTGCGCACCACGGACGCGTCGTGCAGAATTCCCAGCAGGCTCGGCCTGTCCGTGTCGAGGACATGGTCGAACAGATTCCCCGGGTGGTCGGCCGCGGGCAGCCCCAGTTCCTGGACGGCGACGGCATTGGCGAAATGGATATCCCCGTCGCTCGAGACCAGCAGGGCCATGAACGGGGCGGACTCCAGGAGCACCCTGTAGCGCTGCTCGGAAAGCTGCAGATCCGCTGTGACGCTCTTCACCATCCTGTGCAACTGCTGGTTCCAGAACACGACGCCCAGGGTACCCAGGACGACGGCCACGGCCCCCAGCAGGCCCCACCGGCCGTAGCGCTCCCAGTATCTGTTCCGGCCCTCGAGGCGAATCCAATGACCGCCGATGCTGTTCATGGTTCCGTCTTCCATCATCTCCCGCGAGGCGCGGGAGACGCTTTCGACCAGGGCGGCATCGGCCTTTCGTCCGACAACGCTCAACGGCACCTCCTCAAGGGCGGGCCCCACCGCCACGACGTTGCGCAGGCCCAGATTCCGGACAACGAATTCGCCCGCGTTCCTGTCGACGACCAGGTATGCGTGGATGAGCTTGCGATCCACCGCCAGCATGCCCTCCACCACGGAGATGAACTCGACGGCCTGACTGGGCTTGGAATGCCTGAGAATGAAATCCCGCGTGTCATAGGAAGAATAGCCGACCACAAGACCATCGAGATCCGACACGCTGAAGACCGTGTCATAATCCTTGTGGACGTAGAGCTGGTAGAAAATGGAACGATAGGCCGGGAATTTGATCAGGGTAGGGTCGACAACGCGGCTGCTCGGTATGGGGGCGATGTCGAACGCGCCCCGCATCAGGAGTTCGTCGAAGCGGTTCCAGTCAGAAACAAGGCGGAACTGCACGGAACGGCCGATTCTTCGCCCGACTTCCTCATACATTTCGACACTCATGCCCGTCAGGGTGCCGTTCTCTCCGTACATGACATAGGGCGGGGCCAGGCCCCGCAGGCCCACACAAAAACTTTCGGGTGAACCGGCGCCGCCTTCTTCCGCCGCCCATGCCGGAAGCATGGACAGGAGCAGTCCCAACAACAGGGATGCCAAGGCAAACGTTTTCCGACGCGTCATGTCAGGCCCCTTCCAGAACCGCCAACCGACTGCGCGGGAAACCGCACAAACCCCGCAAAAAAGTCGCACTTGCGGACAGATGCGTCCTTTCCGTTCGGCATGTTACGTAAAGGGCACACATTTTGCCCTGGAATGCGGGTCATCGCCACATCAACCATCACACACACCCTCAGGGAACCATGCCGCGTCTCATCCGCTTGTTCATTCTGATCATGGCCCTGACGCTTTCCGGCTGGACGCCGATTTTGGCAG